>NZ_JAWOVT010000301.1:0-695 GCF_033340055.1 Vibrio sp. 1580
TGGATATGTCTCGCCACATGAACAAAGTATTGGAAGTGAATGAAGATGAAGGGTGGGTTCGCGTTCAAACTGGTGTTGTGAAAGATCAGTTGAACGATGCGGTTCGTCCTTACGGCTACTTTTTCTCTCCAGATTTGTCGACCAGCAACCGCGCAACGATTGGCGGGATGGTGAATACCGACGCCTCTGGTCAAGGCTCTCTTAAATACGGGAAAACGTCTGATCATGTACTGTCGTTGCAAGCGGTGTTTGCTGACGGCTCGATTTTAGAGTCTGATTTGTCTCATGGTTATCCAAAAGAAGGCGAGTTTGCCGCTACGGCGTTACAAGTGACGGAATCAGTTTGTCGAGATAAACGCCAGCAGATCGTGGATAAATTTCCTCCTCTCAACCGCTTCCTAACGGGCTACGACTTAAAGAACGCGTTAAATGAAGAGGATGACCGTTTCGATATCACACGAGTGCTGTGTGGAGCAGAAGGCTCATTGGCCTTTATTACGGAAGCGAAGCTAAACCTGACGCCAATTCCGAAAGCGCGTACCTTAGTTAACGTGAAATACAACAGCTTTGACTCTGCACTGCGCAACGCGCCATTTATGGTCGAAGCGAAAGCACTTTCTGTCGAAACTGTTGACTCAAAAGTACTTAATCTCGCGAAGCAAGACATTGTCTGGCACACCGTGAGCGATCTGATC
>NZ_JAWOVT010000302.1:0-694 GCF_033340055.1 Vibrio sp. 1580
CTTGGCATAAATACAACACGTCTTCTGTAGCAACATTGCCAGATGCACCATGCGCGTATGGACACCCTCCCAATCCTGCGACACTGCTGTCTACCGTGTTGATGCCCATGCTTAAGGCTTGGTAGATATTTGCCAGCGCTTGCCCCCATGTATCATGAAAGTGTACGGCTAAACGTTGGTTTGGAATGCTCGCTAACACCGATTCCAGCATTTCTTTTACACGATTAGGCGTACCGGTTCCGATCGTGTCGCCCAAGGACACCTCGTAGCATCCCAACTCGATCAACGCTTGCGATATGTTGGCTACTTGTGTTGGAGATGTCGCCCCATCGTAAGGGCAATCGACGACGCACGACAGGTATCCACGAACTGGAACATGGTATTTATCGTCCTGAACCATTAATGGCTCGAAGCGTTTCAAGCTCTCTGCAATTGAACAGTTTATATTATGCTGGCAAAAACCTTCTGAAGCCGAAGTGAAAATGGCGACCTGATTGGCGCCAGCATCTAAGGCTTGCTCTAACCCTTGGAGGTTAGGGGTGAGTGCCGAGTAAGTCACCGAGGCTCTTCGCGTGATATTTTGCATGACTTCTTTGGAATCTGCCATTTGCGGAACCCATTTGGGTGAGACAAATGAGCCGGCTTCGATGTGACTCAAACCCGTGTCAGAAAGTAAATCAATCAGACGGATTTT
>NZ_JAWOVT010000303.1:0-694 GCF_033340055.1 Vibrio sp. 1580
TTCAGCTCTTAGTCTTAGCAGTGTTTCAGTCTTGGCTGATGTGCCGGAATTTGCTCACGTAACAACAACGGGCTACGGTGAGGTGGTCGCAACACCAGACATGGCGACCTTTTCTGTAAAAGTGGTGGATACCACCATGACAGCGGAACAAGCAAAACAATCCGTCGATAAAACAGTCGAAGATTTTCTCCAATATCTGTCTGATGCTGGTTTATCAAAGGACAATATCACCAGCTCAAACCTGTATCTTGCGCCTCAGTATCACTACCCTAAATCGGGCAAAGCGGAGTTGGTTGGATACAGATCATCACGCAGCAGCAATGTAACAGTGACAGATTTAGCCGATCTTAACCAGTATTTGGATATGGCGTTGAAAGCTGGCATTAATCAGGTCGACAACATCCAATTGAAAGTGAGCAATCAAGCGGAATACCAACAAAAAGCACGCATGGCTGCGATCAAAGATGCGAGAGAAAAAGCGGCATCGCTTGCATCTGGCTTTGATAAAAAACTCGGCGGCATCTGGCAAATTAACTATAACCAAATGCATGTACAGCCTGTGTTGATGCGCTCAATGGCGATGGACAGCAAGCAAGGTTCGAACAGTTACCAAGACTCGACTCTTGTAATTCGTGACCAAGTGGATGTGGTTGACAAATTAAAATAATTTGTTTTGGTAACACAACAAGAAAAG
>NZ_JAWOVT010000304.1:0-692 GCF_033340055.1 Vibrio sp. 1580
TCACGTGAATATGCGATTTACCGTTTAATTACCTAAAATAGTATAATAATTTCAATGAGATAGAAAATTGATTGTTACAAAAAAGTAACATTTGATGCTGGGAGGAATAAAAAAGACCAGCATAAAATGCTGGTCAAAAGATAAAGATTGGAAGGAATTGTTTTCTTTCTTGGTCTTTAGCCATCGATATCGCTGATGGCTAAGTGATGACTTTGAAAGAAGGAAGCGTGAATGCCCCCTTTATGCTGAAAGCATTAGCGAATTTGCTTTTGCTTCAAGGTTAGTGCCACCCATCAGGTATTCATCAATAGCACGAGCACATTCGCGACCTTCGTTGATACAACGAACCACCAAAGATTGGCCTGTACGCATATCACCTGCGGCGAATACGCCTTCTTGATTCGTCGCGAAACCTTGCGTTGCAACGTTGCCGCGATCATCGAGTGCGATATCCAGTTGAGCAAGCACGCCAGTTGGTTCTGGGTGCAGGAAGCCCATCGCAAGGAAAGCCATGTCACATGGGATCACGCGCTCGCTGCCTTCTACTTCTTCAAAGTTTGGGCGCTCGCCTGGTTTCGCATCTTCCCAAACGATATCTGCAAGACGAAGACCTGTAACTTCACCTTTGTCGTTACCGATGAACTCTTTGGTCAAGATGTTCCAGTGACGATCGACACCTTCTTCATGAGAAG
>NZ_JAWOVT010000305.1:0-690 GCF_033340055.1 Vibrio sp. 1580
CATCGAAGACTTGGCTTCGGAGCTCATCCAACATCTCACCAGAATCGGACATTTCTTCTTGCCAATCCAATAGTTTACGCAGCCAGGTAATTTTCTCATCGTAACCACTGCGACTGCTCGCACCTTCTTTGTATTTCCAGTGCGCGGCAACGCCCAGTTCAGATTCTTCGTGCATTTGCTTGGTACGAATTTGAATCTCGATGGTTTTGCCTTCAGGGCCAAGAATCACGGTGTGAATCGATTGGTAACCGTTTGGTTTTGGGTTTGCAACGTAGTCGTCGAACTCACTCGGTAAGTGCTTGTATTTGGTATGAACCACACCTAACGCAGCGTAACAATCTTGCAGTTTGTCGGCGATGATACGTACTGCACGCACATCAAACAATTCATCAAACGCCAAACTCTTCTTCTGCATTTTTCGCCAAATGCTGTAGATGTGTTTAGGACGACCACTGACTTCGGCATTAATGCCACAAGCTTTCATCTCTTGAGATAAGTCTTCGACAAAATCTTTGATGTATTGCTCACGGACAATACGACGCTCAGCAAGCTGCTTTGCAATTTGCTTGTAAGTGTCCGGTTGTTGATAACGGAAAGCGTAGTCTTCGATTTCCCACTTAAGCTGACCGATACCTAGGCGGTTAGCCAGTGGAGCATAAATGTTGGCACACTCTTTCGCCGCAGCACGTC
>NZ_JAWOVT010000306.1:0-690 GCF_033340055.1 Vibrio sp. 1580
CACTACTCTTAGCGCGTGGCGCGGTGGGCACCTTCGCGCTGATGTGTGTTTACTATGCGGTGACCACGTTACCTGTGGCAGAAGCAACCATCTTCCAATACATTCATCCGGGAGTTACGGCGCTGCTCGCTGTCATTTTTTTGAAAGAGCGAATTCAGCCCACAACCTTCATTTGTATTGCGCTATGTTTGCTCGGCGTCTACGTCATGGTTCGGCCAGAAACCGGCGTAGAATCTGCACAAACACTTCCAATGTTCAGTGTGATGATTGCTATTTTAGGTGCTTTTGGTAGCTCTATTGCTTATGTCATTGTAAGAAAGCTCAGCCAAACCGAAGACAGCTCGGTGATCATTTTCTACTTCCCACTTGTGGCGCTACCAACGTCCATCCTGTTTATGGGAGATAACTTTGTCATGCCAGATCTTTACCTGACGTGTATGTTGGTATTGGTCGGCGTGTTCACTCAAATTGGTCAACTTGGGCTGACTAAGGCGATGCAAACTCAACAAGCAGGTAAAGCATCAGCCTACTCTTACGTGCAGATAGTCTTTTCGGTACTGTTAGGCATTGTGTTCTTTGGCGAACTTCCATCACTATGGACATACATTGGCGGCGCGTTAATTGTAGCGGGCGCATTGATCAATGTGTTCGGCCATCATTTACGGTTGCCCTTTATTAAGCGCAGTGCTT
>NZ_JAWOVT010000307.1:0-689 GCF_033340055.1 Vibrio sp. 1580
CACAGCCAACAGCGGTGAAAAAAGTGGGTGTTCTTGGTGGCGGCTTAATGGGCGCTGGGATCAGTCATGTAACGGTTGCAAAAGCAAAAGTGCCTGTTCGAATCAAAGATGTGAGCAATGACGGTGTGTTGAATGCGCTTAACTACAACTACAAGTTGTTTGAGAAGCAGCGTAAACGTCGCATCCTGTCGAAAGCCGATTTACAGGCGAAGATGTTGCAACTGTCAGGTGGCGTAGACTTTACAAGTTACAACCACATTGATGTTGTGATCGAAGCGGTTTTCGAAGACTTGGATCTAAAACAACAGATGGTTGCGGACATTGAAGCAAACGCAAAATCTGAAACTATTTTTGCTACGAACACGTCTTCGTTACCAATCCACAAGATTGCAGAAAAGGCAGAGCGACCAGAAAACATCGTCGGTTTACATTACTTTAGCCCAGTAGAAAAAATGCCGCTGGTGGAAGTGATTCCGCATGAAACAACGTCTGATGAAACCATTTCGACAGTTGTCGCATTGGCTAAGAAGCAGGGTAAAACCCCAATCGTTGTGAAGGACAAAGCTGGCTTTTACGTAAACCGCATTCTTGCGCCTTACATGAATGAAGCTGCGCATATCTTGCTGGCAAATGAGCCGATTGAGAAGTTAGATGGTGCGCTGTTGGATTTCGGCTTCCCTGTTGGGCCA
>NZ_JAWOVT010000308.1:0-688 GCF_033340055.1 Vibrio sp. 1580
GCCGTCGTATTCGGCAGCGAAGCACTTGGCATCCTCTCTGCTGTGCTCACACTGGCGATCTTGGTTCTCTCTGAAATCGTACCGAAGACCATCGGTGCAACGTACTGGCGTCAGCTTGCACCAGCAGCGGCGGTATCGCTACGTTGGATGGTGTGGGCGCTAACGCCATTTGTATGGTTTTCAGAGCAAATCACCAAGCGTTTGGCTCGTAACCACGAAGCACCAAAAATGCGTGATGAACTTTCTGCGATGGCGATTTTGGCACGCGAAAGTGGTGAATTTGCAGAAGGCGAATCTAAAATCTTAAGCAACCTGCTAGGGATTCAAGATGTGCCTGTCACACAAGTTATGACCCCTCGCCCTGTTGTCTTCCGCGTTGACGCAACGATGACCATTAATGAGTTTCTGGACAAACACAAAGACACACCGTTCTCACGTCCGCTGGTATACAGCGAGCAGAAAGACAACATCATCGGCTTTGTGCATCGTCTAGAACTGTTTAAGATGCAGCAATCAGGCAGTGGTCAGAAACAACTCGGTGCGGTCATGCGTCCAATCCAAGTGGTTCTGAACAATACAGCGCTACCAAAAGTATTCGATCAAATGATGACGCACCGCCTACAACTGGCACTTGTGGTCGACGAATACGGCACCGTGCTTGGCCTTGTGACACTAGAAGACATCTTTG
>NZ_JAWOVT010000309.1:0-688 GCF_033340055.1 Vibrio sp. 1580
TGGGCAAAAACGCAGATCTTGCGATAGTTGTCGGCGGTGATGGCAACATGCTGGGCGCAGCGAGAATTTTATCGCGTTTTGACGTGCCTGTGATTGGCGTAAACCGTGGCAATCTAGGCTTTTTAACTGATTTAAACCCAGACGATTTCCAAGCGGCACTCAAAGCCGTACTTGCAGGAGAGTACATTGAAGAAGAGCGTTTCTTACTTGAGGCAGAAGTGCATCGTCATGGTCAAATAAAAAGTCATAACGCCGCTTTAAACGAAGCCGTGCTCCATCCTGGGCAAATCGCACATATGATTGAGTTTGAGGTGTACATTGATGAAAGCTTTGCCTTCTCTTTACGCGCCGATGGGTTGATTGTCTCCACACCAACAGGCTCGACAGCATACTCACTTTCTGGTGGTGGCCCTATTCTGTCACCAAGCCTGAATGCCATTTCACTGGTGCCTATGTTCCCTCATACCTTATCTAGCCGTCCGTTGGTGGTTGATGGCAAACGTAGAATCAAACTGATTGTGTCACCAGTAAATCGCGGTACACAAGAAGTAAGTTGTGATGGACAAGTGTCGCTGCCAGTTTCTCCCGGCGATGAGATCCACATTTATCAAAGCCCAAATGTACTCAAACTCATCCATCCGAAAGATTACAGCTACTATCACGTATTACGGAACAAACTCGGTTGGTC
>NZ_JAWOVT010000310.1:0-687 GCF_033340055.1 Vibrio sp. 1580
AAAACGAGCGGCTTTTTTAATGGCAATGACATAAGTTTTACGAGAGATGACGGCTTTGACGTCGTGCTGATAATTGTTCATAAGCTCTGACCGAGAGGTGATACTCCTTAGCGAACAACTGACATGTGGTAAGCAGATGCTGACTAATATAGTGATAGTTATATCGATAAGGGGAATCGTTGTGTCAAAGCAATTATCTGTTGCCATGGTTGGCGTTATGCTGTCTTTGGGTGTGTTCAGTGCGGAAGCGATGGCAGATCCAAAACACAGGCACGGTCATAAACACGAGCATCATCATGACCATCACCACCATAAACGTAAGCACAAGCATAAACACCGACATCATGATGTGATTGTGGTGAACCCAAGGCCGCCAAGGCACCAATACTACTATTACGACCGCATTCCTCGTAATAGCACTTACATTCAAATTGGTAACTTTACGTATTTAAAAGTGGATGACCATTATTATCGTCGTTCAAGTGACCGATATATCCATGTAAAACTATAGATACAAAAACAGCGAGCTAGGCTCGCTGTTTTTGTTGATGAAAGACCTAAACCGTAAAGCGATTTAGGATTTCATCCTGCTTGCGTACATTGTCGTGTTGAGATTGCATGGCTTCGTTAGTGCGGTTTGCAGAATCAGCAACTTGAGTGGATAGGTCTTTAATATTGACCGTGTTG
>NZ_JAWOVT010000311.1:0-685 GCF_033340055.1 Vibrio sp. 1580
AGTGAGGGCGTATTTATTAAAAAGTAGGGTTATCTTATGCGTTAGGGTTAGGCAGGCCGCCTAGCGCTTCATATAGATTTGGTAGGAAAGCGCTGAATTCACCGCACATTAGTGAGAAGTCAGCATCAAAGCGAGCCGCTTGATCTTCACGTGGGATATCGTCGTTTTGATCTTTCAACTCATCTGAGAATTTTAGACGTTTGATGCCGGAATCTTCAGCCATGATGAACTCGATTCGGTCTTGCCAGTTAAGTGCAAGTTTCGTCACGACTTTGTCAGCTGCGATGTGATTGCGGATTTCATCTGTGGTCAGCTCTTGCTTCTTACAGCGAATCACGCCACCTTCTTCAAGCACCGATTTTAACTCAGCTTCGTCCATCATGGTGATGCCTTGCGGTGTGTTACCTGTTTTAACCCATTCAGTTAGCGTGGTTTCAATTGCTACTTCTGGAATCGCAGGAACAACAGGTAAGCTACCCATGGTTTTACGCAGTAGCGCTAATACGTCTTCTGCTTTTTTGTAGCTGCTTGCATCGACAAGGATGAAGCCTTCTTTTGGCATAATCAACACGTGAGTGTGGCTGCTGCGGCTAAAGGCACGAGGCAGCAAGTCCATCACGATGTCATCTTTTAAGTTGTCTTCCTCTTTCTTCTTCAAAGGGCGACCTTCTTGTGCTTCCATAGC
>NZ_JAWOVT010000312.1:0-683 GCF_033340055.1 Vibrio sp. 1580
GATTTCCAAAGCATATTTACGTGGCCACGTTCAGCACCAACCTGTGATTGATAGGGCGTGGCTGGCCGAGATGTCAGAAGGCTTAATCGTTCTATCTGGTGCTAAAAATGGCGATATCGGCAAAGCGCTGCTTAAAGGTAACCGTAAACTGGTTGAAAGCTGTGTAGAGTTTTACAAACAGCATTTCCCGGACCGTTTCTATCTAGAATTGATTCGTACAGGCCGTCCGGATGAAGAGACGTACTTGCACTTTGCCATCGATCTCGCTGAGCAACATGACTTGCCCGTGGTCGCGACAAACGAAGTGGTTTTCCTAAGTGCAGACCTTTTCGATGCGCATGAGATTCGTGTTGCGATTCATGATGGTTACACACTAGAAGACCCACGCCGACCAAAAAATTACAGCCCGCAGCAGTACCTTCGCACTGAAGAGGAAATGTGTGAGCTGTTTGCTGATATTCCAGAAGCGCTAGAAAACAGTGTCGAGATCGCCAAGCGTTGTAACGTGACCGTTCGTTTGGGTGAATACTTCTTGCCAGCCTTCCCAACAGAAGGGATGGAAGAAACTGAATTCTTGGTCATGAAGTCGCGTGAAGGTTTGGAAGAGCGTCTAGAGTTCCTATTCCCTAATGAAGAAGAGCGCAAAAAGCGCCGTCCAGAATACGACGAGCGTTTACAAATCG
>NZ_JAWOVT010000313.1:0-683 GCF_033340055.1 Vibrio sp. 1580
TTCTGCAGATTCAGCAACAAGCGTGAATGCGCCTACACGTTCATTGTATAGGCCGAAGTTTTTCGAGAACGAGCTCGCAACGAGAATTTCTTTGTTGTATTTCGCGAAAGTACGTAGGCCAGCTGCGTCTTCTTCTACACCCTTGGCAAAGCCTTGGTATGCAAAGTCGAACAGAGGAAGCAGTTTCTTCTCAGCAATCAGCTTCGCTAGTGTTTCCCATTCTTCAGCAGTTGGATCGATGCCAGTTGGGTTGTGGCAGCAGCCGTGTAGAAGAACGATGTCACCTTCAGATGCCGCTTGAAGATCGTTTAGCATTGCATCGAAGTCTTTGTCTTTAGTTTCTGCGTTGTAGTAAGTGTATTGAGCCGTTTCTAGACCTGCAGCGGTAAACACGCCGTTGTGGTTTGCCCAAGTTGGGTTGCTGATCCAGATTTTTACGTTACCAAGTTGGCGTTTGATGAATTCACCCGCCACGCGTAATGCACCTGTACCCCCACGCGCTTGAGCTGTTTTCGCGCGTTTTTCCGCTACGATTTCAGCGTCTGCACCGAAGAGTAGTTTTTGTACCGCCAGACCGTACTCAGCAGTCCCTTCGATGGTTAGGTATGATTTGGTTTTTTCCGTTTCAATCAGTGCTGCTTCGGCTTTCTTTACGGTAGCAAGAACAGGTGTTTCGCCTTGTT
>NZ_JAWOVT010000314.1:0-682 GCF_033340055.1 Vibrio sp. 1580
GGCAGACGTAAAAACTTATTATCAAGACATTCTACAGCGTCGTGATGCATTACCTTACGAAATTGACGGAGTCGTGATCAAAATTGATGATATTGCCGTTCAAGAGCGCCTGGGTTTTGTTGCTCGCGCTCCACGTTGGGCGATCGCATACAAATTCCCGGCTCAAGAAGAAATCACCACATTGAATGAAGTTGAGTTCCAAGTTGGCCGAACGGGAGCGATCACTCCTGTTGCTAAGTTAGAGCCCGTGTTTGTTGGTGGCGTGACGGTGAGTAACGCAACGCTGCATAATGCGGATGAAATTGAGCGCCTTCAAGTAAAGATTGGTGATCAGGTCGTGATTCGTCGTGCTGGCGATGTGATTCCTCAAGTGGTTTCTGTCATCAAAGAGCGTCGACCAGAAACGGCGCGAGATATTATTTTCCCAACTCAGTGTCCTGTTTGTGGTTCGCACGTAGAGCGTATCGAAGGGGAGGCGGTGACTCGATGTACTGGCGGTTTGGTCTGTCAAGCTCAACGTAAGCAAGCGCTCAAGCACTTCGTCTCACGTAAAGCGTTGGATGTTGATGGTTTAGGTGACAAAGTTATCGAGCAATTGGTCGATCGTGAAATGGTAGAAACCCCTGCCGATCTGTTCAAGCTTTCGGCTGGTGTGTTAACCGTATTGGATCGCATGGGGCCA
>NZ_JAWOVT010000315.1:0-682 GCF_033340055.1 Vibrio sp. 1580
GTGTGTTGTATGGGGCATAAAGCACAGATTTACATTTTTAAATAAAATCGCCATTGCGCCGCGAGAGAGCGAATAAAACAAAGGCTCCTAATGAGGAGCCTAATTCGATTTTAGTGGGCTGTATGTTTCATCCCTGCCATCACTTTTTTCACTGGCGCGTTAAAGCTCTGCTTTTGGCCGTTATCGTAAGTCACGGTTACTTCGATTTCATCCCCTTCATTGAGCGGCGTTTTCAAATCAAACAGCATGATGTGTAGGCTGCCTGGTTTTAGCTCGGTGGTCTCTTTTGCGCCTAGCGTGATGCGGTCGATTTGGCGCATTTTCATCACATCGCCGTCTTTAATGACATCGTGCAATTCGACTTTGCCCGCTGCTGGCGTTTCTGCGGCAACGATATTGATGTCGTCTTGGCTGCGGTTGGCAAAGGTTACGAAGACGGCGCTGGTGGTTGCACCCGGAGCCATAGCACGCGCATACGGTTCGTGCGCCATGACATCGAGCTTAGCCTGAGCTAAAGGGCTGAGCAGTAATGCACCCAAAGCCAATGTTTTAAACAGTTGATTAGCCTTCATTCGAGCCTTCCTTAGTGGTGAGTTTTGAAATTGCTTCAACAATCGGCGCAGGCGTTAGCGTGTGTGGCACTTTGGTGATCAACGTGCCGTCCGGTTTGAGGAAGTAGAAG
>NZ_JAWOVT010000316.1:0-681 GCF_033340055.1 Vibrio sp. 1580
CCCCATGAAGTTCCATTCTCTGCTCAATGAGTATCGCACCATCATTCAACTGCTGATATGTGCTGTCGACAAAGGCGAGGTATGGCTGTACTTCTTCAACATAAATTGACTGGAAAACATTTTTCAAATAGCGAAATTGTGTGGTGTCTCGATTCTTTCCACACACAATGCGCTCCTGATTTTCTTCTAGCAATTTTGTGGTGACATCAAGCCACTCAGAAGTGCTGTTCAAGGTGAAGTAAACCTTACCCATCAAGCGAGACTTTTCCATTTCCTCTTGATATTGCACGAAGGAGAAAGAGGGTAAGCGCGAAATGACCCCTTTAGGCGTCTCATACATGGCATTTAACGCATGAAAGGTTTTACTGACATGAGCAGTTTGATTGCGGCTTTTGGCTGATAACCAACTTGAAGCGGTGAGTTGCTTGCGCATGGTTTCGCTTGTGAGGAGAACGTTATCAAGATGAACGGGAAGATGCTGCCATTTTTGTTCGTACAGGCGAGTTAATGTCGTGCGTTCGTCTTCGCTCAAGGGGTATTCAGTCAAACAACCATTGAGCGTGTTGAGCAAAGTGGTCTGGTAATCCAGGTCATGGAAAGGGTCTTGTACTTTGCCCAATTGGGAGTTCTTTTCCGCAATCCGGTTGAACAGGCCGCATTGACGCAGCTGGTAACTCTCTA
>NZ_JAWOVT010000317.1:0-681 GCF_033340055.1 Vibrio sp. 1580
AATTCACGATAAAGACCTTTCTCAGCCTTACTTCGAACAAAACCTCACTCAGCAGCATTCAAAGCGTAATATGGCGATGCGTGTTGCAGATTTCGGTTCGGCAGCCGTCATGTGCCATCATTCCGATTATCTATTTACGTGTTCAAAACTTTGGGCGGGAGTCGCACATCAAGCGAAAGGTTTAGTGCAGCGCTCTTTACCGTTTGATTACGGGCAAGTGGCTTACAGCTTGGTGTGGAACAAAGCGAGTCTCAATGATCCTGCTCTGAGATGGCTGCAACAACAGTTGCTTGATGCTTGTATAGAGCTCGAAGGCTGAGGTGTGTAAAGATAAGAGGCAGCTCTAAACGAATACAGAAGGAACAGCGATAGGACGATCAACAAACTTTCCAAGCTGTTCCTTTAGTTGCTCTATCTCTTCTTTTGAACACTTGTCCCAGCTGCGTGCCTCTCCTACCACGCCATGATGTTGAAAAGCATTGAGGCGAACGTGTACCGAGCTTGGTAGCGCATTAAGATACCGCCCTACCGATTCGATTTCCGTATCTAAGTCACTTTTACCGGGAATATGCAGAAGACGCACTTCGTACAGCTTTTGTTGTTCTGCAAGAAACTCAATCGCCTGAAAGACTCGGTGATGTTCTCGGCCAGTTAACCAACGATGTGTGTCGGTTTGCCACG
>NZ_JAWOVT010000318.1:0-680 GCF_033340055.1 Vibrio sp. 1580
CAATGGCCAAGTTAGATGCAGTTAGTGGTCAGTACATTCACACGCTAGCGAAGGAAAACCGGCTGAGTGCCGAATTGGATGAATTAGCGGATATCTCGTGGTCTGGTGATCTAGAAGCGATTCCTCGTGTAAACATCGTAAAAGAAGCACAGTTAGTGCAAAACAAGATCTTTACTGCCAGAAAGCGTTTTTTTGAGAGCAAGCTTAGTATTATTGAACAAAGTATTTCTGGTGCGAGCTTAGAGCTCGAAAATCTTAAGCAAACCAAAGTCATCGAAAGAGAACGCCTCAACTTTATTGAAGAAGAAATTGCAAGTAACCAAGCTTTGGTCCAGAAGGGGTTTTCTGGCAAATCCACTTTGTTGCAACTCAAACGGCTTGCCGCAGAGGTTCGCAGTACTCTAAGTCAGCTTGATCGGCAATCTTTAACCGTTGGGAAAAGGTTAGACGAGAACCAAGCCAAGATAGAAGAGTTAAAGCTCGAAAGATTGAATGAAATCGTCGAAGAGTTGCGGAATACCAAAAAAGAAGTCGTTGCTATTCGTGAAGAGTATCGATCTGCTCAAGATGTGGTGGCTAGAACTTCAATCAATGCGCCAATCTCAGGCCGCGTAGTGAACATGCAAGTGTTCACTGAAAAGGGGGTTATTGGTTCAGGACAAACGTTGTTAGAGTTAGTG
>NZ_JAWOVT010000319.1:0-680 GCF_033340055.1 Vibrio sp. 1580
TTTGTGATGGGCTTAGGTTGGAAAGTTGAAGGTGCTGCGCTTGCATCCGTGATTGCTGATTACTTAGGCATGGCGTTTGGTTTGGTCTGCGTGTGGAAGACATGGCAAGCACGTCAGTTGCCGTCACCCAAGCAATTACTTGCTGACACTCAGCATGGGCTAGGGCGATTTGTGAAACTCAATCGCGATATCTTTCTTCGTTCATTATGTTTGCAAGCTGCGTTTAGCTTTATGACGTTTCAGGGCGCGAGCTTTGGTGATGATGTTGTCGCGGCAAACGCTGTGTTGATGAGCTTCTTGATGATGATTTCCTACGGCATGGATGGTTTTGCCTACGCGATGGAAGCGATGGTGGGGAAAGCGATTGGCGCGAAAGACCGAGCTCAGCTTAGTGATTCTCTGATCGGGACATTCTTTTGGAGTCTGATCATCTGCTTAGGGCTTACTGCGGTATTTGGCTTAGCGGGATCGAATTTGATCGCCATGATCACTTCTATTGCGATTGTGCAGCAGCAAGCAGCGATCTATCTACCTTGGCTGGTGGTGATGCCGTTGACATCCATGTGGTGTTTCTTATTCGATGGCATTTTTGTTGGTGCCACCAAAGGTAAAGATATGCGGAACAGTATGTTCGTGGCGACTTGCTGTTTCTTCGTAATCTTCTTTTTGTTCTCTGGCTG
>NZ_JAWOVT010000320.1:0-679 GCF_033340055.1 Vibrio sp. 1580
TTCACCGCTTCAATCAGTGCTTTTTCTGAGATGACACCAAAGTCGGTATCTTGACTGCCATGAACCGCTTCTGCCAATTCAATTTCAGACAGCGTCGACGTACCCAGTTTACCCACGACAACGCCAGCAGCTGCGTTAGCAAGTGCACACGCTTCTTCGAAGGACTTACCTGCCGCAACCGACGCTGCAAGTACAGAAATCACCGTGTCGCCAGCACCTGTTACGTCGTAGACTTCTTTCGCTTGCGTTGGTAGATGGAATGGCTCTTGGCCGCGACGAATCAACGTCATACCGTGCTCACTACGTGTTACCAATAGCGCTTCAAAATCAAACTCTTCAACAAGTGCCAGTGCTTTCTCTACCAGCTCTTGATCCGATTTCACTTTACCGACCACATCTTCAAACTCTTTCATGTTTGGTGTCAGTAGAGTTGCACCGCGGTAACGTTCAAAGTCCGCACCTTTAGGATCAATGAAAACAGGAATATTCGCTGCTCGCGCTTTCTGAATGTACGCTTGAACGTGCTCTAGAGAGCCTTTTGCGTAGTCAGACATGATCACCGCTTTCACGTTTGGTAGCGCTGCATCCATACGAGACAGAACCGGGGTCGCGTCGGTATTCTCAAACTTATCTTCAAAGTCAAGACGGATAAGTTGCTGGCCACGGCTCATAACGCGTA
>NZ_JAWOVT010000321.1:0-679 GCF_033340055.1 Vibrio sp. 1580
ACTGCTTTGGTGGATGACTTTACGCAGCACTATCCTGATGCTGAAGTCCGAGTGGTTCACCGACGCACTCAATCAAGCCTGCAATTGCTCAGCAAAAGCTACATGAAGGATATCGACTTGGTGTTGAGCTCGTCGCCGTTTCTGATGCAAGAGCTGTCGAATGAACATCGTTTGGCTGATATGTCGTCGCGTGTGCAAGTGCCGAAATGGTTGTCGCCTTATCTATTACCTAATAACGATCAAGTCGTGGCGTTTGGATACTCCGGCGCCGGGATTGTTTGGAACAAAGATTATTTGGCCGCGAACCATTTACCAGAACCGAAGCGTTTTCAAGATCTGACCAATCCGCTGTACTTTGGTCACGTCACCATGAGCACGCCAAGCCGCTCTGGAACCACGCAATTGATGGTCGAGAGTGTGCTTAGTCAATATGGTTGGCAAGAGGGCTGGCGGATTTTACTCAATGTGGGAGCGAACCTCGCGACGATCTCTTCTCGCAGTTTTGGAGTGGCGGATTACATCGCCAAAGGTAAGTTTGGTATTGGGCCGACGATCGACAGCTACGCACTGATTGCGCAACGCAAGTTCGACTACGTTGGCTTTGCTTATGATCAAGACTTTACGCTGATGCCTACCTATATTGCACAAATCAATCGGGGTAAGAGTGATAAGCTGGCAG
>NZ_JAWOVT010000322.1:0-679 GCF_033340055.1 Vibrio sp. 1580
CAATGACCGCATAGTATTTGATACGATGCCAAAACGTCTGACGAGTCATTTGGCGTGCTCGTTTACTTGGGAATACCACATCGGAAGACGTTTCTCCCAATAATGCAGGGCGACCTTGCTGGATGAATGTTTCAATCCAATCGACCGCATTTTCCCCCATCGGCACCAAACGCTCCTTGCCACCTTTACCCGTCACACGCACGACGCCCTGACGTAAACTGATGTTTTCCATCGTCAGGCTGACGAGTTCTGTCACACGCAACCCAGTCGCGTACAACAACTCAAGCATGGCTTTATCGCGCAGTTCTACCGGATCATTCGGATCTGGCGCGTCCAAAAGTGCGTCCACTTGCTCTTCGCTGATGTCTTTCGGTAAGCGTTGTGGCAATTTCGGGCTGACCAACAAGGCACTAGGGTCATCGGCACGCACTTTTTCACGGTGTAGATACTGAAACAAACGGCGAATAGCTGACAGCATACGAGCACGTGACGTCTGCTTGTAATCCAAATCCACCAGATACGTTTGGTATTCTTGAAGTCCAGACAAACTGATGAAATCGAGCCGGTAACGATGATGCTCCATCCAAGTGAGAAGCTTCATTAAGTCATTTCGGTACGAAGCCAGCGTATTCTCTGACAGACCGCGCTCCATCCACATTGCATCTAAGAATTGCTCAAC
>NZ_JAWOVT010000323.1:0-677 GCF_033340055.1 Vibrio sp. 1580
TTGTAGATAGAAATCAAAACCCGTTGCGTTACCCAACTCTTGGATGGCAGGAGGTGCAAACGCAAATACCATGGCTTCTTTGATGGTTGAGAAGTAACCCATAGCGCGGCCTGTCAAAGATGCAGCATCCGAACCTGGCGCTTCGCGCTCAGACCAATCTTTCAAGCCAATAAACGCCATACCCATGTTTTGACCTTGACCAGCAAAGCTAAAACCAGCCACGGTAAACACGGATCTCACGTTGTCTTTTTCTTCTTCCAAGAAATAGCTACGCACTTTATCGAGTGTTTTTTCTGTCTGCTCTTGAGTCGAGTTCGGCGGCAAGATTGCCATCGAGAACACCGTACCTTGGTCTTCATCTGGTAGGAAAGACGTCGGCAGATTCATAAATAACCAACCCGCACCAGCGCTCATTGCCACAAACACCAACAACATGCGCCCAGTGCGTTTTAGCAACTTGGCTACACCAGCCTCATAACCTGCGGTCATCGAATCAAATTTACGGTTAAACCAACCGAAGAAGCCTTTTTTATCCGTAAATTCAGCGTCACCTTTTTTCAGTAACGTAGCACACAGCGCAGGTGTCAGGATGATCGCGACCATCACTGACAACGTCATCGCAGCAACGATGGTGATCGAGAACTGACGGTAAATTACCCCGGTCGAACCTGACATAA
>NZ_JAWOVT010000324.1:0-677 GCF_033340055.1 Vibrio sp. 1580
GTAAACTACGCAGGGGAATAGCCATTGGGATTTTTTGACTGCCAGTTCCACGTATCGGCGGTCATTTCAGCCACCGTGCGTGTTGCTTTCCAACCTAGTTCACGCTCAGCTTTTTCCGTGCTTGCCCAACATTCAGCAATATCCCCAGGACGACGCGGGCATAACTCGTAAGGCACTGGTTTACCGCAAGCGGTCGCGAACGCATCCACCATCTCAAGTACGCTCGAGCCTTTACCTGTACCTAAGTTGTAAATGTGCAAACCCGATTTCTCACCCACCGTTTTCAAAGCCGCAATATGGCCATCGGCCAGATCCATCACATGGATGTAATCGCGCACGCCAGTGCCATCAGGTGTTGGGTAGTCGCTACCGAATACCGCGAGTTTTTCTCGGCGGCCAACAGCGACTTGGGCGATAAATGGCATCAAGTTATTGGGAATACCTTGTGGGTCTTCCCCCATGCTGCCCGATGAATGGGCGCCAACTGGGTTGAAGTAACGCAGTAAGGTGATGCTCCAGTCGTTTTCAGCATGGAACAGATCGCTGAAGCACTGCTCCACCATATATTTACTGCGACCGTATGGATTGGTGGTTGCGCCTGTTGGTGAATCTTCCGTAATCGGCACTATTTCTGGGTCACCGTAAACCGTTGCCGATGAACTGAATACGATGCTTCT
>NZ_JAWOVT010000325.1:0-676 GCF_033340055.1 Vibrio sp. 1580
CACTCCAAGGAAAGCCGATTCGACGCATTTTAGCGGCGGGCATATTACCTTGTGCCAGTAAGTCAACATACTCCGCATCATGCACGCGCTTGATCGCTTCAATTGACAGAGCTTGTGGTTCAAAAAACTGCACCCACTCAGCTTGCACATCGCGACGTACCTCTTCATAGAGATATTGATACTTCATGATTGGGTAACGGTGCCCTTCGGGCAATTCAAGTTTTGAGTATATAGGGTGGTATATCAGTGGCAACATGAGACATTCTTTTCATACAACGTTGTGAAATATTACCAACTACAAAGGTTGAATAGAAATTAATTTAATTGATAATGATTTTCATTAAAAATTAAATTTCATACTCCAAGGATGAAGAAAACGACATTTACGGTCCTAGGCGCTTTGTTTGGTTCCTTCTGTGCTATTTCTGTATTTATATCCATGTTGTTTAGTGCATGGTGGTTAGTTGATTTTGTCGCACTCAGCTAACACAATAGTTCGATAACGAGTCTTACCAGAGAGTTAAAAATGGCCCATAGTGTTTTTATCACAGGCGCAAATCGTGGTATTGGTTTGAGTCTGACAGAGCTTTATCTTGAACGCGGGTGGAACGTCCTCGCTACTAGCCGTAACGTCACAGACAGTGACGAACTACAAGCTTTGAGAGCACATTACTCC
>NZ_JAWOVT010000326.1:0-675 GCF_033340055.1 Vibrio sp. 1580
TGAGTTTGCGAAGAAGAACGACGTTCCTGTTGTATTAACGCTAGGTACAAAGTTTGTTATTCAAGACGATCCTAAATACTGGCAAGACTTTATTCGTGAACACGTTTCTGTTGTCGCAATGAACGAAGACGAAGCAGAAGCTCTAACAGGCGAAACTTATCCGCTAGCCGCTTCTGATAAGTCGCTAGAGTGGGCTGATATGGTGTTATGTACCGCAGGTCCTGTTGGTCTGTTTATGGCGGGTTACACTGAAGACAGTGCGAAGCGTGAAACCACGTTGCCATTACTTCCTGGCTCGATTGCTGAATTTAATCGTTACGAGATCAGCCGTCCGGCTAAAAAAGATGCTTGTCAGAATCCAATTCGAGTTTATTCGCATATTTCTCCTTACATGGGCGGTCCAGAGAAAATTAAGAACACAAACGGTGCGGGTGATGCTGCGTTGTCTGCTGTTCTTCATGACATGGCGGCAAATAAATACCATAAAGAAAATGTGCCTAACTCTAGCAAGCACAGCAATGAGTATTTAACTTACTCATCTTTTTCTCAGGTTTGTAAATATGCGAACCGTGCGAGCTACGAAGTTCTCGTGCAACATTCTCCTCGTCTGTCTCGTGGCTTACCAGAGCGAGAAGACAGTTTGGAAGAAGCATACTGGGAACGTTAATTCATATC
>NZ_JAWOVT010000327.1:0-674 GCF_033340055.1 Vibrio sp. 1580
AATAAGATTAATATTGGTTTTCTTACGAGCATCGTAGCCGCGTCTAAAGACGTTAAAAGAGATAACTTTCTCAGCAGGAATGCCAAGTTTTTTAGTGATCGCGTCTAATAGCGCGCCTTCCTCATGATCAAGAGGACGCTTAATTTCATTAATACGAATCATATCGATGTCTCGTTATAGTAGGTGTCTTAGCCAAAAAACCTAACGGCCCCCAGCTCACAATGGCGCGCATTTTACGAGAAATTGAATTGTCTGTCATACTAAATCAAGGTTGGACGACGGATTTAACTTGGTGAATGTTGAATTTTGCCTTGGGATGAGTATTATCCCCCTTCTTTGATTTTGACTAACTTAAGAGCTGATTATCATGGCGTTTGTCGTAACCGATAACTGTATCCAATGTAAATACACCGACTGTGTCGCGGTGTGCCCGGCTGACGCCTTCCACGAAGGTCCAAACTTCATGGTAATCAACCCAATAGAATGTATCGACTGTGGCTTGTGTGTTGACGAGTGTGCCGCAGCGGCAATCTTCCAAGAAGACGAGCTGCCTGAAGATCAAACCATCTACAAAGAGCTCAACGCCGAACTCGCAGAAATCTGGCCGGTACAAACTGAAGTGAAACCAGCGATGGATGAAGCGGAAAAATGGAACGGCGTGCCAAACAAGTTGG
>NZ_JAWOVT010000328.1:0-673 GCF_033340055.1 Vibrio sp. 1580
TTGCTTGGCTTTTTTATCCACTTTGATGTCGAGAGCGTGAACGTTGGTGTAACGGCTGCTTGTCGAAACGCTGGTTTTGTAGGGAATGCCTTCGATTTCTACCGTCTCTTTCTTACCAATCATTTTCGCGTTGGGTTGTTCTTGCAGGTAGTCATACCCAGCAAACACCCACGCGTTATCATCTAGGTAAGTTTTGCCAATCAAGATTGGCGCAGAGAACTGTTTGCGCGAGGTAAGGTTCACCACGGTATCTACCGTATGCCCAGCAATCGTCATCGGCATTTTTACGGTTGGACGCAAAATCGGTTTTTTGCTGGTGCGACTGCGGATAGCACTGATGCGCTCAAGATCGTCGGTTACCGTGATCTCTTTGCCAGTATAAGGATGCTGAATCGTGAAACTGACGGTGACTTGATAAGGTTCAAAACTGTTGGCTTCCCATTTGGCTTGCGTGCCACCTAAATCGTCGACAATTGCCCACAGCAGTTTGTCATCTTTAAGATTCTTGTATTTGGGATTGCTGCTGCTTACGTGGATATTTTCTGCATGCATGGAGGGGGTGTCAGCGCTGGTATCAATTTTACCGATGAAAGGGACGTCACTTAGCTCAGGAATTTCGCTGTAATACACACTTTCGACCCGCCCTAAAACTAACTTATCATCAAGTTGATAG
>NZ_JAWOVT010000329.1:0-672 GCF_033340055.1 Vibrio sp. 1580
CTGGCGGTAACGCGCTTAAGTTTTACGCTTCTGTTCGTTTAGATATCCGTCGTACTGGCGCAATCAAAGAAGGCGATGAAGTTGTAGGTAACGAAACGCGTATCAAAGTGGTTAAGAACAAGATTGCAGCACCATTTAAAGAAGCAAACACGCAAATCATGTATGGCCAAGGCTTTAACCGTGAAGGTGAGTTGATTGACTTAGGCGTGAAGCACAAGCTAGTAGAAAAAGCGGGTGCTTGGTACAGCTACAATGGCGATAAGATTGGTCAAGGTAAAGCAAACGCTTGTAACTACCTGCGTGAGCATCCAGAAATCGCGAAAACAATCGATACCAAACTGCGTGAAATGCTACTTTCTCCAGCTCAACCAGAAGCACCTGCTGCCGGTGAGAAGCCTGAGCAAGAAGAAGAGTTTTAATCTTCTGATAGACTAAAACAAAGCCCTGCGTTGCAGGGCTCTGTTGTATTTGTCGAAATCAAAATCGAAGAAATTTAAGGCAAACGAAAAGCCTGTACAGCTAAATTACCTTTAGGATCACTATGTACCAAAAGCGACAAGCACCGACGCTATCTAGCAAAGAAGCCGCGATTCAGTTACTTAGTCGTCGAGATCATGGCTTATATGAGCTCCATCAAAAGCTTGCGATGAAAGGCTATGAAGAGGCTGATAT
>NZ_JAWOVT010000330.1:0-672 GCF_033340055.1 Vibrio sp. 1580
CTCTCTGCCACGCTTGTTCAAGTTCAGAAAGCAATGAATTGAGTGCTTCCACCAACGGAGCAAGCTCGGTTGTGTTGTCGGTAACATGAATGCGGTCTAAGCGGTGCACGTTTCGTTGCGTGATAGCCGTACGTAGATCGTTAATCGGTCTGAAATACCTGTCTATCAGCCAGAACAGCAACAGCAGCAAAGTCGGCAATAGTAGTAACTGTTCGATGGACGTCGACAGTGCGATTACATGGATGATCTCTTTACGTATCTTCTGCTTTTCAGCAACGACAACGTATTCGTTCTCATGCTCGGTCTGTGGTAATGAGAGTTGGAAAGTGCGCCACTGTACGCCGTCTTTGGTAATGTCGGCGTAGCCGTTGTTATCAAAAGAAGAAGAAAGAGAGCGCAGATTCGGAGTGGAACTCCAGATCAACTTGTTGTCACGGTAGAATTGAAAAACGAGATTCTGTTCGTAGGGGTGACCAAATTTGGTGGCTTTGTCTTCGTCGCTTTTTGCCAAAGAATCGATGTTCTTCATCCACTGGTCGAATAGCTCTTTGTGGTTGGCGAGAGTGTCCGTTTCGGTTGAAATGGACAGCGTCAGCAGCATCAGCTTAGCGGATTGCACAAGCCTAGCGTCATAAACTTCTTCGACTTCGTGTTTGGCTGATTGAAAGCTGA
>NZ_JAWOVT010000331.1:0-671 GCF_033340055.1 Vibrio sp. 1580
CTCAAGGTGAGTGTGACTTGGTGGGCTTTGGTGTTTCTGCGATTTCAATGATTGGTGATGCGTACGCGCAAAACCAAAAAGAGCTCAAGAAGTACTACGCTCAAGTAAATGACCTTCGCCACGCATTGTGGAAAGGTGTCTCACTCGATTCGGATGACTTGCTCCGTCGAGAAGTCATTAAGCAGCTGATTTGTAACTTTAAGCTTGATAAAAAAGCGATCGAATCTGAATTCAGAGTGAAATTTGATCAGTACTTCAAAGAAGACCTGCAATTGCTGCAAACGTTCATCAATGATGAGTTGGTGGAAGTGGATGACAATGAAATTCGAGTAACACTGCGTGGTCGCCTGCTTATTCGTAACATCTGTATGAGCTTCGATAAATATCTGCGAGCAAAAGCGCGTCAGCAGCAATTCTCTCGCGTGATTTGATCATCGCTTGCCGATTCCAAATACAAAAAATGCCAGCAAATGCTGGCATTTTTTATAATTTTGCGCTGATTAAACGCGATCTTTAACTTTTTCTTTCAGTTCTGCTTTTTCTGCATCAGAAATGAAAGCAAGCTCAAGGCCATTGATTTGCGCTTGGCGAATCTGCTCTTGGCTCAGGCCGGCTGCTGGCGCCGCCACTTCGTATTCGTAAGGTAGCTCAATACCTTCTACCGCAGGATC
>NZ_JAWOVT010000332.1:0-671 GCF_033340055.1 Vibrio sp. 1580
CTCTGGCTCTGGCTCTGGCTCTGGCTCTGCAGAGGATAGTTCCTGAGCGAGCAAGTCAAGCTCATGTTCGAGATCAGTCACCTCAACTTCTTCACCGAGTAATGCGTTGAAGTAATCATCAAGCGCCTGCTCGCTGGAAAGTACGCTGTTACTGCTCATCGAACGCTAACCTCTCCAAGTAAATCAATAGCTGTTTGTACGCAAACACACCACGGCTACCGGATGCAAAGTGCGACGCTGGTAAGTGTTTCAAACTTGCGTCTCGGAACTTGGTGTCAATCGGTACTGCGGAAGTCCACACTTGGTTCGGGTAGTCTTTTTTCAGTTGCGTCAAAGTCTGCAACGAAGCGCGAGTTCGCTTGTCGTACATGGTTGGTACGATGGTGACTTTGAACCCATCTGGACGTGATTTCTGCATGATCGTCAACGTACGAATCATACGTTCCAAGCCTTTCATCGCGAGGAATTCAGTCTGTACTGGGATCAAGATACGATCACTCGCCGCGAGTGCATTAACCATCATCACACCAAGGATTGGTGGACAATCGATCAACACGTAGTCGTAATCTTGCGAAACCGCTTGAAGTGCGCGCTTCAAAATCAACCCCATGCCACTGCGGTTACCCATTACGCGGTCTAGCGTAGCCAATGACATGTGCGCAGGAATGATG
>NZ_JAWOVT010000333.1:0-671 GCF_033340055.1 Vibrio sp. 1580
CTCAATGCTAACGGTAAATAGCGATCTGGACGAACAAGCTTAATATCAACGGTCCAAGGCTGTGGTGACGAAACTTGCTGAATGTGAGAGAACAAATTCAACCCACTCAAAGCAAGAATGCTCTCTACAACACAATCTGTCGTGAGTGGTTCACCATTGTGGAAGCGTACGCCACGACGCAAATAGAAACGCCAATGAGTGTCAGAAAGCGCCTCCCACGTATGTGCGAGATCCGGTTGAAGCTGTTCGCTTTCATCAAGACGCGTTAAACCGCTAAAAACTTGTCGCGCGATGTGTTGTTCCGAGCGACGCATCGGCTTTTGCGGATTCAGCATGGCTAACGGTCGGTAATAAGGCAATCTTACGACTTGCTCGCCTTGTCGATGCTGCAATCCCAAATAACCTTGAATCACCTGGGTTAAACGTGCGGCGTCATTGTCTAACGCATCGAGCGCCTGTCCAATCTTTCCTTCGTCTAGGTAGCGTCTCGCTAAGTTTTCGCTTACGTCACTACGATTGCGTTTAAAGATCAGTTTGGATAGTTTTCCTCGGCCAGCCGCCGGGTGCCATTCTATCCACCCTTCTTCTTCGAGCTTATTGAGAACGATACGCGCATTTCGTCGCGTACAAAACAGAGCGTCGGTAATGTCTTCTAGCTGAACTTCTGTGTC
>NZ_JAWOVT010000334.1:0-671 GCF_033340055.1 Vibrio sp. 1580
CCGAGATAAACTTGTTTCACCTGTTCATTGTTCAGAACTTCTTCCGGAGTTCCCGATGCAATGAGGTGCCCTTGGCTTACGATATAGGCTTTTTCACATACGTCCAGTGTTTCACGTACGTTATGGTCTGTGATTAATACACCAAGGCCACGATCGCGTAGGTGCTCGATGATTTTCTTGATGTCATTAACCGAAATAGGGTCGACACCTGCGAAAGGTTCATCCAACAAAATGAATTGTGGGTTTGCCGCAAGAGCTCGAGCGATTTCGACTCGGCGACGTTCACCACCCGATAGTGCCATACCCGCACTGGTTCTTATGTGCTGTATGTGGAATTCTTCCAACAAATCTTCCAGCTTGTCCTGACGCTCTTCGCGGGTCATTTCTTGGCGAGTTTCCAATACGGCCATGATGTTATCTTCCACGGACAGTTTGCGGAAAATCGACGCTTCCTGCGGTAGATAGCCAATACCCATGCGAGAGCGGCTGTGCATTGGCAAAATACTGATGTCTTTGTCGTCGATGGTGATGGTGCCTTCATCGCGAGGCACCAGACCAACAATCATGTAAAACGAGGTGGTTTTACCAGCACCGTTAGGACCAAGTAAACCCACAATCTGACCAGACTCTACTTCTAAGCTAACATCGGTGACGACTTTGCGCTTTTTGTA
>NZ_JAWOVT010000335.1:0-670 GCF_033340055.1 Vibrio sp. 1580
TTTACAGCGTAGCTTGCCGGATGGTGTTGAAATCGTCACCACTTACGACCGTTCTACGCTGATCAATACAGCTGTCGATAACCTTTGGAAGAAATTAGCGGAAGAGTTCATCGTCGTAGCCATCGTCTGTGCACTGTTCTTGTTCCATATTCGCTCTTCATTGGTTATCGCCCTGAGCTTGCCTGTAGGCATTCTTGCAGCGTTCATCGTGATGCATTCTCAAGGCATTAATGCCAACATCATGTCGCTCGGGGGGATTGCCATCGCCATCGGTGCAATGGTGGATGGTGCCATCGTGATGATAGAAAACGTCCACAAGCACATTGAGCGAACGCCACTCACGGATAAGAACCGCTGGCAAGTGATTGGCAAAGCCGCTGAAGAAGTGGGTGCGCCCCTATTCTTCTCGCTGCTTATCATCACGTTAAGCTTTGTTCCAGTGTTTGCACTGGAAGGTCAAGAAGGCAAGATGTTCTCTCCTCTCGCCTTTACCAAGACGTATGCCATGGCATCAGCGGCAGCACTTGCGATCACGCTCGTGCCAGTTCTAATGGGTTACTTTATTCGCGGTAAAATACTGCCAGAACATAAGAACCCTGTTAACCGTGGTCTGGTTGCGCTGTATCGTCCATTGCTTAATCTGAGCTTGAAATATCCGAAAGCGATGATC
>NZ_JAWOVT010000336.1:0-670 GCF_033340055.1 Vibrio sp. 1580
AGACTGTTTAGCAAATCTGAGTGGGAAGCAACACAGCAAACACAAGCAGAGCCACAGAGTCGCTCCAGTGAGCATTCAGACTTGCCTGAAGCGTCATCATCAATCGAACACGGCAATTCGGCTGAGTCGTCATCGACAAACTCGTCCGAACAAGATGATGAACTTCGTCTTGCTAGTGATGTTAATAACCCCCAGGCAAATGAAAATGCTCTAGGTGATGGATGTGAAAAGCCTAACAACTCATATGATGGCGCTATCTCAAATAACGTAAACCAGCACGATGCAGAAGCATTGAATCTGCCTGAATCTTTGGCATGGCTCCCAGAGGCCAGTAGCGCGCTGGTTGTGGTTGGTGAACAGATACTGATCCGCTATCCCGATGCCGTAAGACCTTGGTGTGCTCCCCGAAAACTGCTTGCTGAACTCAGTCGATTAGATTGGCTTGAACTAGATCCCGCAAACCCGACACGTAAGGCCAGAACTATTACTACGAAAGATGGCGTTCAGGAGCAAGGGTTGCTGCTGAAAGTATCGATTTCTAAAGGGCTTACTGCACTGATTGACCTTCTCAAACAAGACGCAGAATCAGCGGCAGCAATTCAGAACAAAGAGGCTTCACCGCGACCGAGTCGAACTGAGACAACCAATGCCCAAGCAAAAGAGCCCGCCA
>NZ_JAWOVT010000337.1:0-668 GCF_033340055.1 Vibrio sp. 1580
TTGATATTGAGAAGCTACAGTCTCAATCAACTGAATGGCAAAACCTGACTGCGCCTCCTGTAATGGATGCTTCAGCAATGCAACAAGCTCAGGCGAACACCTCAGGTGCATTGGATGGTTCGGTGTCACTTGACCCTGCGATGGTCGGCTTTGAAGGTCAGGCGGTTCAGCTGGTTTCCATTGATGAGCTGGAAGTCATTGATACCAAGTTGGCGCAAGGCAAACCTCTGAGCGAACAAGAAATCGATGTCATTGAAGGTTTGAGAACGGGTGACGTCGTCGCGGATATTCCTGAGCAAGAGCTAGCCCAGTTGGTTGCGCTGCCAACGGACGTGAAAGCCATTCTTGCGGAGCAAAATACAACGCAGCATAACAATGTACGAAACGGCAGCGAACGAACAGCCGCTGCAGTCGCGATGGGGCAACAAGCACAATACGTGAACGCGCAAGAGATGAAGCACGTCGCTGCGCAAGCGCCAATGGCTCAACATGCCGATAAACTTGCGTCCGCACCAATGCCTGATGCGCTGGTGGCGAATAATTTCAACCCAGCAGTTCAAATGGCTGCTAATGGGGAAGTGAGCCACAAAGCGATCAATGCCGCGTTAAGTGCAGGTGCGTTGAAAGCTACGGCGAGCCAGCAAGATAAGCCAGAGTCGCAATACGGA
>NZ_JAWOVT010000338.1:0-667 GCF_033340055.1 Vibrio sp. 1580
CGTTGTATTGGCGAACAGTGAATTCCTCCACGAGTTAGAGTCCAACATCGAACCATTTAAAGGTTTATTGCTGGGTCTGTTCTTTATTACCGTTGGCGCGGGAATCAACTTCTCGGTTCTATTTGGTGATTTCTGGCTGATCATGGCGCTGACCATTGGCGTGATGGTATTGAAAGCCTTGGTGCTGTTTATTCTCGCGCTGATATTTAGAGTGAAAGGCAGCAACCGCTGGCTGTTTACCCTAAGCTTGGCTCAAGCGGGTGAATTTGGTTTTGTGTTGCTAAGCTTCTCTGTGCAAAACCACGTCATTCCGTTTGAACTCTCGCAAACTCTTGCACTGGTCGTTGCGATTTCAATGTTCCTGACCCCGGGCTTGTTCATTTTGTTTGATCGGGTGATTTTGCCTCGCTTTGAAACCCAATCGAATGAACGCGAAAGCGATACGATTGAAGAAACAGGCACAGTCATCATTGCTGGTATTGGCCGCTTTGGTCAGATTGTGAATCGCCTATTAGTATCAAACGGCGTAACAACGGTAGTGCTTGACCATCAAGCCAACCAAGTCGATAACATGCGCCAGATTGGCACTCGCGCCTATTTTGGTGACGCAACCCGACCAGATATGCTGCACACGGCAGATATCGAGCATGCGGCTGCGTTGGTCGTC
>NZ_JAWOVT010000339.1:0-667 GCF_033340055.1 Vibrio sp. 1580
TTGGCAAGTTGTGGATCGATTCGACAATGTAAAAGGCATTTTGTGTGGGCATGTTCATCAAGACATGAACGTAATACACAAAGGTATTCGAGTGATGGCAACACCATCAACGTGTGTCCAGTTTAAGCCGAATTCCGATGATTTCGCGCTTGATACCACATCCCCAGGTTGGCGTGAGCTAGAACTGCACACCAACGGCGACATCACAACCCATGTCGACCGTTTGCCAGAAGGCCAATTCCAGCCAGATTTCTCTTCCAACGGATATTAATGATGCCCGAGCTCTAAGTTCGGGCTCGCTTTTTCATGCGAGACTTCTATGAGTAAACCTTCACTTCTATTGTACATCCACGGTTTCAACAGCTCACCGCTCTCAATGAAAGCCAATTTAATGAGAGAATATTGCGCGCAGCATCGTCCGGACATCAAAGTCATCGTCCCACAATTGCCTTGCTTTCCTGAACAAGCGGCTCAATTGTTGTTGGATATTGCTGAGCAATACAAAGATGACTACAACATTGGCTTAGTGGGTAGCTCGCTTGGTGGTTACATGTCGACATGGCTGAATGCGAAGTATGGTTTTAAAGCGGTGGTCGTTAACCCAGCGGTCAAACCTTATGAGCTACTCGTTGATTATTTAGGCGAACAAACCAATCCATATACGCAT
>NZ_JAWOVT010000340.1:0-666 GCF_033340055.1 Vibrio sp. 1580
CCTACTAAGTCGGTTAATCTGCAATCACTACAAAAATAAATAGCTATATATTTATCCGGCAAATCGATTGAATTTTGCCTTTTCGTAACGCTGCGCCGAGAAGTAAGGAAGTCTCTATGAATCTAACCATAAGAAAGCGACTGTATATTCTTTCCATCATTCCAGTGCTCACCATTGCACTAGGTATGATGTGGTTCACCTACCTGCAAACTAACGCTTATAACCAACAGCAAATTGATCAGACCCACACTACCATGATGGCGATGAAAAAAGCCGAGCTGAAAAACTATGTTCAGATGGCTCGCTCGGCGATTGAACCGCTACTCAAGAAAAATGCGACATTAGAAGAAGCTCTTCCCGTTTTACGAGAGCTGGAATTTGGTGAGACGGGCTACATCTTCGGTTATAACTCCAAAGGCGTCCGTGTTGTGGTCGGCAAGAACGACAAAGGCATCGGTGAGAACTTCTATAACCTGCAAGACAAGAAAGGTAATTACCTGATTCAAGATTTGCTGAAAAACGCCAAAACGGGTGAATTCACTACCTATTACTTCCCGAAACTAGGACAAACAGAGGCGCTACCGAAATTGAGCTACTCAATGTTCATTCCTGAGTGGGATTTAATGATCGGTACCGGCTTTTACACCGATGACATTGATGCCGTCA
>NZ_JAWOVT010000341.1:0-666 GCF_033340055.1 Vibrio sp. 1580
GCAGCAAGGCTTGCTTCGTTTAGGGCAGGGTAGCTAATGAGTCTTGCACAGTACACGGCATTATCGTCGGACGCTCCGGTTAAAGCGGCAGCAAAAGAAAACAGTGGCATTGCGCCAAACCCAACGGATAAGAACAGCGCGTCTTCACTTCAAAATGAGTTCATCTCTTTGATGGTGGCGCAAATTCAAAACCAAGATCCGTTAAACCCGTTAGATGGCACAGAGTACGTCGGTCAGTTGGCGCAGTTCTCTCAAGTTCAAAGTACCGAGAACATGTCGAAGGTCATGCAAAACAGCATGGTGCTACTCGACAACATGCAAGTGCTATCGACCGCTGGTTTGGTTGGTCAAACGGTTTACGTGAATTCAAAAGAATTCGAACTGGGTGATGGTGCGCAAAACGGCAAAATCGAACTGAGTCACGGTTCAAACCAAGTGACTTTAGTTGTGAAAGATCAGTTCGGTCAGAAGACGAACGTACCACTTGGCGCTCACGGCGCTGGTGACGTTGAGTTCTCAATCAATCCAGAAGAGCTTGGCTTAAAGCCGGGCAAATACACGGTATCTGTAGAAGTTCAAGAAGGCCAAGCGAGCCCGAATGTTCTACTGGCTGGCACTGTTGAACAGGTTCGTATTCCGAGTTCAGGTGGCGCAGCATTGGTCAAT
>NZ_JAWOVT010000342.1:0-271 GCF_033340055.1 Vibrio sp. 1580
TGCTTAAATAATGTCTTTTTATTCAATTGATGGCAAGGCAATTTTTTGGAATAAAGCACAAACATCTGGAGTACGGTGCTTTGTCCAGTTTGGTTATGGAGGTTACAATACGCGCGTCTATTTCAAATAAGTGAACCTCATGTCTTCAGTGGTAAATAAGAATGCTGCGATCACTGCTCAAAACGAGTCTAATTCATCTACAAAATCGTCACTTCGCAAGTGGGCGGAACGTTCTCTCATGCTAATGGCAGTGCTGGGTACGGTCATTGTT
>NZ_JAWOVT010000342.1:281-662 GCF_033340055.1 Vibrio sp. 1580
ATGCTGTATGGCGATTTGATCACTCGGTACATTAACCCTCCCATCTCTAAATCAATAATTTATGGCCGCTGGGTTGAGCAAGATGTAGCGCCTTACTCGAGGGAAGAGTTTGTGCTTAGTGAAAGGGGCGTGACCGTTAATGGCTCGACGATTGCAACCGATTTTGAATTTGATGGCGATTCGTTCTCATACAAAGTCGGTTCGACCGTACGCCATTTTGATTTTGTCGGAAAACAACATACAGAAATGAAGTTGGATGCGCGGGCGCACTATCTTCCGGTCTTTCGTCTTGAAGGGCACGCTGGCATCGCCGTTCGTTAAATACTGTGTTTTCTATTTGAGCATTCGCCATTGCGCGAGTGCTCAACATTCCTATCTTTT
>NZ_JAWOVT010000343.1:0-661 GCF_033340055.1 Vibrio sp. 1580
AGTACGTTGCTCGCGACGAGTTTGCGTTACGTTATGCAGACTATGGGGCAAAAGTTTGTCCAAGCAGGGAATGCGGCACTGATTATGATCTTAGAGCCGGTTTGGACGGTTGTTCTGAGCATACTTTGGTATGGCGAAGTTCTGACGGCCAATAAACTTGTTGGTTGTTTGCTGATTCTCTTTTCTTTGGTGATTTACCGCACTGGCGGCAGATTCCGCTTCCCCAAGCGAGCGTAAATAGACGCTCTAAAGATGAACGACGATGGCAAATACTGAACATCAAGAAACATTAGATTTTTTAGATAAGCTGAGCGTTTGCTTGTATCGCGCTGGCATCAGTGTGTTTGCCATCGCTCTTTTGGGGTTGGCTGCGTTGGAAAGTCAATGGCTCGACGGGGTGGATGGCAGATATAGAGCAGTCTTTGCGGTATTCGCCATTGCTGGTGCAATGTCTGCGAGTAATATTCACGTTTACAGTAAGTCAGTTCGCACTATCATCAGTTGGTCTGGTTGGATAGGAGCGATCTTGATGGTCTGCGACCCAGAGTTAAATCGAGTGTGGCTCGCATTAGGCTTTATCTTTGTCCCCTTTTCTGGGATTGCGTTGAAAGAGTCGTTCTGTTTCAAAGTCCTTGGCTTGAAATTGGTACCTACGTTGTTG
>NZ_JAWOVT010000344.1:0-659 GCF_033340055.1 Vibrio sp. 1580
TTCGATTGGGAAACTATCGAGAACCACGGTACCTGAAGCTTGCGCTTGTTGCAGCGACGTCAGTAGCATTTGCTCCAATTCATCCGATAAAGCGTAAACATTGAGCTCAGGTTTTTGCCCTGCAATTAAGTTAACTAGCGTGCGTTTTAGTGCGCAGCGAACATCAGCAGCTAACAAAATCGGGTCTTTCGTGTTTTCTGAAGACTCCAGCATGGTATTCGCAATGGTTCGGATGTCTTTTAGTGGCACCTGATCAAGCAATAGCTGGCGGTACACTTTGAGCTGTTGAGCTGGGTTAAGTGCAGCGGCTAAGGCTTCTGCCAATTTCGGCGCTTGTTGGGTTAAGCGCTGCGTCATCGCTTCTACATCATCGTGTGTAAACAATTCTGCAAGGTTGGTTTTCATGATTTTGCTGATGTGCGTTGCGATCACGGTACCGTCGTCCACGACTTGGTAACCCATGTTGAGCGCTTTCGCCTTGTCTTGGTGTTCAATCCAAACTGCAGGAAGTTGGTAAGCAGGATCACTCCCTAGAATGCCATCGATTTCACCATAGGTGTCGCCAACGGCAATCGCCATTAAACGCTCTGGTTCGATGAAGCCCTGCTCAATCACTTCGCCATTAAGCGAAATGGTGTATTGGTTCGGTTTTAGGCTTA
>NZ_JAWOVT010000345.1:0-659 GCF_033340055.1 Vibrio sp. 1580
GATGTCCATCAGCGCGTACTGTCTGATTTGAGCTTATTGGGCCCAGATAAAGGTAAAGGTGGTAAATACTTGATTGTGCCACCGGGTGAAAAATACAAAGATCTAAATCCAAAAGGCTATTACGTCATTAGACCGAAGACCAATGTTGTATATGGTGGCATCCGTATTCTTGAACCGGATGTTGATCGCGTAGTGAAACAAGTGGTGCCAAACATCACAACGCAACCATACGCCGATGGCAAACTAGGTCGTAAAATCCCGGTTGCTCAAGTGCCGGAAATTGATTGGACGCATATTCCAAAAGATGGCTTGGAATACTGGAAGACCATCCATCAAATCATCCAAGAAAACACAGTGGAAGAACGCGATCGTTTTGTTATGGCTCAGCTGAAGTTCTTAGGTATCGAGAAGGGTAAACCGTTTAACCCAACAGAAGAGCAAAAGAAAATTCTGCTTGAAGCAAGTAAAGTTGGCCGAGCAATGGCGCAATCAAATGATTACACCAAGCGTTTTACACAGCCGTACTGGAAAGGCACGAATTGGAAAGATGCCATCAGTGTGTCACTTGATCAACGAAGCGAAAACTACGATGAACTTGATGAGCGTGCGGCTTGGTTCTACGAAGCGATCACGGTTTCTCGCGGTATGAAGAGTACGAT
>NZ_JAWOVT010000346.1:0-658 GCF_033340055.1 Vibrio sp. 1580
ATGTCATTGCAAGGCGTTACGAATGCCAAAGTCCTTTTTGCTACAGAAAAGTTAGTTGTCGATTTTGATGACCATTCTCTAAGTTCGATCATCGAACAAACAGCGCGCCAAACTGGTTTCCCGCTTTCTGCGCTGGATAAACCAAAGCAAAAGAAAGAGAACAAAGGCTGGTTCGGTTTTGTTCAAGACAATCTACAGATTTTATCGATCGCAGGTGCAATGGCATTTGCGGGCCTTGTCGCAAGCATCAACCCTCAGCTTAGTAGCTGGATTTTTACTTTAACCTGTTTGCTGGGTTTGTATCCTATTGCCCGTAAGGCCGTCAAACTGGCTCGTGGTGGCACACCATTTGCCATTGAAACACTGATGAGTGTTGCTGCATTAGGTGCGTTGTACTTAGGTGAAACCGCAGAAGCCGCGATGGTGTTATTGCTCTTCCTTATTGGTGAAAAGCTAGAAGCATACGCATCATCACGAGCTCGAAGTGGCGTTCAGGCCTTAATGGATTTGGTACCAGAAAACACCACGCTGATCATTGATGGTGTACGCAAAGAAGTACCAGCGTCTCAGCTTCAACCTGGGGACGTCATTGAAGTGGCACCTGGCGGTCGTTTGCCAGCTGATGGTGTATTGATGACGACGTTAGCCAGCTTTGATG
>NZ_JAWOVT010000347.1:0-658 GCF_033340055.1 Vibrio sp. 1580
CTATGCCTTCCTTTTTTGTTTCTAGGCGATTTATTTTGCTTTTGGCAAAACCACCACTTCAGTTTTTGCCCAGATATCGTGGAAACCACGTTTTTGCGGGTCAATTGGCACGGTTAAGTTCGCAAGACCAAAGCCTGATGTCGCAAGGCGGATTAATGCTTGAGTCGCCGTAATTGGAGCGCCGTCTTTCGCGTTTCGAATTTGCATTTTCCAAGCGCGCATGCCTAGGGTTTGACCTGCTCGCGTCCAGAAAAAGACGAAGAAGTAAATCCAGACTACCGCCAGATAAAGTGTGAATATCGGACTCAACACCGGGTGTTTCCCTAACATATCTGCGGCATCCACATATTCTCCGTAGCTCAGCAAGCCTGCTGCATTCAAAGCAAACACCACCGCAATTACGACACCCGCCGCCATCATCTCAATGGCTAAGACAATTAGAGTGTCATAAAACAAAGCGCCCATTCGACGGAAAAATCCCGCTGGTGGAAGAGTTGTAGAAGTAGTCATAATTCCATCACTTACCTTAAAAATTGTGCGTCAGGATATAGATTCCGCCTGTCTGTGAAAAGAGAGCTGACGCACAGACTCTCCAATTGCGGCCAAATCTAAGAGCTTTTCACGAAGGATGATGGCTGCGCATACGCATGTTTGAAGC
>NZ_JAWOVT010000348.1:0-657 GCF_033340055.1 Vibrio sp. 1580
TACAGTGGTGTTGCACACCAAGCAACACATGTTATTCAAATTTAGAAGCTATTTGTTGATAAATAGTTGAGAAGCGATAGAGGTCGCTCAGTAACACGAATACCGGACCGCTATCGGAAGAGCGATTGTACCTAGCTCACATTTAGATTGCAAAGCGCGATTTCAGTTTGTCATTGAAAGTTCACTACTAAATAAGCTACTCGGCGAAAAACACCATTGGTATAATAGCCAGCACGAAACAATGAGTGACACTATAGTTAATTTATTGAGTAATCTATATTTAGGTATTCATCATGAAGAAAAATCGATGGCAACCTACAATATTGGCTTTTGCTTTTTGGTTGCCTGCTTCCACTTTTGCCTCTAACGATCTTTACGGACCACTTCGAGCTTACGCTCAATCGCCAATGCAAGTGGTCAGTCATAGCAACCATCTCCGCTCTGGGTTTAGCTTGCCCTCAGAACACATAGAAGCTTATGGCTCGGCGACAATAGCGAGTGTTTGGGCGCATACCGACGAATACGCTTTGGATTATTACCACAACCAATTAGAAATTGGAGCTAAGTGGCAAGTCAGTTCTCAATGGCAATGGGAACTCAATTATCGCTGGGTATTTGCTGCGGATAATCATCTGGATGGCTTAACAGAAAGCTTTC
>NZ_JAWOVT010000349.1:0-657 GCF_033340055.1 Vibrio sp. 1580
ATCACTAAGGAGTCAATCATTAACGACAAATCAATCAGTAATAGTGTATCCGATTGTAAAAGTGGACATTAGATCATAGTTTCTGGGTCGCAACGGCGAGATTGTTTGTTTTTAGTGCGGAAGGTTTCCACCATATTAAAAAAGGACGATAAGAGTACTCATGGCCATACCCGCTCGCAGGAAAAGGAAACAAGATAAAGAACCGCAACTTTCATTCTGGGCTCGACACCAGCTTAAGATGATCAAAAGTGCGTTCGTTATTTTTGTCTGCAGTTTGGTGGCTTTTTTCGCTTATCAGCTCCACGTCTCCTACCAAGATTACATCAACCCCGAACACGTCTATGGTGAGTGGATCGAAATTGGTGCTCCACCTTATCAAACCGAACGCCTTATTTTTACATCCGATGGGGTGTATCGAAATCATCGTTTGATCACGACGGAATTTGCGTTTGATGGCAAAGTCATCACCTTAAATACCGGATTAGGTGAAACCGCGTATCAACTTTCTGGCTCTCATCTGTCACCACAAATACGCCGAATTGAACCTCGAATCCCAGATCAGGGATTCATTCGAAAGGGATTTGAGCATACTGTTCAAGGCTCAGAAGTGGGCGCAGCATCAAAACGACGAGCCGCACTGAGTGAACATTTCAGTCG
>NZ_JAWOVT010000350.1:0-657 GCF_033340055.1 Vibrio sp. 1580
ATGTTTGCTGTCCGTTGTACACTTAAACTTGCGTGCCGCTTTCGGCGTTAAATCCTGACGCTTCATGCTGGCTGCAATGGTTTTCACATTATGGCTATTACCGTTCTCAGCGAGTTCTTTCTGGATACATCTTGAACCATCTCGACCTTTACTGTTGTCAAAAGCATCTTTGACCTTTGTATCAAGCTCTTGACGAATTGTCTCGCGCTGGATGGCCTTGTGACGATGCTTAATCCAATAATAAAACCCACTTAGAGAAACCCTGAACACCTTAGCCATACGGACAACACTGAAGTACAGCAGGTGTTCGAGCATAAATTCATAGCAATCTATTTTAGATTTTTCGCGAAGTAGGTGGCGGCCTTTTTTACGATATCTAGCTCTTCTGCTTGTTCTGCCAACTGTCTTTTGAGTTTGGCTACTTCAGCAGCTAGCTCTTGTTCTCGCTGACTGGTTGTAGTGTTTTTCTTTACAGTCTTGCGCCAAGCGTAGATCTGAGATTCATGTAAGGAGAGCTGTCTTGCTGCCGCAGCGACTCCCACTTTCTCTGCTAGCTTCAGAGTTTCGGCTTTAAATTCAGGAGAATGGATAATACGTTTCTTCTTGTTTGTCATGATTCACCTCGTTAGTGATTGTACTCACTTAACTCAGTGTCCA
>NZ_JAWOVT010000351.1:0-656 GCF_033340055.1 Vibrio sp. 1580
CAACCGACAATGGTGGTTCAACTGGGCGTATTCGTCACTGCCAAGGTGGCATCGCTTGGGGAGACACCAGAAACTGCATCAACCAGCTAATCACTGAACCATCTATCAGTTCGATGATGTTCGAATACCGCTTTAAAGGTACGGGAGAGCTGGACGGCCACAACCTTGGCAATTTGATGCTAACAGCATTGGATAACTTGTCGGTTCGACCGCTGGATGCAATCAATCTGATCCGAAACATGCTTAAGGTTGATGTCAATATTCTGCCAATGTCAGAGCACCCTTCGGATTTGTCTGCACTTTCCGTGAACGGTCAATGGGTAGCAGGAGAAACCAATGTGGATGAGATGGAAACCGACTTACGTCGCTTAGATCTTTCACCAGAAGTTCCAGCCACTAAAGAAGCCGTTACTGCTCTGGCAGAAGCCGATGCAATCATTCTTGGCCCAGGCAGTTTCCTCACCAGTATTATGCCGCCATTGTTATTGCCTGAGCTGGGCAAAGCCATTGCAGCAAACCGAAAAGCGAAGGTGATATTCGTTGCTAACCTCAGCCCTGAATACGGCCCAGCAGGTCGAATGTCGATGGCGCAAAAGCTGGAATGGTGTGAACGTGCGTGCCAAGGACGAAGAATCGATGTCGTCCTTGCCGAAGAA
>NZ_JAWOVT010000352.1:0-656 GCF_033340055.1 Vibrio sp. 1580
AAGGGAAGCGGCACAACGCCGGATGATGGCCGATGTACCTCAAGCAGACGTTATTGTCACCAACCCGGAGCACTATTCAGTGGCGCTGCGTTATAAGCAAAAAACAGATCGTGCGCCAGTCGTGATAGCGAAAGGTACGGATCATATGGCGATGAAAATTCGAGAAGTGGCACGCGAGCACGACATTACGATTGTGCCTGCTCCACCACTTGCACGTGCGCTTTACCGTACCACTGAGTTGGAACAAGAAATTCCTGACGGTCTGTTTACCGCGGTCGCGCAAGTGCTGGCGTTTGTGTTCCAGTTAAAACAGTACCGCAAACGTGGTGGTCAGCGACCGAAAATTCAAGATTATGACTTGCCAATCCCGCCGGAACATCGTCATTAATCGTACAAAAAGCAAAATTAAGAAAAATATAAAACAATCAATGGATTGTGCTGTTATTTAGCTTTGAGTCATTATTTTGGCGTTGATTTTGGTACATAGATTGCTTAAGTCGACTAATTATCAACTATACCTAAACTTTTAGGCGAAAGTGGTCGCGTATAAACATTAGACATACGTATTAAAGTGCGTATTCGCGTGACGCTTCAATTCGATTGAGATACCTCGCAGTATGAAGTTACGCCGGCTGGTTGCAGATAAATTGCTACGA
>NZ_JAWOVT010000353.1:0-656 GCF_033340055.1 Vibrio sp. 1580
GTTGAGGCGAAGCGTAAACCAGAATGTCGAACCTTGGTGAAGACGACTGGTCAAACTGATTTCGCCGCCCATCTGACTAACCAGTTTCTGGGTGATAACCAAGCCCAGACCCGTACCACCATATCGACGAGAGATGCTGGCATCCGCTTGGCTGAATGCTTGGAATAACTGCGCTTGTTGACGCTCTGAAATACCGATACCGGTGTCTCGCACCATAAATTGCAGCTCAACCGAGTCACCTGCTTGTGAACGCATTTCGACGCTAACATCGATGTTTCCGCGCTCAGTAAACTTAATGGAGTTCCCCACCAAGTTGGTCAAAATTTGTTGGATACGTAGCGGGTCTCCGACTAGACCTGGCGGGATCTTCGGATCCACTTTCAAGGTGATCTCCAGACCTTTCTCATGCGCGCTGGTGGCTTGTAGGTTGATTACTTCTTCTAAGCTTTCGCGGAAATCAAACGGAATGTTTTCCAACGCCAGCTTACCGGCTTCCAATTTCGAGAAATCGAGAATGTCATTGATGATGTTTAATAGGTTGTTTGCGGACTTCTCAATGGTTTGCAAGTAGTCGGTTTGGCTATTAGAAAGCTGCGTTTTGAGCATTTGACGAGTAAAGCCAATCACGCCATTCAATGGCGTACGTAATTCGTGCG
>NZ_JAWOVT010000354.1:0-654 GCF_033340055.1 Vibrio sp. 1580
TGTTCTATTTGATCACTTTGCTGCGTATAGTTCAGGTACATCGCAACTAAACCAAGAATAGAAACAACGAGCGAAGCAAACAGTACGTTGTTGATGGTTTTGATTTGAAGATTCATAACCTCTCCTTGTCTCTTGCCAGACATCTCTAAATGAAAAGAACGTCTACAGACTAAGAGCACTCTGCTCTAAAACGCATTGAAGCCTATTGAGGTTGTTGTATATAAAAATAATTATAGGAGATGAGTAAAAAAAGAAGAGAAAACTTGAAGTATTTGAATACCTTTTTGTCATTGGCATTCAATACGCAGCGAGAGAGAAAACGCTCGCTGCGAAAAAATTAGCTTTGGAATGCGTCTCGGGCAGACACTTGTTCAAACCAGCGAGCGATGTTTGGATACTTCTCGAAGACTTCAATACTCAAACCATTCACCGCAAAACCAATGAAAATATAACCGGTAATATCGACAACGGAAAACTGGTCTGTCGCGATGTATTCACTCTCTGACAAACGTTTATCTAAGGTTGGCAAAAACTCGAGGACACGAGACTTGGATTCTTCACCCCACGCTGCCACACAGTTTTCACGATCTTGATAGATCGCCGTAATGTTGCGAAACGCTTGGAATGCCGCATAAAGGCCTTGGAACTCGACGA
>NZ_JAWOVT010000355.1:0-654 GCF_033340055.1 Vibrio sp. 1580
GGTTGGGCAGGTGTTTCAATGCAGTGATAGCTGCGTATTTTTGCTGTTTATAAAGTTTAGTGGACTTGATGGGATGGTGTTTTTCGCAGTAGTAGTGAGATCGGCTGCGTAGACGCCAGCATAAAGCGCAATACGGAAGAACACTGTTCCAGCGTATCGCTTCCTCTTGGTGCTGTGGCGTGAGTGAACGTAAATCTTTTAACCCCCACAGTACTTGATCCATATAATCGATACGTTGTTGAGTATGCAGCCCTACTCCCCGCAAGGCTAATACCGCTTCAATAAGTTTAATTGTTTTATTTAATCCACCGTAACTTTCGATGATCTCAGCAAGATGGATAGCATTAGAACGGCTGTACTTTTTGAGTATGGTTCCATGTTGTCTGAGTAACTTGGTAAACCATGGTTCTAGAACAATGTTCCGAGCGGCATCAACAGCGTATAAATACCCAGAGCGACGTCGCTGAGCAATTCTACAACCTCGATATTCGGCCTGTTTTTTTAAGTCATTAATTGCTGTTTCTAGCTGTACTCTCAATGCATTGCGCTTTTGATCTAAGTCCATTTGTTATCATGTCAATATGGTTTGTTGCTTATTCTATATTATGAGTTGGGCGATGAGAACCTAAGATGCGATTAAATAATAGAGAAATA
>NZ_JAWOVT010000356.1:0-654 GCF_033340055.1 Vibrio sp. 1580
TTTAGCATAAATCGACATGGATATGTCATCCCAATCGAGCTGCTGAAAGCGATCATAAAAGCTCATCTTGACCCCTCACTTCTACAGTTCATCGAGAAAAGCCGTTAGCGGACTTGAAGCAACTGCATGAGAAACTTTCCCTGCAAGCCCAGCTTCATAAGCCATACGACCTGACTCGACTGCCATCTTGAACGCTTTCGCCATCGCAACGGGATTACTTGCAGCAGCGATCGCCGTATTGACCAACACGGCATCCGCGCCCATTTCCATCGCTCTTGCCGCATGTGAAGGCGCACCAATTCCCGCATCCACGACAACAGGTACGTTCGCTTGGTCAATAATGATTTCTAGAAAATCGTGCGAAGCGATACCTTTGTTCGAACCAATCGGCGCACCCAATGGCATCACCGCAGCACAGCCAACTTCTTCCAGTCGTTTACATAACACCGGATCGGCATGGCAATATGGCAACACAATAAAGCCTTCTCGCACGAGCTGTTCGGCAGCGGCTAAGGTTTCTATCGGATCAGGCATTAAGTATTTTGGGTCGGGATGGATCTCCAGTTTGACCCAATTTGTGCCCAACGCTTCGCGAGCAAGCTGCGCAGCAAAAACCGCATCTTTGGCATTTTTAGCGCCAGAGGTGTTCGGTAG
>NZ_JAWOVT010000357.1:0-653 GCF_033340055.1 Vibrio sp. 1580
CGGGATCGTGGTTCTGGCTCAGCTTTCTCCTCGAACATATGAAAGCCTCGCGCCACTAATGTTTATTGCCGGTGTAGTTTTGCTATTTGGCGTACTGTTCTTTGGTGAGGCCTCGAAAGGTGCGCAACGCTGGCTCAACCTAGGCTTTGTTCGATTCCAACCGTCCGAATTACTCAAACTTGCGGTACCGTTGATGGTTGCGCGCTATATCGGTCGCCAACCATTACCACCAACATTCCGAACGCTGATTGTTGCGCTAATCATGGTGTGCTTACCAACGATTCTTATCGCGAAACAACCAGATTTGGGAACGTCGATTCTGATTGCGGCTTCAGGTATTTTCGTTATTTTCCTAGCAGGCATCAGTTGGAAGATCATCGCAGCGGCTGCCATTGCCTTAGGTGGTTTCATACCAATTTTGTGGTTCTTCTTGATGCGCGAATACCAAAAGGTTCGCGTTCGTACTCTGTTCAATCCAGAATCAGACCCACTTGGAGCGGGTTACCACATTATCCAAAGTAAAATTGCGATTGGTTCTGGCGGTATTTCCGGTAAAGGTTGGTTGCACGGTACACAGTCACAACTGGAATTTCTTCCTGAACGACACACTGACTTTATCTTTGCAGTAATTGCTGAAGAATGGGGTATGATTG
>NZ_JAWOVT010000358.1:0-652 GCF_033340055.1 Vibrio sp. 1580
GATTATTTCAGAGCGTTAATTTGGAGTGTATATGTTCAATATGAAATGGATTTTAACCTTGTGTTTAGTGGTGTTCGCACCACTCAGTTTGGCCGCTGATACCAAGGCTGATAAATATGAAGGAATTGAAATTACGGTCAATATCAATACTGCTTCTGCAGAAGAGATAGCAACGATGCTGAAAGGTATTGGCGAAAAGAAAGCGCAAAGCATAGTTGACTACCGTACTGAGCACGGCCCATTTAAAACAGCAGCTGATTTAACCAATGTAAAAGGAATTGGTGAAGCAACCATCAAGAAAAACGAAGACCGCATTCTTCTATAAACGCGGGCTTCGACCATTGTATTCTTACTGAGTTTTCGTTTCCGGTTACTGCTTTCCCGAACCAAACCCTCTTTCGTGGTTCGGGATTTTTTATCCAAATATACGGCGATGGAATCCTTTCTCTACTAATGCCATACCTAAGCCTCCCATTGCACCAAACAGGTGTGAATCAACAGCAACACGAGCGCCTATCATTGCAGCAGTGCTGGTTGAAGGGCCATAAAGTTGCTCCCATGCGATTTTCGCAATAAGTCCGGCGACTAAGAGTAGGCTACTTCTTCTGTTTTCAAACACTTCTCTGAGAGCCCAAAAACCAAATAAACCGTG
>NZ_JAWOVT010000359.1:0-652 GCF_033340055.1 Vibrio sp. 1580
GATGTTGGCTCATCGGCCAAAATTATTTGTGAACCGACGGCCAGTGCGCGTGCGAGATTTACTCGCTGACGCTGACCGCCGCTGAGTTCGTGCGGGTACTTGTTTAACGTCTCTTCTGGCAATTCCACCAGCTTGAGAAGTTCCTCCAATCTCGCCGGGATCTCGCGGTCATGCTGCACCTGCTTGTGGATTTTCAACGGGCGAGTTAGATGATGACGAATTGTGTGGGTAGGGTTCAGCGATCCAAAAGGGTCTTGAAACACCATTTGCACCTTACTGCGATAATCTTGAATATCGTGTCGTGAGGTGATGTCATTGATGTTGGTGCCGTTAAATAGAATTTCCCCTTCGCTCGCCGGGTAAACCTTTGTGATTAGCCTTGCACACGTGCTTTTACCGCAGCCTGATTCGCCAACGAGAGCCAATGTTCGCCCAGCGTAAAGATCAAAACTGACGCCTTGCAACGCTCGAAAAGTCTCTTCTTTGGCAAAGCCACCGCCCACAGTGAACTCTTTGATCACGTTTTTCATTTGAATGATCGGTTGACTCATGCTGGTGCTCCTTGTTGCTCTGGCTGCTTGTGAACATCGTGAATATTGGGGAACGAGGCCCACAATTTTTGCGTGTAAGGGTGTTGTGGGTGATTGCGGAT
>NZ_JAWOVT010000360.1:0-652 GCF_033340055.1 Vibrio sp. 1580
ATGAGCATCAAGCTGGCGGTGGTTGAGGCTGGTTGTGCGCGTTTTCGAGCGATTACGCTGACATCTATCACGACCTTTGCGGGTGTATTGCCTATTATGTTCGAAACCAGTCTACAAGCACGTTTCGTAATACCAATGGCCGTCGCTTTGGGCTTTGCTGTGCTGTATGCCACAGTCCTGACGTTGGTGTTAGTGCCTTGTCTGTATCTAATGCTTGAAGATATTAAAAACATCTTTCGAGCGATTAAGCGCTTCTTCCAGCGTGTCATTGGTCGTTTTAGAAAATCGTCAGTATCTTCAGATATTTCTGCGAATACATCGAACTAGCATCTCTTGTCTTAATAAAAAAGCAGCCTTCGGGCTGCTTTTTTTATGCCGAGGATTTAGGCCTGAATGACTTTAGATGAATGTTTGAGGCGCACGTTTTGAGCCGATAACTGTGAGGAGAAATGGCGCTCTATACTATAGATTAACTGAATGAAATTGGCTGTTGGATTTGCTTGGTTAATTTAACACTTGGGGTGCGAAATTTACCATGCTGATATAAATATAAAAATGAAAAATTTATTAAGTTATTGAATTTAAAGGATTAAAAAGTTGGCATCGTATGTGCAATATCTAAATTGTAACCAAAATGAACTGCTAATCCTCA
>NZ_JAWOVT010000361.1:0-651 GCF_033340055.1 Vibrio sp. 1580
TTAGTCAGGCGTTCGATGTTATTTTGAAAGGTTATGACAAAAACAATATTACTTATGATGTTGGATATGACCTCATTCATCAAATTAAAAATGGCTTTATTGAGGGGGGAGAAGCCCTTAGAAAACTCGAAGAAAATCGATTATCACGCCGTACGGAAGAGGTAGATAATGTCTCTCAAGATGGCAGTTATCGACGCAATCTAGTGGTGAATAATGAATCGTTTAATGTTCGTTTTAAGGCGAGTTGTGCCACGCCAGAATGTTTAATGAGAAATGCCAATATCGACATGGAAGATGATGCCTTTCAGGATTACATCGAGGCAGCGACACAAGATAAACGTTCGGATGTGATGCAGGTGATCGGTGTTGCTCTTATCGCTAACCCATATCTCAAACCTTTAGAATATGTTGTGTTTGGAGATATAGCCTACGCTGGACTTAAAGATAAAAACCTTGATCCTCTTTGGGCTTATTTAATGGGTAGAGGGGCTTACTATCGCCTACATTTACTTAGCGTGTCTAAGAGAGTGAAAGATACCTCAGAAAATGTTGTAAGTTATTTTTCAGGGAGCGTTTTAAGTAGTGATTGATAAGGTTAAGACGCAAAAGTATGTGAATGTGTCCGATGGTATTAATGCATCTTGCTTAGGG
>NZ_JAWOVT010000362.1:0-651 GCF_033340055.1 Vibrio sp. 1580
GGGTAAAGCGGTTCAGAAGATGTTAGCTGACAACCCGTCATAAGCCCAAACGCGGAGAGAGCTAGCCCAATACGTTGAATTGTTTTCATTGATTTTTCCACGATAGATGATGGATGAGATCTTATTGTCTCGCGTTGGTTTTATAACGCTTGTGTATGTTTTTCTCCACTGTGTTATCGGAATTTATCATTTTTGATTGATAAAAATTTGAAGTGTAAATGGCGAGTGCGCAAAGCGGGGGAGTAAATAACAAGCGAGAGCCTGAAAGAAACCAAAGTAGCAATATTCTAAATTAGTAATTAATTATATTTAATGAAGCAAGAAAGCGCTCGAAATAATAACTTGGTGTACCAAGAAAGCATTGATGTATTCCATAACATGGAACGGAAAAATAAACTGAGCAATTAGTCTAATTTTGCTTTCCTGCTGCACTACTGAACTGTATTTATTACAAAATATGTTTGAATGCGCTGTTTTGGCATATTTTTATAGATTCACATGTGATTTATTTCACGGCTTTTACTGCTCTTTCTTATTTATTTCATAAATAAACCTGATAGTAGACGCAAATGGTAGGCTCTGATCGGAGCTTAGTTTGCATTTAAATAAATATCAGGTACGACAATGGACACGTTAATCAAACCCTCAATA
>NZ_JAWOVT010000363.1:0-650 GCF_033340055.1 Vibrio sp. 1580
AACCTCAACACTACCGCAGGGGAAAACCCAATAGTGTCTATCGTTTTGAAAACGCTGGATAAGCAAAAGTTCTTGCTGATGATTAACCAGTATAAGGCTGGCTCTTTGTAATAGTTGCATGATTCATTCCTTTGAATTCGGACAACATTCTAGCCATCTTGTTTTACCGACATAGCATTAACACCACGTAGTGATAACTCAGCCCTTAAGAAATGAGCAAGATGCGATATAACTCACTTTTGCGATTTGAATAGCAATGAGACGATGCGTAGAAGCAACAAAAAAGCAGAACCGAAGTTCTGCATATAGAAAATAAAAACATGTCACTTAGGCGGACTGATGTAGCTCGTATTTATGCAACATCGCTTGTTGATGCCCTGCAATTTCTGCCACTTGTTCAGAGCTTTCAACCATGGATTCAAGTTGTAGCTTTGTACGCTCTCCAAGCTCGGAAATATTATTGATGGATTGAGACACGTCCGCCGTCGCACGTTCTTGCTCTTCCGTGGCAACAGAGATCTGCTCAACACGCTCTTGAATGTGCTTAACCGCGAGGTTGATGTCAGAGAATGTCGATTTCACCTCATTGCTGGAATGCAGCGCATGGGTCATTTCTTCTCGCGAATCGTTTACCGCTTGGCGAGAACGCT
>NZ_JAWOVT010000364.1:0-649 GCF_033340055.1 Vibrio sp. 1580
AAGAACTGATGGAAATGATCGTCTTTGGCAAATTTGATCAAATTTCAGCCAGACATGGCGAAGCGCTTCACCTACGCCCAAAGGCCGCTAATGCCAAAGCACTAACTGAAGCCTATAGCTCCAACGGGAAACCAATGAAGACGCTACCACGAGGCTTTTACCTACGAACACAATTCACCGCACAGATCTTACTGAAGCACTATATCAATGTGCAATCTGAGTAACTCATCTGTTCACTCTAATGGGTAACCAACGATAATTCGATATCGCAGTAAGAGGCAGTACCCTCACTACCGCACTCATCGTAAGCGTTGTGTAACCGCAAATAAGCTTTGTCGATACCTAACCTGAGCAGCTCTTCTTTCACCAAATCTAAGGAACCAAAATGAAGCGGTTCCTCTCCATCTTTAATCGGCTCTAGCTGGTGCTTATATTCCACAGCTAGCAAATAGTCAGAGACATCGGAACACCCAATGACAAATACTTTGGGTAACGTATAGGTGTCTTTATGTTGACCATGTAGCCACATGTCCAGTTGATGCTTCTGCATAGTGCACCTCCTTCACAAGATCTTTTTAGTGTAGTTGGGGGATGAATACCTTTCGAGCCACACTTGCGCTTATACGTAAATGATTTGCGATAGCGACCA
>NZ_JAWOVT010000365.1:0-649 GCF_033340055.1 Vibrio sp. 1580
ATCCTAGACGAAAGCGGGCGCTATATTGAAAGCTTTGGTGGTACCCACCACTCCAAAACGTTCAACGCAGAACGCTACACTGGCTTACAGCTTAGCGATGTCCTTTCCCCAACCAAAGCAGATGAACTCATGGGGTTTATTTTTGACGTTATGCAAGATAACGAAACGAAAGTCGTGAAATACAACCTTTCTCTGCATGACCACCTACTCCTGCCTATAGAAGAGCTAGAAGCGTTGGAAAATCCAGAAGAAATGTGTGTTTAGGCGATTATCAAACCAGTTAACGCTCCTGAAAATGCAAACAAACTGGTGATCTGGTCTGTACGTGATATCACCAAGACTCATTTACTAGAGCAACGCCTTAAACAATTATCAGAAACTGATGCACTTACTGGTCTTCTCAACCGTCGGGCGTTTATCTCCAATTTAGATAATGCGATCATTCAACATACAAAACGTTCTAAAACACTTTCATGCTTGATGATCGATATTGATCACTTCAAAGATATTAATGATAGAGTTGGCCATTTTTCTGGTGATCATGTTATCACTCGCATTGCTCACGTTTGCCAAGGAGTCATTCGTGGCAGCGACTTTATAGGTCGATTGGGAGGAGAAGAGTTCGCAGTAATCTTAACAGATACGAATG
>NZ_JAWOVT010000366.1:0-648 GCF_033340055.1 Vibrio sp. 1580
TCATCTTCCGACCTACCTTTCCAAGCACCGCAAAGAGAATTACACATCAGCAGGCAGTTTGTTTGAGCCTGACTTCGAAGCTATTTATATGCAAAAACCAGATCTGATCTTGGTTGGCCCGCGTGGCTCCGCGAAATATGAAGAGCTAAGTGAAATTGCCCCAACGGTTGTGTTTGCAGCTAAAGAAGGCGAAGGCTACTGGGAAGGCACGCAGGCTCAATGGCGTAACATTGGCAAAATCTTCAACATTGAAGACAAAGTCGAGCAAAAGATTGAAACATTGGATGCTCAATTTAAAGCGATTCGCGACTACAACCAAACGAACAATAACGATGCACTAACGATTTTGAGCATCGGTGACAACATCAGTGCCTTTGGTGCGAAGTCCCGCTTCGGTGCGATTTACAATGACTTTGGTTTCATTGAAACGGTAAAAAACATCAAGACTGGTACACACGGTGACGTGATTTCTTACGAGTTTATCCGCGAAGCTGATCCGAAAAACATTTTGGTGATCGACCGTAACTCGCTGCATGCGAAGCCGAGCCAAGACCTTCGTAAATCGATGGACAATGATTTGGTGAAAGCGACAACGGCATACAAGAACCAAAAAATTACGTTCTTGGATGTTGATGCTTGGTACTTGGC
>NZ_JAWOVT010000367.1:0-647 GCF_033340055.1 Vibrio sp. 1580
TAGTGCAAAGCGACCAAATTGATTGGTGCGTTGCTGAGCGATCCTATCGGGAAACGCCAAGCTCAACACCAACGGCAATACATCTTCATCCACTTCTCGAAGGCTAAACATGGTATCGAGTTTATGCGCAAGAGATTGTGCGCGCTTCAATAACAACGATTTTTTCGGATGAGAACCGGACAACCAACGATGCAAGCTATGTGCGATATTCGTTGTATTACGCTCTGGCTCTTCAATTAGGGCGACCGCCGCCAAAGCGACATTTACCACCTTATCGCTGTGGGATTGCGATTTAATTAACATCGCTGCCGCGCGAGGTTCTACGCCCAAGTCATGAGCCTGCTTTCCTTCCGCAGTCAGTTGTCCTTGCTCAGTAATAAGCCCTAATGAAAATAACAACTGCTTAGCTTGTCGCAGCGCAGCAGCAGAAGGAATATCGAGCCATTTTAGCTCATGAATATCGGTCGTCCCCCAAAACGCCAGCTCCATTACCAAGCTCGCAAGATCGGAATGCAAAATCTCAGGTTGTGGCACTTGTGGCTGTTGCTTGAGTTGGCTTTCTGAATAGAGGCGAACGCAAATCCCCTCTTCAATCCGCCCAGCACGACCAGCTCGCTGGATGGCAGACGATTGAGCAATACGCGTTT
>NZ_JAWOVT010000368.1:0-646 GCF_033340055.1 Vibrio sp. 1580
CCAGTTGGCGATGTTCATCAACTTCGAAAATGACCCTACGTCGGAGCTGTCGGGGCGTTCATTGAAAGTGGATGTGAAAAATACCGATATCTTCAGTTTTGGCCCTGAGCATAAGAACTTAGTCGGCAGTGTCGATTTGGTTTACCGCAACTCCTGGCATGAAGTGCGTACACTGCATTTCAAAGGCGAAACGGCGATGTTGGATGCGCTAAAAACCATTTTGGGCAAAATGCACCAAGATGCGTTGCCACCAGAATCGGTTGATGTGTTCTGCTACGCGAAAAACATGCGTGGAGTGATGCGTAATATGGTGTATCAGCTTCTTGCGGAATGCATCGACTTGCGTTTGAAGCCGGTGGAGCAAGAAAAACGCCGCCGCTTTAAAGCGATGCGTCTTGGTAACCAAACCTACGGATTGTTCTTTGAACGCCGTGGTGTGTCGGTGCAGAAGTTAGAAAACTCCATCGATTTCTACCGCAGCATTTCTACCAACAAGCTAAAAGGCTCGCCGCTGTTAATGCTCGACCGTGAGCAAGAATACCAATTACCAGAAGCGGTGGATGGTTTTGCCAGTGAAGGTTTGGTGCAATTCTTCTTTGAAGATAACGAAGACGGTTTCAACATCTATGTATTGGATGAGTCGAAC
>NZ_JAWOVT010000369.1:0-646 GCF_033340055.1 Vibrio sp. 1580
AACGCAGTTGGATGTCGAGAACCAAAAACGGTACGTTTGCGTTCACATTGCTGATCCTGTTTATCCTCTGGCAATCAGAAATCAGTGAGTTTGCGCTCAGTGTTACAGCGATTGCGGTTGCTATTGTGGTGGCATCGAAAGAGATCATTTTGTGTTTTACAGGCTCGATTCAACGTGCGAGTTCGCGCTCGTTTCGAGTGGGTGATTGGATTGAAGTGGGTAAGTTGTGTGGCGAGGTGATCGAACACAACATGATGGCGACAGTGATTCAAGAGATCGATTTACATCACGGGCAATACCATTACACGGGTAAAACTGCGACGTTGCCTAATAGTATGTTTTTCACCTATCCGGTTAAAAACCTCAACTTCATGAAGCGTTATGTTTACCATAATTTCACGATTGTGGTGAAAGACTTCGTCAACTTGTATCCGCTACTAACACCGTTAACGGACAAAATTGATGAGCATTGCAGTTACTTTAGTGATGTTGCACATCGTTACAATACCATGATCGAGAAGCATGCTGGCGTTGATCTGCCGGGCGCAGAGCCGCACATCCACATTTCAAGTCATATTAATGGTGAGCAGATTGTGCATGTGATGATCTTCTGCCCGACAGATAAGGCGAACCATTTAGAACATTT
>NZ_JAWOVT010000370.1:0-644 GCF_033340055.1 Vibrio sp. 1580
TCATTACGAAAGCCAACCTCTGAGTGGTAGAATGATTAAAGTCATACTTTTTAAAGACTTTAATCATGAAATACTTGTTTACTCTGTTTCTCTTTGTTCTTTCTAGTTCCGCTTTTTCTGCCCCTCCTAGCTCATTTTCTGCCGCCAAACGTGAAGCGGTGAAAATCTATCAAGACCACCCAAGCAGTTTTTACTGCGGTTGTGATATCCAGTGGCAAGGCAAAAAAGGCGTTCCTGACTTAGCCTCTTGCGGTTACCAAGTTCGCAAACAAGAAAAACGCGCAGCTCGCATTGAATGGGAACATGTGGTTCCTGCTTGGCAATTCGGCCACCAGCTCCAGTGTTGGCAAAGCGGTGGGCGCAAAAACTGTTCGCGCAACGACACGGCTTTTAAACTCATGGAGGCGGATTTACACAACCTGACCCCAGCGGTTGGTGAGCTGAACGGAGACCGTTCTAACTTCAACTTCAGCCAATGGAACGGCATGGATGGTGTCAGTTATGGCCGCTGCGACATGCAAGTGAACTTCAAGCAACGCAAAGTAATGCCACCCGACAGAGCTCGCGGGTCGATTGCACGTACATACCTGTACATGAGCAAGGAGTACGGATTCAAACTATCCAAACAGCAAACTAAGCTAATG
>NZ_JAWOVT010000371.1:0-644 GCF_033340055.1 Vibrio sp. 1580
GCTCTTAAAGCCATCGCACCGATCCTAGTGTTTATTTTGGTTGCCGCTTCAATCGCGAACCAAAAGAAAAACCAACACACTTACATGCGCCCAATCGTTGTTTTGTACCTAATGGGTACGTTCTTCGCAGCGCTTGCAGCCGTGGTTCTAAGCTTCCTTTTCCCGACCCATCTAACGCTTGTAACCGGCGCTGAAGGTGCAACGCCTCCTCAAGGTATTGCAGAAATCCTACGTACCTTGCTGTTTAAACTGGTTGATAACCCAGTAAACGCACTTGTAGAAGCGAACTACATCGGTATTCTTGCTTGGGGTGTGGGTCTTGGCCTTGCACTTCACCACGCATCAGCAACAACGAAAGCGGTATTTGAAGACCTAAGCCACAGTGTTTCTCACATTGTTCGCTTCATCATCCGTCTTGCACCATTTGGTATCTTTGGTCTGGTTGCTTCAACTTTCGCGACAACGGGTTTCAGCGCGCTAGCAAGCTACGCTCACCTTCTTGCGGTTCTACTTGGCGCAATGATGATTATCGCGCTAGTAGTAAACCCAGCGATCGTATTCTTCAAAACCAAACAAAACCCGTACCCATTGGTATTCCAATGTCTACGTGAAAGTGGCGTAACAGCGGTCTTCACTCGCTCAAG
>NZ_JAWOVT010000372.1:0-643 GCF_033340055.1 Vibrio sp. 1580
CCGAGCGTGGTCATGTCAAATTACTTGTCTCATTGCACAAGCAAAACAACGATATCGCCCAAGTTCGCTTTCGTGTGGTGGACTCGGGGATAGGTATTGCCAAAGAGCACCAGCAAGCGGTGTTTGAACGCTTTCAACAGGCCGATGGCAGTACAACTCGCAAATATGGTGGTACAGGGTTAGGTTTGGCGATTTGTGCCCAACTCGTCCACATCATGGGTGGAGACATCAAGCTAACCAGTGAACTTGGCTTGGGAAGCTGTTTCGATTTCACCATTCCTTTAACGGTGGTGAGCGGTCTTCCAACATATACCGATCCGCTCAATGTGCTCGATTTTCCTCGAACAGAGGCGAATGAGGCAACGAACAAAAATCCAGATACGCCGTGGGTTTTGATTGTCGAAGATACAGAAGTGAATCAGAGGGTTGTTCGCATTATGCTGGAGCAGCTAGGGCTTAAAGTCAGTGTCGCGAGCCACGGTGAAGAAGCATTGCAGTTATGCCGCGAGCACGCCTTTGATCTCATCTTTATGGATTGCCAAATGCCAGTGATGGATGGGTTTATCGCGACAGAGCAGATCCGTGACATGAATGAGTGGGGCGCTCACGTGCCGATCATCGCATTAACTGCCAATGTAGTGAA
>NZ_JAWOVT010000373.1:0-643 GCF_033340055.1 Vibrio sp. 1580
TAGGAAGCCGAACACACAGCCAACGATACCACCAGCAACGATTGAAGGAAGAACGCGTACAGGGTCGTTTGCTGCGAATGGGATAGCACCTTCAGAGATACCGATAGAACCCATGATTGCTGCTGCTTTACCTGCTTCTTGCTCTTGCTTAGTGAACTTCTTCTTGAATAGGAATGTTGCTAGTGCCATACCTAGAGGAGGCGTACAGATTGCAATACCAACACCACCCATTAGCCATGGTTGTGTATCAACTTGAGTTTGAGCGAATAGCGTTGCTACTTTGTTGATTGGACCGCCCATATCGAATGCCGTCATACCACCAAGAATCGTACCTAGAACCACTTTAGAAGCGCCAGCCATAGAAGCTAGGAATTCGTTCATAGAAGCCATGAAGATCTTGATTGGCTCGCCGATACCCCATAGAACGATACCTGCAGAGATAAGCGTACCTAGTAGAGGGTAGATGAAGTAAGCGCCCAACGCAGTCATGTTAGCAGAAAGAGGGATCTTCTTAAGTTGGAATACCACACCACCTGCGATGAAGCCCGCTACGATACAGCCAAGGAAGCCGCCGCCCATGTCAGCCATGATGCCAGAAGAGATCATCGCTGGCGCTAGAGCTGGTTTGTCTGCAATTGAGTAA
>NZ_JAWOVT010000374.1:0-642 GCF_033340055.1 Vibrio sp. 1580
CGCAACTCTCTCACTCAATCAATATGCGGTTTCTTCTATTCTTTTGGTTGCCACAATAGGTAATACGCTTGGTGGCTTAACCAATTACTGGCTTGGGTTATGGATCCCCAATAAAACCCAAGAAGAAAAACATGGTCATACCGCTTTAAAGTGGCTAGCAAAATATGGCTACTGGGGATTGTTTTTCAGTTGGTTACCAATTATTGGTGATCCGTTGTGTCTCGCGGCTGGATGGTTAAGGATGAAATTTCTGCCGTGTGTGATTTTAATATTTTTAGGAAAAGCCGCTCGGTACAGCTTGTTGGCGGCCATTTATCTCGGATTATTTTAAGGAAAGTACATGAGAATGTTTTGGGTTGGCGCGTGCTCACTGTTAGTGATCACGGGCTGTGCATCAAATTCCCCTGTTTCATCGTTGCCAAAAGGGGTGACTTTCGTCGAATCATCGAAAGCAGAAGACGGCAAAGTTAAGATCCCATATCAAAAATACAAACTCGATAACGGCTTGACCGTAATTCTAGCACCAGAGGGCTCTGATCCATTGGTACACGTTGATGTCACGTATCACGTCGGCTCAGCTCGTGAAGAAATCGGTAAGTCGGGTTTTGCGCACTTCTTTGAACATATGATGTTCCAAGGTTC
>NZ_JAWOVT010000375.1:0-642 GCF_033340055.1 Vibrio sp. 1580
AAAAACTCGGTTGCTAACCCTGATTTTTGCGCAGCACTTTTCACGACATCTTTCATGTTTTTGAAAACTTGCTTATAGCCAGGGTAAGCCATCAGGCGATCAATTTTAGCTGGGTATTCTTCTGGTGGCGTTTGCTTAGCCTTTTTCACGATGGCCGCAATTTTAGTACCGTGACGATTGACCGCGCGGCTATCCATCCCTTCCGCTTCCATCTTTTTAAAGCTTGTTAAACCTAAACGAGCAACCGTTAGCAAATCACCCTCTTTGAAGATGAAGTTTAGTGCTAAGTCGCGCTTGATTGCTTCACGATAACGCCAAGTCGCTAGCGGCTTTAACACAGCTAACTCTGACGGTTTAAGTTGCCACGCTCCTTTAATATCAAGGTACGCATTTTCTTCGTTGGTTTCGCGAATGCGTTTGGAAACCAACAAGTCGCTCTCTTGCTGCACCGCTTCCCACCAACCAGCTTCAGTGACTTTATCGAGCAATTTTTCGTAAAGTGGCAACAAGTAGTGAACGTCTGCCGCTGCATAATCAAGTTGCTTTTGCGTGAGAGGACGAGCCATCCAGTCGGTGCGAGATTCACTCTTGTCCAACGCAACACCTAAGTATTCTTCCACCAGCGTTGCAAAACCTGTTGAC
>NZ_JAWOVT010000376.1:0-641 GCF_033340055.1 Vibrio sp. 1580
GCAGACGCAACCTCTTCCGAGATGCGTTGTCCGCCAATTACAGTGGCCAATTCATCCGAGTTGTTCACGAGAGGCGCATTAGTCAAGCAGCTTTTTAGCTTACATTCTTGGCATTGCTTGCTCTTGTAGTTGGCACAGTTGCTCATTTCCAACTGGTTATCTTCACCGTGAATAAACACCAAGCTGTTAATTTCTTGAATGATGCCCATCAGCCATTGTTTTTCCGCTTCTTCATTGTTGGCATTCAGCTCAGCTAATTTCACCTTTAGACGTAGGTGCGCAAGAATGAAATACGCGGCAGCAAACATCAGAGAAAAAGCGACCGCACCTGCCAAGAAAAATTTTGCCATTTGCTCATCGTCGTAGCCATAAACTAGGTTGAAGCTTCGGTGCGAGCGCAGAAGTTTTTCTATCTCATTTGAGTCAATGGTTTCGATGATGCTGTTGAGCATGTGTTGGAGCTGCGTATTGTGTTTTGCAACTGCAAACGCATTCGAGAACGTCAGAACGTCTTGCTCATTGATCACCAAACCATCGACCTGATCTTGCGCAATCATGCTATGAACAACGTCATCCGGAATGTAAGCCACGTCCAAAACGCCTGATTTCAAATCCGCAAGCAGCTGTTTTAAATCGTCATA
>NZ_JAWOVT010000377.1:0-640 GCF_033340055.1 Vibrio sp. 1580
TACTGTCTTCCTTTACCAACAATACGGCCGTTGTTGTGTCTTTGATTGGTGCGATTAAACGCAATCAACAGCACGCGCCTTCTAAGCTACTGATTCCACTTTCTTACGCGGCGATATTTGGTGGCACATTAACGCTTATTGGTACTTCGACCAACCTTATTATTAATAGCTTTGTGGAAGATGCAGGGCTACCGAGTCTGAGCTTTTTTACTCCGACGATGATTGGCTTGGCTGTCTTAGCTGGTGGTCTTTTAATTCTTATTCCGCTGAGCTATTTGCTGCCAAGTTACGATGACCAAAACCAAGAAGACTTACCGTATTTCCTTGAATCTCGTGTTGAACCAGGTTCCCCTTTGGTTGGCCGTACCATCAGTGAAAACAATCTGCGTGCGCTGCGTAAGTTGTTTCTTGCAGAGGTGGTTCGTGATGGCGTGACGGTATCGTCAGTAGGCCCCGACTTCGTGCTGAAAGCGAAAGATCGTCTGTTGTTTTGTGGCGATGTCGAAAGTGTGGCGACCTTGCAAGAAATTCCGGGGCTGACTCTATTTGGGCAACAGCATTTGAATGGTCAAAACTTTATTGAAGTGGTGGTCAGTTCCTCTGCAACCTTCTGCCATAAGACCTTGAAAGAAAGCCGCTT
>NZ_JAWOVT010000378.1:0-638 GCF_033340055.1 Vibrio sp. 1580
AACGCTGAAACAGCAGGAAATAGAAAAGCCTAGCGGGCGGCTAGGCTTTCAGGATAAAAACAGTTAACGCCAATTTTCAACGTACAGTTAGACGTAAATTTTGCCTTTCATATACAACACACCATCACCAGATACATTGACGCAATCCTCCTTGACTTCGCAGTACAGAACGCCACCACGCGCTGATGCTTGATACGCCACTAAAGATGCTTTGCCGAGCTCTCGCGCCCAATATGGTGCTAAGCCTGCGTGGATTGATCCTGTGACAGGGTCTTCATCTCCGCCGTTCGCTGGCCAAAAGTAGCGAGATACAAAGTCGTATTGACTGCCTTTTGATGTGACGACGACATCGTAAGGGGCGAGTTGTTTCAGTTGGTCGGAGCGATATTGAACATCAAAAACGGTTTGCTCATCTTCCACGATGACGAAGTAAGCTTGTGGGCTAAGCAGTACGTGTGTTATTTCGCAGTTTAATCCCTCAATCAATTGCGTAGGAATGGCGTTGATGGGGTGTGGCGCTCTTGTCGGAAATGTCATTTCAATCTTGCCAAGTGCGTTCTTAATTACGGTTAAGGTGCCCACTTTTAATGTGTGAAACTCAATACTTCCTGTAACGCCGAGTTGATCGAACAACACCA
>NZ_JAWOVT010000379.1:0-638 GCF_033340055.1 Vibrio sp. 1580
TACTAACACGCGATTATTTCTTCTTGTTCCCACCAGAAATCCTGAAACAGCATACGTTGGTGTTCCAGCTGTATTCGTTTTTCCGTAGTCGTATGGTGCGCCGACACACAGATTGCATGCTGTTGAGCGAGTTAAATCAGAAGCTTGCACGTAACATTGAATGGCGTCGATTCTCAATGGATCTGATCCGTGAGCTGAAACGCTTGTCAGACGGCAAAGGGACAGACGATCTTTTTGTGGTGAACTTATGGGGCTATCACTTAACGATCGAAACTATGATCGAGAATGATAAAGTGATGGATTACCAGATCGACATCAAATGTGACGTCGAAGAGGTGCTGCGTTACTCACGTGCTCGTACAACCAACGCAGGCAAGCGCAACATGGCGCCTACGCTGCCAAATCCACTTCGTAATGAGATGGTAACCCGACAGCAGCTTGAAGCGCTCTCAGGCATCATTGACGGCGAATTTGAGCCTATTCAGCGCAAAGCCCCGTCTCCGCGAGGAAATTTGGGGCGTCGAGTGAAGCAAAGAAAGCACCTTGTCGAGATCAACGCAGATGAGATCACCATTACTCTGTCGAAATACACCTCTCCAGAGGCGCTAGAACGCAGTATAACGGCGTTGTCTGCAATG
>NZ_JAWOVT010000380.1:0-638 GCF_033340055.1 Vibrio sp. 1580
ATAATACCAATCACCCACACCACTTTACCGGACATGGAGATAAAGAAGTCCTGCATTAGGTGGGAAAGTTTCAAGTTCTTAGAAGACACCGCTTTGCTCACCACTTTGCGCGTGAGTTTAGCCAGTGCACGAGCAATCAATAAGATCAGCGCGAACACGAATAGCTGGAAGATATGCTGTGGTGCGTTTTCCGCAAACCAATCCACCGCGGAGTTTGACCAGTGACTGATGATGGACCACACCACTTTGGTGTCTAGCAAGTCGTGCGTGATGCTGCCTGTAATTTCAAAGATCTGACGCTTGTACTCCGACGTCTCAATACCCATTTTGTCGCCGATCGACATCAGGTTACGCAAACTTTCCGTTGCGATATTCAGTCTCTGCTTCACGATCAGTTGGCTAAGTTGCAAAGACGCTTTTTCTGATTCTGGGCTGGATGAAAGCTGCGTACCGATGATTTCTGCTTGTTGACGCAGATACTCCATCGATGCCGATAGCAAACGCATGCGCTTATCTAGCTTGTCTTGCAATTCCGCTTCCGCACGCTCATTTTGAACGCCTAATTGCTTGAGCCATGCCAAATTCTGCCAGCTCGAATCAAAGCTCACATCCAAGTAATGTTGAAGCTCGCGGTAGTC
>NZ_JAWOVT010000381.1:0-637 GCF_033340055.1 Vibrio sp. 1580
GCTGCCGCCGCTCTCTTCAATGTTAGCGACCAAGTTGCTTGCCAGCTTTGGAACTGCCGCAGTCGCTGCTTGGGCGCTCGGCTCACGTTACGAGTTTTTTGCCATTGTGTCTGTATTGGCACTGACCATGTCGATGCCTCCAATGGTGGGGCGCTTGTTAGGCGCAAAGAACTATCGAGACATTCAATCTCTGGTTGGAATAGCGGTTAAGTTCATTCTTGGCTTCCAGCTTTTGATTGCGGCGATTACCTTCTTGCTTGCAAACCCGCTCGCGTTGTTAATGACAAGTGATACCCAAGTAGAACAAGTGCTCCACATGCATCTAATGATTGTGCCGATAAGTTTGGGCTCTCTTGGCGTTTGTATGCTGATGGTGTCGATTTGCAATGCGCTAGGGAAATCGTACACAGCATTAACCATTTCGGCATTACGCTTGTTTGTTTTCTTCCTACCTTGCCTATGGCTGGGTGCACAACTGGGCGGTATCAGAGGTCTGCTGTTTGGTGCGTGTGCGGGTAATATTATGGCGGGTATTTCTGCTTACCTTACTTACCGTAAAACCATACACAAACTTGCGATAAAGCAAGCTACAGCCTAAGTTTTAGTATTAACAAAGAAGCCCTCAACTGAGGGCTTC
>NZ_JAWOVT010000382.1:0-637 GCF_033340055.1 Vibrio sp. 1580
GAACTTTTGTGATGATTTGCGTTGGTGTTGCACCCATGGATTGCGCAGCCTCAACCAAGCCAGTTGGTACTTCCAGCAATGCCCCTTCAATAAGACGAGCGACAAACGGAATCGCACCAATAGTCAGCGGAACGATTGCCGCAGTTGTACCAATGAAAGTGCCCACTAACATCTTAGTTACTGGAATGATCGCAACCATCAAAACGAGGAAAGGAACTGAGCGCCCAACGTTAACCACTGCACCAAGAATTCCGTTCAGTCTGGTGTTTTCTAGCAAGCCGCCTTTCTTAGTAATATGCAGAATCACCCCCAATGGAATGCCGACCGCAAAACCCACTACGCCAGCAACCGTGACCATGTAGATGGTTTCCCACGTAGCACCTAAAAGTAGTTTGCTGTTTAAACTTAGCCATTCAAAAATCGTATTAAAGGACATAACCAAGTACCTCTACTTTTACGTTGTGCTCGCGCAGATATTCAATTGCTGCACTGTCGTCTTGTTCATTACCAAACAGCTCTGCGACCATCATGCCGAACTTAACGCCGCCGGCGTAATCAAGATCGGAACTCAGAATGCTGACGTCGATGTTGTACTTACGTGAAATCTGCGACATCAACGGTGCATCTACGGTTGCGC
>NZ_JAWOVT010000383.1:0-637 GCF_033340055.1 Vibrio sp. 1580
ATCAAAGAAGGTGCGTCCGATATCCATATCGAAACGTTTGAAAAGACGCTTTCTATCCGCTTCCGTGTCGACGGCGTTCTGCGTGAAGTCTTGACGCCGAGTCGTAAGCTTGCGCCGTTGTTGGTGTCGCGTGTGAAGGTTATGGCGAAGCTCGATATTGCTGAAAAGCGTGTGCCTCAAGATGGTCGTATCTCACTACGTATTGGTGGCCGAGCGGTCGACGTGCGTGTTTCTACCATGCCATCCTCTCACGGTGCACGAGTGGTAATGCGTCTGTTAGATAAAAACGCAACGCGCCTTGACCTGCATAGTTTGGGCATGACTCCTTCGGTACACGACAACTTCCGTCACCTCATTGGTCGCCCACACGGTATCATTTTGGTGACCGGCCCTACGGGCTCTGGTAAATCGACCACTTTGTACGCCGGCTTGCAAGAAATCAACAGCAACGAGCGCAACATTCTGACGGTGGAAGACCCAATCGAATTTGATATCGATGGCATTGGCCAGACTCAAGTTAACCCGAAAGTCGACATGACATTTGCACGTGGTCTACGGGCCATCTTACGTCAGGACCCGGATGTGGTGATGGTTGGTGAGATCCGTGACTTAGAAGCCGCGCAAATTGCGGTGCAAG
>NZ_JAWOVT010000384.1:0-635 GCF_033340055.1 Vibrio sp. 1580
TAAACAAAGCTGATCGGACTCCGGCTTAGGCAAGTCACGAGGCTCAATACCAAAACACCAACACGTTTCTTTTCCTGCTGCAATATCGCAGTGAGCTTGCGAATCGCATTCAGGACAGCGGTGGGTGGAATCTTCTCCGGTGATTTGCTCGATAATGGTTTCTCGTTGGAGTTCGGTTTTGTCTTTCCACTGGATGATTTCATCCATCGTTCGGTGACAGCCAGAACAAATTCCAGCGTTATTTTTACAGGCTGCTCTACACGGTGACTTCATTGCATTCTTGTTCTAATTTTTAATGTCGCGTACTCTAGCACAAAGCAACTCAAAGCCGTCAAAATAAACCGCCCTAACGATCGTTGAGCTTCTTGCCTTATTTGGTCCTTTAACTGGTGAGGGAGCACCGCTGGTGGTACTCTTGCGTGAGATGTCTTAACCGCGCTTCATTTATGTTAGAAAAAGAAAACCTGATTAAACTGGCAAGAATGCAAATGCCATTTGGCAAATATGCAGGCAGAGTACTTATTGATTTACCTGAGGAATATTTGCTGTGGTTTGATAAAAAAGGCTGGCCGAGCGGCGAGTTAGGTGACCTATTAAAGCTGTGTTTAGCGTTAAAAATTGAAGGGCTAGACAGC
>NZ_JAWOVT010000385.1:0-634 GCF_033340055.1 Vibrio sp. 1580
AAAGCCGCAGTAGCCGCTGCTATTGCTCGTGCAAAAGCGCGCAAAGCACAACAAGAAACTGAATCGCAACCTGTTGAAGAAACAGCTTCTCAAGAGCCAGCCGAAGATCCGAAGAAAGCCGCGGTCGCTGCTGCTATTGCTCGTGCAAAAGCGCGAAAAGCTCAACAAGACGCGAATAAAAATAATACCGAGGAGAACGAGTAATGTCGTTTTTTATTGCCAGTTCACCGCATGCGCATAGTCGTCGCAGCACGCCTGACTTAATGAAATGGGTAGCCTTATGTGCTATCCCTGGCTTGGCAGCGCAAACTTACTACTTTGGTTGGGGTACATTAATCCAGCTGATTTTTGCTATCGCCGTTGCAGTATCACTTGAAGCACTCGTGATGATCTGTCGTAAACGCTCGCCAATGAGAGCATTACGAGACAACAGTGCAATTGTCACCGCATGGCTACTCGCCGTCGCTATTCCACCTTGGTCTCCGTGGTGGATCATAGTTATTGGTTTAATTTTTGCGATTGTGATTGCCAAACATCTTTATGGCGGCATTGGACAGAATCTCTTCAACCCAGCAATGGTCGCTTACGTTGTACTTTTGATTTCCTTCCCGGTTCAAATGACCAGTTGGAGTGC
>NZ_JAWOVT010000386.1:0-634 GCF_033340055.1 Vibrio sp. 1580
TTAGCAAGACTCATTATGGATGCATGGAGTAGTGCACTAGGAGAGTATGTTGATAATGCAGATAGGTTGGTTCAACTTGTTTATAAAGGTACACATTACTTAGACCAAAATAAATACGACTTCGAGAATAAATACCAGGCCCTCTTTACAAGGCTAAGTTATTTTGCCAACAACAGAACGAAGCATTATGGTGAAGGAAAACGTTGCTTTGGAACTAGTCAGGGATGATAGCTAATATTAATCTGCTCATCTGTTTAGTATTTCGAAACGTGATTGCTCTATAGATTGATTATAAGTGTAGAGATAACTGGAGAAGCATATGGTCTCTTAGGTTCAACTTGCCATTCGGGGTATGCTAAATAAGCACGCAGCATTCGGTGGTACGGTCATGCACTGTTGGTAGATTGGCCTCGATAACATCAGTAGTGTTAATGGTATCCGTTCTCAGGCCCCTACGTCTGTGTCAGTGTAAATGCCGTCTCACGTACTTAGTTATTCATGTATTATTTCTGAGTACGCTTCGTTGTGCTCTATAATGACATTGGGAGTCTGACAAAAAAATAGGAAGCTAGGCCTCCTATTTTTTCGATCTGCTGAAGATTACTATTTGGTTAGAGTTACACATGCCTTCCAT
>NZ_JAWOVT010000387.1:0-633 GCF_033340055.1 Vibrio sp. 1580
TTCCTAGAGCCAAATTTAGCAGCCGCCATCTCGGTCATCTTAATGGCGCTGTTGGCGTTTATTACGGTGATTAACCAGTGGCTGATTGCCAAAAGTTACGCAGCTAAGAAAAGCAGGAAGTAAACCATGCAAGACGTAAATTCTCGATTCCATAAAAGCGTCGTTTACACCATCGTCGTAATCATGCTGATCCCGATTCTAGCGACGTTCATTTACTCGATTTCTTCTCGCTGGGGCGCAACGATTCTGCCTGATGGTTTCACTTTTGACTGGTACATTAAACTGCTTACGGATCCTCGCTTCTTACAGGCGTTTGGTCGCTCGCTCTTTATTGGCCTTTCAGCACTAGCACTGAGTGTTGTTCTCATACTGCCTGCGATTTTCGTGGTGTTTTACTACTTTCCGAAACTCGACAAGCTGATGAATATCCTGATTTTGCTGCCATTTGCAGTACCACCCGTGGTTTCGTCTGTGGGCCTTCTTCAACTCTATGCCGACAGTGAAATTTCCCTTATAGGCACACCTTGGATTTTAGTGGGCACTTACTTCACCATCGCATTGCCATTTATGTATCGCGCCATTTCCAACAGCTTTGACGCCATCAATTTACATGATTTGATGGACGCCGCGCAC
>NZ_JAWOVT010000388.1:0-633 GCF_033340055.1 Vibrio sp. 1580
TGCGCCACGGCATCGTCTGCGTTGCTGCCAATCACTTCATTGTTTGGGAGCGCTTTCATCACTTTCTCGTGTGATGTGCCCATTACTAAGCCTTTGCCTGCCATTGATAGCATTTCGACATCATTCATGCCGTCGCCAAATGCAATGCAGTTTTCGAGCGTTAAACCCAGAGCTTCCGCGACTGCTTGTAGCGCGTGGCCTTTCGAAACGCCCGCACTCATTACTTCTAAGCACCAAGGAGTAGAGAACGCGATATTCAATTTATCGCCAAACTGTTCACGCAGTTTGTTTTCAAACACCACCAAACGTTCATGATCTTGCGCTGGATGGGTGAAGAAAATTTTCGCAATGCCGTCGGTTGGCGCTTGGTCTTCATCGAATAAGACGTATGTGAATTCGTCATGGAAATCACGCAGTGTTTCGTCGTCTTTGTTCATCAACCAACTGTCGTTTTGATACATGTGGATAAGTATCTCGTGATCATGTTTGATCGTGTCGATCACGCCTTGAACCAAATCCGCAGGTACGTTTTCACTGTACATCAGTTGATCGTTTTGGTCATGAACACGCGCACCGTTTGAGGTGATCATGTAAGCCGGAATGCCCACTTGGCGACGAATGCTTGCAACGTCT
>NZ_JAWOVT010000389.1:0-632 GCF_033340055.1 Vibrio sp. 1580
CAGCGTTTCGCTTTAGGATGAGGGATCGCGTGGTACAGCGTTGAGGCTAAAAACAGCACAATAATACTGGAGCCGTAGATCGCCATGCTTGTCACGGTCAATGTGTCAGCTTGGTGGTTTGTCGCTTTGATTAACAACAGGATTAACCCGACGATACCGAAAATCATCCCAATACCGTGCGTGATGGTGTTGGCAAGCTCTTCACTTTGACTGTATTGAGGTTTCTGCGGTGAGGACATCAATGCGCCTATACTAGAGTTTGGAATATTCGCTCTAGTATGGCACATTAAGCGTACACGTGTAAGCTAAAATTAAGACTCGTGAATCGCAGCCGTTTGGTCGAGGTAATTGAGGACAAGCTCACCCACTTCTTCCAGGTTTGTTGTCACCGGAATACACAGTTCGCGCTTGAGTTTTCCACTGCCGAGCAAGCTGGCAAGCATACCGCGAGAGCCACTGCGAGTGCGGTCAATCTCAAACCAAAGCTTGAGGTTTTGCTCATCGCGATGCGCGACAAACTCTAACTCGCGCCATACGCCATGATATGGGCCATCAGTGGGCACCATTTCAAACTCTTGTACAAATGGCAGTTCGAAACCTTTTACCTCTTCACATTCGACTTGGCGAATACG
>NZ_JAWOVT010000390.1:0-632 GCF_033340055.1 Vibrio sp. 1580
GATATCGCAAGTTTGCTTTCTGTTAGCTTAATCGCCTTGATCATTTTAGAAGGAAGAGCAAAGCAACTGTTGCATCCATGTATCGGATTCTTGGTGCTGTTTACTGGATATGTATTTATCAATGGTTTGTTGAACAGAGTGCCTTTGGCCCCACTATTGATCGAAACCGTTCAGTGGCTAGCCATTCTTTGTCTACTGAGCTTACTTTACGCTTACGGAGCATTTGATGATGAGCGAGTGATGGTCTATTTCACCTACCTACTTTTTATCATCTGTGCTCTAGTCGCAGCATGGCACTTCGCCCAAGGCTATCAAAGCGGATTTAAATTACTCGGGGTCAGTAAATACGGATTTGGAGTGTTGTGCTCGCTACTCTATTTGTATCGCGACAAAATTCGCCTGTTCCCTTTTTTGATGCTAGTTGCATTTGCGCTACTCGTGTTATCTCAAGAACGAAAAGCTCTGCTGGGCTTTTGTTTGCTGTTTTTTCTCGATCAGATTTTTATTAAAAATTGGATGCGAAAAACCATCAGTGAAACCTATACATGGATGCTTCTCTTGGCGTTGGCATTTGTAGTTATTGGAACAGTCTCTACCACGCTCTACGTCGGTTTTGATGCTCTTGCCGATAA
>NZ_JAWOVT010000391.1:0-631 GCF_033340055.1 Vibrio sp. 1580
GCCAACTATTGACGCCTAAACGTGAAAGCTCATCGACGACAGGTTGCATGCAGCCCGCTTGCGCGTGATTTGTTGCCGTGTAATACACGCCTTTAAGTGACAACTGAGCATCAATATGGTGCTGTTTACAAAACGCGTCAATTTCAAGCACGGCTTGTTCGGACTCTTTGACTAACCAAGCAGCCTGAGCTTCACCAAACAAACGTTTTAAGGTCGGAAACTTTGTCGACCAAGTCAGCATGCAACCACCATTCGCTCCAGACGCGCCACTGCCGCACAGACCCTTTTCTATCACAACAACATGCTTTTTCGGTGCTTGCTGTTTGATCATAATGGCGGTCCAAAGTCCGGTGTAACCACCGCCAATAATCGCGACATCAGCGTCGATATCTTCATTCAGTGGCTTAGCTGGTTGAGGCTGTTCAAGTTCAAGCGCTTGCTTAAACCAGTAAGATAGGTGTGCCATTGTTTTTCCTTCGTGTCATTCATGAACTTGTTTTCGAGAAGCTCACTGTACAAACGATGCGCAGTTTCAACGAGCAAGAAAAACTATCGCTGCACGTAAGAAAAAATGACGCCACGCGGCAAAGTGACGTGCGATTTTAAAGAACCGAAAAGTACAAAAAAGGAG
>NZ_JAWOVT010000392.1:0-631 GCF_033340055.1 Vibrio sp. 1580
GCGATAACGAGAACAGCACCAAATACCGAACCAGAAACAAATGCACATAGAACGGTTTTGTTGTGTTTACTTTTCATCGATGGACTCCTATTTATCACCACCAGAACCGCACAAAGAATGAGCGCGGCTCAACTTCATTTCACTTGTCTGCGCTGGAGATCTGTTTTATCTCCAGTGCGATAAGTCGGAGTAGTAAACCAATATATGCAACCTTCGACCAGTCGAGCTTGGTCAAACTGAGATATTAGGCTCATATCGGAATGCAACGTACATCCTAATCAACATAAGAATAAAATTTCATCGCTTCCCTATTCCCCGCCCCCTAGTTTGTGGCTTAATAGCGAAACAATAATGACTTTTTTCTTTTTTGCTGCGGATACTTACATGGATTCTGTTTTACATCAGTTGCAATTCTCTTTGTCGATCACCGGCCCCATCTGCTTAGTGTTGGTGCTTGGCGTTATCTTTAAACGGTTTGGTCTCATCAACGATAACTTTATTGAAATAGGCTCTAAGCTGGTTTTTAAGGTCACGCTGCCAGCCATGTTGTTTGTCAGTATTGTGGCTTCTGAGCATGATTTTTCTGCCGCCAGTGGTTTCATCAACTACGGCGTAGTCGCGAGCATTCTGT
>NZ_JAWOVT010000393.1:0-631 GCF_033340055.1 Vibrio sp. 1580
CGGGCGTTAGCTCTATCCTGCTGACGCCTTTTTATTCTTCACGAGCGTTGGATGTATACAATGATAGGAAAGAGCAAGCTTACGGTTTTACATTGGGTTTTGATTGGGACAACCGCGATAGCGCACGTAACACGACCCGAGGCTCGCATACCTCTTTGAATTTGACGACGGGCGCAGAAAGTGGGCAATCAGAGGAGCTGTGGCTCAAGTGGGAATTCCAAAATAGCCAATATTACTCGCTGGGGCCTCTTGGTGATTGGTTTGATCAACAAGTGCTGGCCTTGGATTTTTATACAGCCGACACACCAACTTGGAATCAATGTGATGGTGTTGTTTGCAGTCGTCCGCCAGAGCAAGAACAAGTTCGCTTGGGTGGGTTGTACCGTTTGAGAGGCTATACCGCAGGTCGTTACCATGGACGCTCTGCAATTCACTATTCTGCCGAATATCGAGTATTACCAGACTGGCAGCCTCTGGACGATATTCCCATTATCAATTACTACGATATGCCTTGGTGGCAATGGGTTGCGTTTGTTGAGGTGGGGCGAGTTGCCGATGAATACGATTTAAAAACACTCCATGAAGACATGAAATGGAGCGTCGGTGGTGCGGTTCGTTTCCAAGTTGAAGG
>NZ_JAWOVT010000394.1:0-630 GCF_033340055.1 Vibrio sp. 1580
AGTCGATGTCGCACAACATGATAGTCAAAGGCAATTTTTCACGAATGTGGTGATACCAAAGTACATGAAGACGTTCATCAAATCGGCGTCTATTCGCCACTTGCGTCAAGCTGTCCATAAAGCTCAATTTCTCAAGTTCAAGGTTCGCTTGTTCAAGTTTTTGCTCGGCAAGATAACGCTCTGAAATATCACGCGCCATGATAAGAACGCCATTCGTACCCGATGCCTTATCTTTAAACGGCGATTTCACCACATCAAACCACGTAATATGGCCATCACTACTCACGACCTTATCGATATACCTTACCGGTTCCGCTTGTCGTAGAGCGTGTAGGTCGCTCGTTTCCAACCGCGTGTACATTTCAACGGGAATGACATCTTGAAGACGCTTACCAATCAAATCAGAAACTTCAGATATACCTAAAGCGTTTACAAATGGCTTATTGCACGCTTGGTACACCATGTTCTCATTAAAAATACCGATAGAGTCAGGGCTTGCATCTAAGATTGTTTGAAGAATGGTGTCACGCTGAGCCAAAGCGACTTCAGTGTCTTTACGACGCTCCATTTCATCACGTAAGTTCTGTTGAATCTTATGCCATTCCGTCACATCGTGACTAATAGACAACG
>NZ_JAWOVT010000395.1:0-630 GCF_033340055.1 Vibrio sp. 1580
AGACGTTCCAGCTCCTTACGCAGGCAGAATTGTCAGCCTCCATGGTGAAGAAGGCGACGTGATTAATATTGGCGCCCTACTTCTATAAATCGACGAAAGTGGCGCAGAAAACACTGTCTCTGCGGAAAAACGACAAACCGCCGATGCCGCAACCGTTGTTGGCACCGTATCTCACCAATCTCATAACGTAAATGTTGATGATTTTTGGGTGGGCGGCAGCCACAACAAATCAACAGACAAACTCATCACCGCTTTACCTTCCGCGCGTTTGCTAGCGAAAAAACTAGGCGTAGATTTGAAAACGATGGTCGGTAGCGGACCAAGCGGTTTGATCGTCGATGCCGATGTTTACGAAGAAGCAGGCAAACAAGTTCCTGGCACTGAAGTGCTCAAAGGAGCGCGCCGTACGATGGTCTCGACCATGGCAGAATCGCATCAAAACGTCGCAGCGGTGACCATTACCGAAGAAGCGTTATTGGAAGATTGGTTGCCAAACGAGGACATCAGCATTCGTCTGGTACAAGCTATCGTTTACGCTTGTCAACAAGAGCCAGCTCTCAACGCTTGGTTCGATGCCGAAACCATGACGCGCTGTGTTCATCCTACCGTCAATCTTGGTGTAGCGGTGGA
>NZ_JAWOVT010000396.1:0-629 GCF_033340055.1 Vibrio sp. 1580
TGACCGTTTAGCTGCTTATCGACGCCAAATAGTTGAGTTTAATGCGGCTAACGCATAATCTTACTACCCAATTATAAAAGGGCTCCGATTGGAGCCCTTTTTCATGGATTCCCAACCTCATCGATTGACAATATACGGGGCTTTACTATGTCTGAATCAGTACATCAACGGCTAGAAGAACTCAAAGAGTCGTTGCACTACCACGCCGTTCGCTACTACGTGGAAGATAATCCAGAGATTCCAGATGCAGAATACGACCGCCTAATGCGTGAACTGCTAGAAATTGAAGCTCAACATCCTGATTTAGTGACGGTTGATTCGCCAAGTCAGCGAGTGGGTGGTAAGCCGCTTTCTGAATTTAGTCAGGTGACACACGAAGTCCCAATGTTGTCATTAGATAATGCATTCGACGACAGTGAACTCGACAGCTTCCATAAACGTGCTCAAGACCGAATCGGTGGAGAAAGCATTAAGCAGTATTGTTGTGAACCAAAGCTAGATGGCTTAGCCGTGAGTCTGCTGTATGAAAACGGTATTTTAGTTCAAGCGGCAACGCGTGGTGATGGTACTACGGGTGAAAACATCACTGAAAACGTGCGCACCATTAATGCCATTCCTCTGAAGCTGAG
>NZ_JAWOVT010000397.1:0-628 GCF_033340055.1 Vibrio sp. 1580
TTAAAAATAAGAAAAAGCAGTGGTCCGTTCTTCGGACACAACAAAGGGGTTACCCAGTGGTTAACCCCTTTTTATATCAGTCAGATTTGAAATCTTACTTGGTCGGATACACTTGCTTCCAATCGTTTTTCATATCAGCGATTAACCAACCTTTCGCTTTCGCTTCATCCAATCCTTTATCTAGCTTACCAATGCTAGAGGTGCGGTCATATTTCCACTCACGTTGGTCATCTGTGTGATGAACGTACATTGCTAAACGAGGACCAGGACCTGACGTCGTCCATTGCAGCATTTGTAGGTCACCATCTGAGTTGCCAAACGAAGCTATTGGGCGCTTACCAATGTGCTGATAAATTTGCTGTGGTTTTTCCGCTTTGTCGTTATTCACTTCAATGCCCGGTACGCGCTTAACTTGGTAACTACCATCAACATTAACGAACTCTGTAGATAGACGAGTACCAATGATACGCTCGGATGGGATGTTGTAGACATCCGTCGCCCAAGCTCGCATAAAGGCATTGCCACCACCAGATACAATGAAGTTTTTAAAGCCGTTGCTATCAAGATAGTCCAACAGTTCTAACATTGGTTGATACACCATATCGGTGTATGGGCGACCCGTTACGGG
>NZ_JAWOVT010000398.1:0-627 GCF_033340055.1 Vibrio sp. 1580
ATATTGCGATGCCACTTATTCATGAAGGTGTGCTGGTGGAGAAACTGCTGCAAGATGACAAGCCATTGAGCCGATGCTGTTTGGTATGGCGTAAAGATGACGATCATAAGTTGATCCAATGGATGGTGGATTATTTGGGATCACCGAATCAGTTGCATCAAGATTGGTTGCAGTGTTAGTCAAAAGAATCATCCGATCTCAGTATTAGCTCATCACTTGGTCCATGAAACCGTAAATTGGAAACAAAACACCTCGCTGCAGCGAGGTGTTGATAAGGCGAATTAAGACAAGAAAAACTTGTAGGATGGATTATCGGTTTCATCCTTACATTGGTAGCCAAGTTCTCGTAAATGCGCTGAAAATTGGGCTAAATCGCTTTCATCTAACTCGAAACCACATAGAACGCGTCCGTAGTCGGCGCCGTGGTTACGGTAGTTGAATAGGCTGATGTTCCAATGGGTGCCAAGCGTGCTTAAGAACTTCAATAGTGCGCCTGGATACTCAGGAAATTCAAAGCTATAGAGACGCTCTTTCAGTTGTTTCGAGGGCTTGCCACCGATCATGTAACGAATGTGCAGTTTGGCCATTTCATCGTCGGACAAATCCACGACTGGGTAGCCACCTTCG
>NZ_JAWOVT010000399.1:0-627 GCF_033340055.1 Vibrio sp. 1580
AACTTAATGGTGTTGTTTTTAGTGCTTTAGATAATCAGCAAAATGTGTGGTTTGCGGGTTGGCAAAAGCGTCGTGCGTACCATGCTCTACGATGTGTCCTTTCTCGAGGTACAGAACGTGGCTAGCAATCTTCTTAGCAAAATCGACCTCATGCGTCACTACGACTTGGGTGATGCCAGTTTCGCTTAAATCTTTAATAATCTTAACGACTTGGTTCGTAATTTCCGGATCAAGAGCTGCGGTCGGTTCATCAAAAAGCAAGACTTCCGGTTTCATCATCAATGCACGAGCAATCGCCACACGTTGTTGCTGCCCACCAGAAAGCTGCATCGGCCATGCGTCGGCCTTGTCAGCCAAATGCAACGTAGACAAAATTTGCATCGCTTGGGTTTTAGCTTCTTCTTTATCCATTCCCGACACTTTAATAGGCGCTTCAATCAAGTTCTCCATGACCGTCATGTGAGGCCACAAGTTGTATTGCTGAAATACCATGCCCACTTTACGGCGAAGCGCTAAACCTTGCTTTTCTTTGATTTCAGCCGAGAAATCGAAGACGTCATTAGCGATGTTTAACTTGCCGTTATCCGCCCCTTCCAAAAGGTTTAGAACACGTAATAAAGAACTCTT
>NZ_JAWOVT010000400.1:0-627 GCF_033340055.1 Vibrio sp. 1580
TGTTCCACAACATTCCGGGGATGATTGGCTGATGGCCATCACATTTGCAGACCTCTCCGCAATTCTCGGTCAACTCTGGTGGCCGTTTTTTCGTGTGGGAGCGGTATTTTTATCCATGCCATTTTTTGGTGACGCGTTGATTCCGATTTGGGTTCGCAGCTTATTAGCACTCTCTATCGTTGTCATCACAGCGCCATTAATGCCAACAATGCCTGCGGTTGAACTCTTCTCATTAACCTCTTTGTTTCTGGCATTTGAGCAAGCGATTTGGGGTTTGATGTTCGGTCTGATTCTGCACATGCTGTTTAACGTGTTCACCATGCTCGGCCAAACCATTTCTTTGCAGATGGGTTTGGGTATGGCAATGATGAACGACCCTGTGAATGGTCTGTCGGTGGCGATTCTAGGCCGTATCTTTTTGATTTTTTCGACCTTACTCTTTTTGTCACTAGAAGGGCACTTACTGGTGATCGATATTGTTATCCAAAGTTTTGTGGTGTGGCCTGTTGGCTCAGGCATCACGGCCCTATCACTGCAAGGCGTGATCAATGTGTTTGGGTGGATGTTTGCGGCTTCTCTCGCACTTTCGCTGCCCGCCATCGTGTCAATGCTATTTTCAAACGTCAT
>NZ_JAWOVT010000401.1:0-627 GCF_033340055.1 Vibrio sp. 1580
TGGACGTACGGTTTCAACCACACCGTCTGCAGGTGCGAGAATTTCTTCACCGCGCTTACAGGTCAAATCGATACCAGTATGCACGTGTCTTCTGCCTGAGATAGGATTGATCCGACTGCCGTAAGAAGAAGAGATTCGTTGATACGTCACTGGGCTGTCATTCGGAATCAAACGGAACATGGTCGCACGAACCGCAGAATCTATAGCTGCCGCATCAATTCGCTCTTCTAAGGCGAGGTTGTTCTCATCGATAGACAGCTCTTCATCAGCAAGGCCGAGTACCGATTCCACATCAAATACGCGCTTTCCGAGCAGTTGAATCTGGTTGTTCTTGTCCGTCAAAGCTTGAGAGAGTGAGTGGTTGGTATCCAATTGCTCTTCATAGAGCGCTGTGATTTCTGCTTTCTCGCTTTCTAGTTTGGTAATGGTTTGCGCCAACGTTGTCTGATTATGAATCTGTTGCTGGTTCAAATACCAAGCCCCGCCGACAACGGCAGGTAAGGCGATGATCGAAGTTAATATGGTTAGGACCGAACCGCGGCCCAAATAAAATTGCTGATCACCGTTTTTAGTGGGGATCTGCATGATGATTTTTTTAGACATAGTTATTGTTACTTAAATAGGCGT
>NZ_JAWOVT010000402.1:0-626 GCF_033340055.1 Vibrio sp. 1580
ATATTGCACAGGTAGAAGGATTCATTCGTCAGATCTTAGGTTGGCGGGAATTCATTCGGGGTGTGTACTGGGCGAATATGCCGCAGTATCCGCAGAAAAATGAGCTCGAAGCATCACGTGATTTACCCGACTACTTTTGGACAGGAAAAACCAAGATGGCTTGTATGCGCAATGCAATAGGCCAGTCTCTCGATTATGCCTACGCCCATCACATTCAGCGTTTGATGGTGACGGGCAACTTTTGTTTGCTCACCGAGATGAATCCTGACCAAGTAGATGCTTGGTATCTCGGCATTTATGTCGATGCGATTGAGTGGGTAGAAATGCCCAATACACGCGGTATGGCATTGTTCGCCGATGGTGGCATTGTTGGCACCAAGCCTTATGCCGCAAGCGGGTCGTACATCAACAAAATGAGCGACTACTGTAAAGGTTGCCATTATGACAACAAGGCGCGCAGTGGTGAAGGCTCTTGTCCGTTTAATAGTCTTTATTGGCGATTTATGGACAAGCATGAAAAGCGACTCGCTACCAATCCACGCATCGGCATGATTTTCCGGTCTTGGGACAATATGGAAGCTTCGCAGCGCCAAGCGATTCTTGAGACGGCTGAACGCTATATCGCG
>NZ_JAWOVT010000403.1:0-626 GCF_033340055.1 Vibrio sp. 1580
TGCCACTCCATACCGTTATACATCGCGATAGGCATCAGAGAGATGATAAAGATATCCGTGATTGAACCAGGTACATAAGCAATGGCGTAGTCATCCAGAACTTTGCTACGCATTTTAGGGTCAACAATGCGCAATAGCGCGATGCCCATTGCAACTGTGCCTGTTAGCCAGCCCCAGGAGAATATGCCTTTTTCAAACCAATCATCGCCCATAATTCGAGGCGCAACCCAGAAGATCAGCCACAACGTAAATGCGATGCCACCAATGGCGAGTACGATCATTGGCGCAAGGTACTGAGCAAGAACAGTAATTTTTATTGCCGAAATACCAAATATGATCAGGTAGTCGGTGCTGATACCAGCTGCGTGCTTAAATGCTCCATCACAAAGGTATCGTGACGCTTTGGTTTGTTTCGCGACAATTCGTACGAGCATTCCGCCCAAAAAGCCCGTTACAAATGTCGGAATTTGTACTTTGTCGTGGAACGACGATAAGTAGTTTGCTGCGACATAAGAGAAAGCCGTAACGACGACGACAAGGGCTGCGTGAATAGCAAATGAATCCACAGAGAGTGAAGACATTGTGTCTTTCATCACTGGTTCTTGTTCTGTTGGTTTTACAAGACC
>NZ_JAWOVT010000404.1:0-626 GCF_033340055.1 Vibrio sp. 1580
TCAGATCTAACCGAAGAACTAAAAGAGATGCTAGATCGTCACTCAGACATCCCGAAAGTTGTGATGGATTGGGGCCCAGAGAGTTCTCGTGCGGACAAGATCATCGATAACTCTGAAGAAGGTGGCTACCTAGCAACTAAATATCTTATCGATAACGGCCACACTGACATCGCCTGCCTGAGTGGTCACTTTGAGAAACTTGCTTGCCAAGAGCGTATCGCTGGTTTCCGTCGTGCCATGGCTGAAGCAAAACTGCCAATCAATGAAGATTGGATTCTTGAAGGTAACTTTGAATGCGATACTGCGGTACTGGTTGCAGACAAGATCACCGCGATGGAAAAACGCCCTACTGCAGTATTCTGTTTTAACGATACCATGGCACTTGGCTTAATGAGCCGTCTGCAACAAAACGGCATCAAGGTTCCAGATGACGTTTCTGTTATCGGTTACGACAACATTGAACGTGCAGAGTACTTCTCACCACCGCTAACAACGATTCACCAACCTAAACGTCGTGTGGGTAAAAATGCGTTTGAGATCCTACTTGAACGCATTAAAGATAAAGAACACGAAAAGCGTGTGTTCGAGATGCAACCAGAGATTGTTATCCGCAACACCGTTAAGAA
>NZ_JAWOVT010000405.1:0-625 GCF_033340055.1 Vibrio sp. 1580
TCTCAGGCGCGCCTCTTACCTTTAAAGCCGGTCAGTTCACCAAGCTTGCTTTGCTCGATGATGAGGGCAAGCCTATCAGCCGCGCTTACTCTGTGGTTAATGCGCCAAGCGAGCAACACGAGTGGCTCGAATTCCTCATTGTGGCAGATCCTCAAGGGCAACTTTCTCCAAGGTTGCAAAAGCTAAAAGCGGGTGACCCGATTTATGTGGGTGAAACCGCGCATGGCGATCTCATTCACGACACTATTCCTAAGCAAGCGAGTGATCTATGGTTGCTTTCGACGGGGACTGGCATTGGCCCGTTTTTATCTTTGCTGGATGACATTAACCTGCTTCCTCACAATGATCGTATCGTGCTGGTGCATGGTGTTCGCTACGAAAAAGATTTGGTCTACAAATACCTGATTGAGCATCTTCAATTCCGATATGAAGGACGCTTAAAGTACGTGCCAATCGTGAGCCGTGAATCGTCACTCGGAAAACTGCAAGGTCGAATCCCAGAGTTGATTGCGTCTGGTGAGCTTGCCAATAAAGTGGATGTGCCTTTCTCTCCGCAAAGCAGCTTTGTGATGCTGTGTGGTAACCCAGAGATGATTAAAGATACCTTGCCGGTACTGCAAGAGTT
>NZ_JAWOVT010000406.1:0-625 GCF_033340055.1 Vibrio sp. 1580
GCTGCTGCCTCATGGGCAAATTGATAGTTGGCTTGAGCAAGAGAAGAGCGAAGTTGGCGAATTGCCGATTTAATTTCTTTGGTTTCTGGCTTATCTCGATCGGCCAAGTCGTTTACTGCAGGGTGAGCAATCATTTCATTTTGAACGAAGTTCACCATCGTATCTGCAAGGGACTTGTGCTTAATAACATGGTAGCGATCAAATCGATAGCGACCATGGTACTGCAAATAAACGTTATTAAGGCTAGCGCCACTGTAAATCACGGTATCGTCGACGACGAAGCCTTTTAAATGAAGTACACCAAATACTTCTCGACCGCGAACGGGGATACCATAAACAGGGATGGCATGTTGGTATTGGTCAGCAAACGCTTTATAAAGCGCTGAGTTGCCTTCTGATGTTTCTGCACCAATAAGGCCGCGTTGTGCTCGGTGCCAGTCAACACAGATATTAATGTCTAATCCTGGATTACGCTGCTTTGCTTCGTAAAGTGCAGTGAGTATTTCACGCCCAGCTTCATCATCTTCCAGATATAGAGCGACTAGGTAGATTCGTGACGTTGCTTTGCTGATCGCATCTAAAAGACGAGTTCGAAATGTTTCTGCAGAGTACAGAACATCAAAGT
>NZ_JAWOVT010000407.1:0-623 GCF_033340055.1 Vibrio sp. 1580
CGTTGATAAACTGCGGCAGTTCGTCTAATGAGGTGCGACGTAGAAAACCGCCAAACGGAGTAATACGAGGGTCGTTTTTCGTAGCTTGTTTGATGTTTGGGCCTTGATCCATCGTCGTCATCGAGCGGAACTTCCAAACTTCGATTTTTCGACCGTCCAAACCATAACGATGCTGCTTAAATATTACAGGGCCTTTTGACGTCAACTTAATACCGATGGCGATAGCAAGCAGGATTGGTGATATCAACACTAAGATAATGCTAGAGAACAAAATGTCTTCGAAGCGTTTAATCCAGGATGAAACGCCAGCAAAAGGCGTATCGAACACGCTGAGAGTTTGAACTTGACCAATTTGATCCCAGCGAGAATGGAGCAGGTTGTAAGTAAAGAAATCCGGGATCAGATAGGTGTTCGCTGTGGTGTCGGAGAACTGGTTCAAGATGGAAGCAATGCGTTCTTTAGCATGCATTGGCATCGCAATGTATACGTAATCGACCTCACCTCGTTTTGCCCGTTCTAACGCTTGGTTTACCGCGCCTTTGATTGGGTATTCGGAGCTAGGCAATCTGTCGCTAGAGCGTTCGTCATAGAAGCCGTCAAATAGAACACCATGCTCGGTGTGG
>NZ_JAWOVT010000408.1:0-623 GCF_033340055.1 Vibrio sp. 1580
TTCACGCATATAAAAAGCGGTTTATTTTAATAATATTTCATATTGCGTCTATACTCTTACAAGCCATGTATTTCGATTTATTCAAGCGATGTAAATATGGATATTTTGCTTTTGGCTTGAATACAAAATTAATATTTCAATCAATTGCTTATTGAGATATTTAACCATTCCAACGCAATCCCACTTACTTTAGGACGAATCGAGAGGGACTATGAACGGTTTAAAGTCGATCGCTACATTAATATTTTTTATTTTACTGCTCACCGGATGTGGTCCAGACAGCAAAAACGATCAAAATACACCACCACCTGCACTTGGTGATTTCGAGGTCAGTGTTTCCGAGCCATCATTGGTCACTCAAGAAACCGGAGAAACCAAACTGGTGGTCGATTTTACCGTCAAAGACGGCAGTGGCAGATCTCATGAGCTAGACGAAACGAAAGATTTTCGCATCGCACTTCTTAAAGCAATGCCCTCTCGTGTCGATACACAAAATTCGAGCGATCCAGCCTTTGCGTTCAATGGGCGTCATGGCAATACCTATTGGAAGAGTTTCCATCACTCAGGTAATACCACAAATAACCGTGCCAGCATGGAGAGTGTTTGGGATGGAACACTAGTAA
>NZ_JAWOVT010000409.1:0-622 GCF_033340055.1 Vibrio sp. 1580
TGAAAATCAGGCCAGTAAAGAACGTGACTAAAACGAACAACTCGAATAATACAACCGGACGTTCAAAGCCATGCACCCATGACACACTAGGACTGGATGTCGGCTCTTTAAACACTAAGATTCCGAACATCAAACATGCCGCTGCGCCCGAAGAAAGGCTTGAGAATAGGAACAAAATCGGCAACACCGGATTGTTAAGCATCGGGTAGGTTTTAAGTGCCGATAGTAGGAAACCAGTATATGCCGCCAGTACTATCGCCAAGAAACCCAAGAACAACTCGATGGCATTACTCACCTTTCCAGCCTTGATCAAAAAGCCATCCACAAAGTCGAGTAATCCGCTCGGTAATTTGCCTTCACAAAAGCTGATGATTTGATGGCGAAAGATCAGGCCAATCCAAACAAACAACACAACCATGTAGACTTGAAACAAGACAACGCCCATCGACATCACCGACGTCGGGTTGTAGTAAATCATGATTTTCCAAAACTGGAGTGGCTTAGTTAAATGGAAAATCAAAATCACCAAACCGGAAATGATGCCAAATGGCGCGAGCCAAGCCACCGCTTTCATAATGCCGTTGTTCGCCGGGTCACCCTCAATGACTTTGCGTTTAAGGTA
>NZ_JAWOVT010000410.1:0-622 GCF_033340055.1 Vibrio sp. 1580
CCACAAGGCGACGAGGCGTTGATTCGTGTCGCGGCGGTCTTCAAGCAAGTGGTCAACCGTTCTTCAGACTGCGTGGCTCGATACGGTGGTGAAGAGTTTGGTTTTATCTTGCCAAACACGACAACAGAAGGTGCAGAGCAAGTCGCTCAACGCATTCATCAACAAATTAGACAGCTTGATATGGAGCACGGTAGTTCGGAAGCTTCAGAGCACCTGAGTGTGAGTATCGGCTTTGTTTCTTACGTTCCTCAGCATGGTGATGAACCTGAAATGGGCATCGCTATGGCCGACAGTGCGCTATACCAGGCCAAAGCCGATGGCCGTAATCGCACCTGCATCCACCCTAGTTCCTTCTAGCGCTTTGTGACCGCTTGCTCTAAGTTGATAGCAAGCGGTTTAAATCACCGTATTAAACACGTTAAACTGCTTATACCTTGTGTTCTCGTCTGTGATCTCATGGTTCTCGCCAGTTCATCAAGGTGAATGCCTCAAAATCAAACAGACCTAAATTGCGTTAGGCCTTGTACATCTGCCCGTTTTCAATATGTCGGGTTGATAGCTTGCTTGTGCCATGGAGTAGTGAATGAAGCCCATGAAAAATCTCGCCCAGTACTATGTAGAC
>NZ_JAWOVT010000411.1:0-621 GCF_033340055.1 Vibrio sp. 1580
ATTTTCTAAAACAAAGCATTCCTACTTTTGTCGACAAACCTCTGGCGGACAGTGCCCAACAGGTAGAGCAACTCTATGAGATTGCAGCTATCGCCAATCAACCACTTTATGTTGGCTTTAATCGCCGACACATTCCGCTCTACAACGACTATTTGCCAAACGTACAAAAAGGCGATGTCGCTAATTTGAAGTCACTGCGTTGGGAGAAAAATCGCCACAATCTGCCGGGAGAACTCCGAACGTTCATCTTTGACGATTTTATTCACCCGCTGGACAGCGTAAATGTTGTAGCAAAAGCCGATTTGCAAGACGTCTACATCACTCACCAATTTGACGGCCAACAACTCGCACGTCTGGATGTGCAATGGCAACATGGTGATACCCTACTACACGCTTCAATGAATCGTCATTTTGGCATCACAAACGAACGCGTTCAGGCATGTTATGCCAACCAAGCATTTGAGTTTGATTCGTTTGTGGAAGGTAAATTGTGGCAGGACAATCAAGAACGTAAGTTGAACTTAAAAGATTGGACACCAATGCTCACGAGTAAAGGTTTTCACGCTATGCTATTCGATTGGTTTAAGGTTGTTGAATCAGGCAAGCTGGCTACAAGCACAG
>NZ_JAWOVT010000412.1:0-619 GCF_033340055.1 Vibrio sp. 1580
CCTTACGAAGAAATGAAACTGCGCATGCTAAATGGTAGCCACTCGTTCCTAGCCTACCTAGGTTACCTTGGTGGTTACGCGCACATCTCTGACACCATGACAGATGAAGGCTACCGTAAAGCGGCATTCGACATGATGATGCAAGCACAAGCCCCTTCTCTGACCATGCCAGAAGGCACCGATTTAGAAGGCTACGCCAAGCTGCTTATCGAGCGCTTCACTAACCCAAGCCTGAAGCACAAAACATGGCAAATCGCGATGGACGGCAGCCAGAAGATCCCACAACGCATGGGTGGCAGCTTACGATTCCACCTTGCTCAAGGCTCTAACTTCTCATGGTTGGCAACGGCGATTGCAGGTTGGATGCGCTACGTATCCGGCGTGGACGAGCAAGGCAACGACATTGATGTTCGCGATCCAATGGCAGAGACACTACGTCAGATTTGCGACCAGCACGGCTTGAACGTTTCTGTTGTGCCTGCGTTGCTCGCTGTTGAAACCATCTTCCCTGCAGAGCTTGGTCAAAACCCACAAGTGATTGATGCGGTGAGCAGTGCTTACCAATCTCTAATCGATAACGGTGCTCGTGCCACTGTCGCTGCGTTGTAATAGGAGTTAA
>NZ_JAWOVT010000413.1:0-618 GCF_033340055.1 Vibrio sp. 1580
TGACATATGTCACTTTTTTAATTTGCACATAATAGAAAAATTTGGTCGTGTGGAGAACGCAGTTTATTTGCATTTTTACTCGACATTAAAATTCTAAACTTCTGGAATAATGGTAATAAAAATGTGCAATAGATCACTGTTTTAGATAGGGAAAACGTGAAAAATCCTGCGCTGTCAGTTGGCCGTTATCGGAATGCTCACCCATCCGATTAACGCTAACCATAATAAGAAATTGACTCCCAATATCTGTAAGTAATACTGGCTCTGTAAACATTTTAAAAAAAGTTTAAAAGGGGTGAGTATGAAGATTGCGGGAGTCAACACTCCGCCAACACAGCCCGATGAATTAATTAAAGTATCTGAGGGAGGTCACTTTGTTACACCTCATCAAATTAAGTGTTCGCGTCACGTTTATTAAACGACGTTGTGCTACTAGCGAGTGAAAAGGAACAGAACAATGATCATAAACTACGCCCTGACAACTGCTCCTTATTCAAATGATATTGAATCATGTATCAACGTAATGACAGCGAGTATGTTTGCTCTTGTCGACCAAGGAGAAGAGACCGAAGTCGCTACGTGTGACTTTTACATCGTAGATTTATCCAGAGCCTCGAG
>NZ_JAWOVT010000414.1:0-617 GCF_033340055.1 Vibrio sp. 1580
AAATACTGGTTTTTTATATTATTCATTTCAAAAGCTGAATTTAATCACTTTCATTTGTTACAAAGTTGCAACAAAATTGGGCTGTGAAATTTGACAAACAAAGCTAAAGTATTTGAGTGTCGTAGATTTATTTGTTGCAGAAAGATAACTTCTTCCCAATCAGACGGAATCAAGGTAGGGTGGCAGTCAATTGAAGAAGTTTGGATTCCAACGTGCCTAAGCGGCGTTAATTCGAACCTAGTGTGGCTCAGTGTTTAGATGACTACACAGGCTTTGAACGACGGGGGAGTGCAACACTTAGAATTCAGATTGGAGAAGTTATGTACCACGTTCACGTTTACTTTCCTTTGCAACAATTGGAAAAAGCACAAGCTCTGAATGAGATCATCCGCCAAGAGCGTCAAGATGTGTTGCGCGTGTATCCATTGGTCGACAGATTAGTCGGCCCGCACAAGATGCCGATGTTTGAAATGCACCTTGAGTCGATCAGTGAAGAGTTTTTGGCTTGGTTAGATACCATTCGTGGGGATTTTTCTGTGCTTATACACCCGGTCAGCGAACGAGAACTGCGTGATCACACAGAGAGCGCGATTTGGTTAGGTCGCGAACTAGGTGTT
>NZ_JAWOVT010000415.1:0-616 GCF_033340055.1 Vibrio sp. 1580
GGCGACGTTGCATTGAAAAACGGCATTCGTCCTGAGCGTCCAATGGCGGCGGCTTCTGTCGCTTCTCAAATCGCAATCACAGCCTCACCAATTTCAGCGGCCGTGGTTTACTACTTAGCGCAACTCTCTGATATTCAGCACGAGATCACTCTGCTTTCTATTTTGCTCGTTACGGTTCCAGCAACACTATTCGGTACGTTGCTAATGTCACTTTACAGCATCAAACGCGGTAAAGAACTGGAAGACGATGAAGAATACCAAGAGCGTTTGAAAGATCCTGTGTGGCGTGAAAAGATCCTCAACACAACTGCAACGTCTCTTGACGAAGTGCTACCAACAAGTGCTCGCAACTCTGTGTTGCTGTTCATCGCTTCTATCTTGGTTATCGTCGTTATCGCGATGTGGCCAGACATTCGTACTATTGTGGATGGCGCGAAGCCAATTAGCATGGCCGTTGTCATTCAAATGATGATGCTCTGCTTCGGCGGTATCATTCTTCTTGCAACCAAAACTGACCCGCGTGACGTGCCAAACGGTGTGGTATTCAAATCGGGTATGGTGGCGGCAATTGCTATCTTCGGTATCGCATGGATGTCTGATACTTACTTCCAATACG
>NZ_JAWOVT010000416.1:0-616 GCF_033340055.1 Vibrio sp. 1580
CGCACGGCGTTGGTGCTCAAGTTTATGTCGATGCCGTGCATTATGCTCCTCACCACTTAGTCGATGTACAAGCGCTGGGCTGTGATTTCTTAGCGTGTTCTGCTTATAAGTTCTTTGGACCGCATGTAGGTATCGCTTACGTGGCTGACCAATGGTTGCACAGCCTTCGTCCTTATAAAGTAGAACCGGCTACGAATATTGGTCCGGGTCGTTTTGAAACGGGGACACAAAGCTTCGAAGGCCTTGCTGGTGTTGCGGCCGCAGTGGAATATTTGGCTCAGTTTGGCGACAACGACTTACCACTTCGTCAGCGATTAGAACAAAGTTACGCGCTTTACAATCAACACGAACAGCGTTTAAGTGAGCGTTTTTTGCAACGACTCGACGCGCTAGAAGGTGTGAAACTGTATGGCATTGAGAGTGAAGATTATCAGCAACGTACGCCGACGTTTGCCCTAACATTTGACAAGTATTCACCAGAGTTTATCGCTAAGACCTTAGGTGAGCACAATATCTGTGTTTGGAATGGCCACTTTTATGCACTTGGTTTGGTTCGTCAGCTTGGCATTGAAGAATCAGGTGGGGTCGTACGAATTGGTTGTATGCATTACAACAC
>NZ_JAWOVT010000417.1:0-616 GCF_033340055.1 Vibrio sp. 1580
TGCGTAAAATCCATTCGCGAGTTTCGTGAATGTTGCGGCCGGTAGAAAGGTCCATCACGGTATCGCCACCCCAACGTGTCGCCCAGACAAGTTTTTCCACTTCTTCTTCGATTGAAGACGTGACCGATGAGTTACCAATATTGGCATTCACCTTAACTAAGAAGTTACGGCCAATAATCATTGGTTCAGATTCTGGATGATTGATATTCGAAGGAATGATGGCGCGACCTTCTGCGACTTCTTTACGAACGAATTCTGCAGTAATGTCTTTAGGTAGATTTGCACCGAAGCTTTGGCCAGGATGCTGCTGAGTCAGCACGTCATCGCGATATTTAGCGCGCCCCATGTTCTCACGCAGTGCAATGTATTCCATTTCCGGAGTAACAATGCCTTTGCGAGCATAGTGTAGTTGAGTCACACATTTTCCGGCTTTAGCTCGTCGAATACGTGGTAAGTTGCCATAACGCAAATCATCTAAGGTTTCATCGTCAAGACGCTCTTTTGCGTAAACAGAGCTCACATCTTCAAGGATTTCAGTATCATTGCGTTCTTCAATCCACCCCTCTCTAAGCTTTGGTAAGCCACTATAAAGGTCGATAGAGTAATTTGGGTCAGT
>NZ_JAWOVT010000418.1:0-616 GCF_033340055.1 Vibrio sp. 1580
TGCTCAAAAGGCTGGAAGTCTGAGCTACGTGCGTGAATGCGCACTTCACCACGTTGGCCGTCATACTTAAAACTGGTGATTTCTAGATCTTTCACCTGACCAAGCGTTGCTGGCAAGGCAGCAAGCCAAGACAACATCGCAACATCTGTTGAGCCACCAGATAAACGGCGCTCTTCATCCGTCATTTGGCGCTTTAAGTAGCTTACGGTCGGAATTCGATTCTTGTTTGGGAAAACCTGACGGAAAATACGTTCGCTTTCTTCACGATAGGCTTGTGCTTGCGCCTCGTACTTGTGGACGACGAGAAGTTGCTGAGCCACGACCACCACTAACAAAACGCCCGCAGCGATAGCCGCCGTTTGCCAAACTTTCCAGTACTTACCCCAAGAAGACTTCGGCTTAAACTCGCCAGTTAACAGGTTCGTTTTACTACTCACGACGCCTTTTGCGAGCAACGCCATCGTCAGCTCTTCTGGCTTAGGACGCCATACACTCTCAACAGTCGATGCTGGCACGGAACTGTAGCATTCGAGTTGCCAACCTTCATGATTTTGCAGGTAAGAAGAGAGATAAAGGTCCAGCCACGCCGAATCCACCACCGCGCCTTCCGTCTCTG
>NZ_JAWOVT010000419.1:0-614 GCF_033340055.1 Vibrio sp. 1580
TTTTTAGCCACCATTGCCAACCACGCTTTGGCTGCATGGTTAGGTGTGGTAGTGGCCGACTATCTATCTCCTGATGTTTTAAAATGGGTGCTGGTGGTCAGTTTTGTTGCCATGGCAGCTTGGGTTCTGATCCCAGACAAACTGGATGACGACGAAGAGATCTCGAATCGTGGACCATTCATTGCCAGCTTTATTGCCTTCTTTGTCGCTGAAATCGGTGATAAAACTCAGATTGCGACTTCCATTCTAGGCGCGCAATACGCGGATGCGCTGAGTTGGGTCATACTTGGCACGACCATTGGTATGCTGTTGGCCAACGTGCCAGTGGTGTTGATTGGTAAGCTTTCAGCAGACAAGATGCCATTGGGTTTGATCCGTAAAGTAACCGCTATTTTGTTCGTGTTGTTGGCTATTGGTGCGGCCTTCTTTTAATGGTTTGAAGCAGATAACGTAGCCTGAAAAGGAAAAACGTTATCTGCGAACAATCGTTAAAATGGTGCGAATTATCAATAACTAGCGAATTAGTGGCGCAGCTCAAACTCTGACTTAAAATCGCTCCGTAGCGTGACGGATGACATATTAGTGTCATACTTGTCATGGTAGTTTAATGGTGT
>NZ_JAWOVT010000420.1:0-614 GCF_033340055.1 Vibrio sp. 1580
CGCTTTGCGTAATCTTCAGCTATGTTTTCCTGATTACACAGATTGGCAATGCAAGGATGTGGTACGAAAAAACTTTCAATACACGGGAATGGCGCTCATCGAAACTGGTATCGCTTGGTTTTGGCCAGACTGGCGAATTAATCGCATAACTTCTATTGTTGGCAAAGATCGTCTGCTCACAGAGGAAAAGAACGGTCGCGGTGTATTAGTGGTGTGTAGTCACCATTTGAACTTGGAAATAACCGCTCGTATCTTCAGCCAATTTGCCAAAGGCTATGGTGTTTACCGTCCAAACTCAAACCCTGCTTATGAATTTATTCAACATCGAGGCCGAACTCGTTTTGGGCATCAAATGATTGATCGAAAAGACGTGAAATCAATGCTCAAAGTTTTGAAAAATGGCCATCGACTTTGGTATTTACCTGATCATGATTATGGTGCCAACCATTCTGTTTTTGCACCGTTTTTTGCCGTTGAACAAGCTGCGAGCACTGTGGGGGCTAGTGTGCTTATTGACGCAACAAAGTGCGCGGTCATATCAGGTGTCACAGTGAGCAGGAATCATCACTACACGTTGTATATTGGGAAAGACCTCAGTGAGTATTTTGAAAAGC
>NZ_JAWOVT010000421.1:0-259 GCF_033340055.1 Vibrio sp. 1580
GAACCACGAGAAACAGTCCGAGTTGCTGGGTGGGTCTGGCAATGCATTTGTCACGAACACGAAAGACCGCAACGTGAACCAAACTTTGCTTGATCTCCAGTTCAGCCATTCGCAAAAAGAAGGCTACAAGTTGGCGACCGAAATTTTGGGTGAAATGGGACGCGTCGCGCATCTACACAACACCAAGCCAATCAACACTAGCTTGGCAGTATTGCGTTCGCCACAAATTCCATCGGTCCTTGTAGAGACTGGATTTATC
>NZ_JAWOVT010000421.1:269-614 GCF_033340055.1 Vibrio sp. 1580
TATCTCTAACCCAACAGAAGAGAAACTGCTGTTCCAACGCGCGCACCAAGATAAGTTAGCGCAGGCTATCTCTAAAGCGGTGGTTAAATATCTAAAAGATAACCCACCTGAAGGCACGGTGTTCTCACCTTCCTCTAAACCAATGGTGCACATTGTTAAGCGTGGTGAATCGCTGTCTGTGATTGCGAATAAATACGGTACTAACTCGAAAGCGTTGATGGCTGAGAACAAGTTGAAATCGACCAGCTTAGCGGTTGGACAAAAACTGCGTATTCCGTCAACTGGCAAGATCCAAGTGCCAAGCAAGCCTATTACAGTAGAGACTGAAACGATTACTCATACCGC
>NZ_JAWOVT010000422.1:0-614 GCF_033340055.1 Vibrio sp. 1580
CTTGTTCTATCCGCTGTTCTCGCGGCGATTGTAGCGGCGATCATTGTGGTTGCGCTTTGGAGTTCTTCTCAAAGCTTCCGTCCGCTATACAGCCAACAAGAGCGATTCGATATTGGTGAGATTGTCTCGGTCTTAGAGAGTGAAGGTGTGAGCTACCGCATGCAGGAGCAGAACGGCCAAGTGCTGGTTCCTGAAGGTGAGGTGGCTCGCATTCGTATGTTATTGGCGTCAAAAGGCGTACAAGCGAAACTGCCAACCGGATTGGATTCACTGAAAGAAGACAGCTCATTAGGTACCAGCCAGTTTATGGAGACTGCGCGTTACCGTCATGGTTTAGAAGGTGAGTTAGTACGCACTATCATGTCGCTAAACTCGGTAGCGAATGCGCGTGTTCACCTTGCGATTCCTCGTCAAACTTTGTTTGTACGCCAAAACGGTGAAAATCCGTCTGCATCTGTCATGCTCGAACTCAAACCGGGTGAAGACCTTAAGCCAGAACAGGTTGAAGCGATCATCAACTTGATCGTCGGCAGTGTGACGGCGATGAAGCCTGAGTTTGTTTCTGTCATCGATCAATATGGCCGACTGTTGAGTGCAGATGTTGCGTCAGCAGA
>NZ_JAWOVT010000423.1:0-613 GCF_033340055.1 Vibrio sp. 1580
AGGAATGTTATGCGTAGTACTGATTGGGAGAACGCTGTTAAATTCTTTGCTCCAATTTCTAGGAGTAGTCGAATACATCCTAACTTTATCTTTAGATTTCAACACTTAGCATTAAGTGAGGGTCGAGCTGCTGAAATAGCTTGTGTCGATTTGGATCAAATCCATCGATGGGATGACGGTGAGGAAATCCCCCCTACCATTCGTAGGCTTTGGGCTCTTGAGTCTGGGCGCTATCTTCCTGATGTTACGGGGTTTTCTAAGTGGGCATTTAAGTCTGGTCATATTGTTACACCTGATGGAGCTACCTACTCTGAGGGGCAACTTCGCCACGCTCTTTTTCTGTTAGATCAGGTCTTATAAATAGCTCTGTTGGGAAATAAAAATTTGGGAGCCTTGTGCTCCCTTTTTTTGTTTCTCAATTGAGCCGACAAGCGGAAACATTCTTGATTTTTGTTACCTAATTCAAATCCGCGCGTCAGCTTCACAAATATGTATAAATACGTCTTTTTACATATCTATCTGGTTGTTAGCTGCAAACGACGACTGACGACGACGATGACTGAGGAGGAGGAAATAGGAGGTGCAGCGTCATCCCCGTATAGTAATACGGGGT
>NZ_JAWOVT010000424.1:0-613 GCF_033340055.1 Vibrio sp. 1580
ATTTTGTGTTGTTTGTTGCTTAAATAAACAAAAAAGCCCTCCATTTGGAGAGCTTTTCTATCAACTTTGAGTGTTCAACTATTCACTTTTAGAGTAAAAACGCTGTAACTCGGTTAAGCCTTGCATAAGAACCGGCAGTTTAGGCGTTTCATCACGCATGCGCTTGTAGTTCTCATCGTATAGCTTGTAGTTCCCGAACTTATCGATCACGGTAGTTTGGTTATTTGTGATGAGAGCAAGTTCTCGAGTATCACCAGCAAGAATCCAACGGCGACGGCTTTCGTCAAATAAGTTACGACCACTGCTGTAATCGTATGGATTGGACGATACACCAAGCATATCTTGCAGTAGCGTAACTGAAAGGTCTAAATGGCTCGTGCTGTGATTAAACTCACCAGCCATCATACCAGGCCAATGGATTACCATAGGCACCTGCAATTGGTAACGACTGTAGTTACTGTTTGCGCCCCAGCTATTGGTATTGGTTTCGTTAAACTCACTGCCATGGTTGGAAGTGACGATAACAACGGTGTTTGCCAATAATTGAGCGTCTTCAAGTGTTTTGATAATACCGCCGACTTTGTCATCCGCAGATTTCACGGCAAACTCATAA
>NZ_JAWOVT010000425.1:0-613 GCF_033340055.1 Vibrio sp. 1580
ACAATCGCTAGACGAAATCTTCGCAGCCGTTTCGCAACATAGCCCAGCCATTCGCAACAATGGCGGCGGCTACTACAACCACATCCTTTACTGGAATTGCATGTCACCAGAAGGCGGCGGTGAACCACAAGGCGCACTTGCACAAGTCATCAACGACAAGTTTGGTCACTTCGAAAAGTTCAAAGACGAATTCGCTCAAGCAGCCGTTAATACGTTTGGATCTGGCTTTGCATGGTTAGTTGTGAAAGATGGCGACATCCACATCTCCTCCACCAGCAATCAGGATAACCCGTTAATGGACGTGGCCGATGTACGCGGCGAACCTATCCTTGCATTAGATGTGTGGGAGCACGCGTACTACATCAGTTATCAGAACCGTCGACCAGAATACATCGACGCTTGGTGGAATGTGGTGAACTGGCGCGCCGTCGAAGAGAACTACGCTCGCGCGCTCGTGTAACCGCTAACGATAAAGGGGGAAGGTTGGTAAGCGCCAAGCCCTCTTTTGTACCCAAGTCGCTGCACTTGGGTATATACTGCCCCTCTCTTTGACCAACTCTATCTCAATACCATGTTTGATATCGCTTTATACGAACCAGAAATCGCGCCGAAC
>NZ_JAWOVT010000426.1:0-613 GCF_033340055.1 Vibrio sp. 1580
AGCGAAAGGACACAAATTCAGACCAATCACGACATCATTAAGCCATTGATCGACTTGTTGAGTGATCGCATTAATATCTGTATTCGGTGTTTCTTGTGTTGAGCGCGTTGGCATACGACTTTCTTGCTTTTATGAATTTGGCGCAAGCATAGCAGAGAAGTCGATTAACTTCTTCCCAAGCTTGCTACATCAGTGTCGCTGTCGGTATCTACGCTTTCACAAATGTGTTTTAAGTAGGCAATGGCAGCAAACATCACGGCATACAAAACGCTTCCGCCAAGCAGTACGGTTGACCAACCGCCATGTTGCCAACAATAGAGCAATAAAAAACCACCTAAACTTCCGCCGACATAGTAGTGCACCAAGTACAAAGCTGTTGCGGTTGCTTTTGCTTGTGTTGCGTTTTGGCCTACCCAGCCGTAAGCCAAAGTATGGGTAAAAAACGCGCCAAAACTAATCAGCAGAAGACCGATAAGCATAGCGGCGAGGCTCTCAAAAGCCGCAATCCACATGCCTGCCATGCTAACCACAGCGCCTATGAACATACCTAGAATAGAAGAGTAACGTTTGCTCCAATGCCCTGCGCATCGAGAAGAAAAAGTTCCTCCCAGAT
>NZ_JAWOVT010000427.1:0-612 GCF_033340055.1 Vibrio sp. 1580
TGAACGTTCCATTAAGCAGTTTGTATCGACATCTAAAACTGCTGAAAGAATGGAACTTGATTGAAGAAAGTGTGCACGACAAGACGTTTGTTGTTGGACCAGCAGCCTTACTGTTGATGCACAGCTATGAAACCGCTCAGCACGGCCTTGATATGGTTGAAACCATCTTGGCGCGCTTGGTGCAGCAAACAGGGGAAATGGCGGCGTACATGGTGCCATCGGGTTATCGAGCGCTTTGTGTCAGACAAAAAGAAAGTATGCAGGCGCTACGATGCAGCTTCGTCCAGGGTCAAAGTCAACCCCTGCTTCGTGGCGCCTCATCTAAAGTGATGCTCGCTTTTATGCCTCAAAGTCGTTGCGAAAAGATCTTACGTTACTTTAGCCAAGATCATCGCTTAGACGAATGGGAAGAAGAGCTCGCCACAATCCGAAAGAACGGCTATGCCGTAAGTACCTCCGAGATTGACCCTGGTGTTTCTGGTATCAGTGCGCCAGTCATGAAAGGAAGTAAGCTGGTTGGCGCAGTTTCGGTTATGGCTCCGGCACACCGAGTAGAAAAGGATAAGCAGCGCATTATTTTGCATGTGTTGCAGGCGGCAAGGGCACTACCAC
>NZ_JAWOVT010000428.1:0-612 GCF_033340055.1 Vibrio sp. 1580
TTGGGGCATTTGTTTGATGGTATCGGGCATTTACGACCCAATCCAAATCGATGTAGTGACCGACATTTGGTTAAAAAATGTCTCAACCGAGCAACAATGGCAAGCCGATGGCAGTGTGATTTTAGACGCGCTGGTGGAAGTGCAAACCGACAACCAAAGCCATCATGTTACCGTGGAATTTGATGGCGAAGTTCAATTTATTCAAACCGAAGGAAGTGGTCACTATCACTGTCAGTTCCATGTTCAAAAGCCGCAACTCTGGTGGCCTGTAGGTTACGGCGACTCGCATCTGTACACCATTTCTGTTGGTTGTGGTGAGCAAACGCTGTCGCGCAAGATTGGACTTCGTCAGTTGAGCTTAAATAGTCAGGCAGATGAACATGGCTCTGCGATGGAATTTATCGTCAATGGCACGCCTATTAATGCCAAAGGTGCGAACTGGATTCCTGTCGATGCGATGCCGGGGCGAGAATGTGAACACCGTTATCGAGACCTATTGCAAAGTGCGGTTGATGCCAACATGAACATGATTCGCGTGTGGGGCGGCGGTCAGTACGAGAGTGAAACCTTTTATAACCTTTGCGATGAACTCGGTTTGCTGGTGTGGCAAGA
>NZ_JAWOVT010000429.1:0-612 GCF_033340055.1 Vibrio sp. 1580
ACACCACTCAACAATCAGGGAATGAGTATGAGTAAGCACACGGCATTAATAGCGTGGCAACGCCAGGCCAATGAAATCTTTAGCGATAATCAATACAGTAGAGCGCACACTTGGCGCTTTGATGGCGGTTTGTTAGTTCCTGCTTCGCCATCTCCTCATGTTGTTCCGTTGCCGCTGTCGGTAGAAGAAAACGTCGATCCCGAAGAGGCGTTTGTTGCGGCACTTTCTAGTTGCCATATGTTGGTTTTCCTTTCGATTGCAGCAAAGCGTCGTTATGTTATCGACTCTTATGTTGATGCAGCTGAAGGGGAGTTGACCGTTGGTGAAAATGGGAAAGAGTGGGTTTCGAGAGGGGTGTTAAATCCGACAGTTGTATTTTCTGGTGATAAGCAGCCAAGCTATGAGCAATTGGAAAAAATGCACCACATGGCGCATGAAAACTGTTTTATCGCGAATTCGGTGAAAACGGAGATCGTGACCAATATTCTTTATTCTGATTAGTGCTCCACAGCCAAGCTAAAACTCTAAATCGCAGCGATAGTGATGAGATACGAGTGACCTGTTTCACACTATTGCTTCGTTGCCTGCATTAAATGCGTGATTGTTGTGCAG
>NZ_JAWOVT010000430.1:0-611 GCF_033340055.1 Vibrio sp. 1580
AACTTTGCATGCTGACAATATCGCCCATAAAAGTGCGATGTACTTGAATATGCTTTTGGAGATGCTCGTGATGAATCCCCACTTCTCTCATTAAATTTTCCTCTTCTTTGAAGTGAAATTCGGCGTAACGAGAGAGTTCAAATAACGCGCTCTGAATATCCGCTATCGAAATCGTGTTTCGCGTCAAAAGTTTGCCGTACTTATTAATAAACTCAACGAGATACTGGTGTTGATCGTCAACATCTTCGATTCCTGTTTCAAAATAGATGTCCCAACGAAATGAATTCAACGTTACTACTCCCAATATCAACGAGTCTATATCAAGTCACCATGCCGCAACCTGAAATACCACAATAAATATAGGGAATAGTAACGATAAAAGTTTTCTAACGCCTCACTGAGTAGTCAAAATAATGACAAAGATCTCCATGATGGATTATTTTCGCTAAGCAATTCAGCAAATCTAAAAATAATACTGTATAGAGAGCTCAATAAAATCGTCGTCTCGAGCAAAATAAAGTAAGTCTGTCGGCGTATCATTTTTAAATAACCACGCATCAACTTGCCACTTCAGATGGTTCGATATTCTGCTAGAGGCTTCTAACTTTGCG
>NZ_JAWOVT010000431.1:0-611 GCF_033340055.1 Vibrio sp. 1580
GGTATGCCCATGGCAGAACGCCAAATCGCTTTTTTCTGTTCAATGGAGAAAATGTGCGCCCCATTACCCGCTTTGTCTAAGCGATTATTGATGTACGCAACCCCTTCATCGACAGACAACGGACGCAGCCCACAACTGAACGTAATGCGTTGACGAAACTGCCGTAATTCGTGCATGGACAAGCGTTCATCCAATTCAGGCTGACCGAAAAGTACCAACTGAATCAATTTGTCTCGCTCGGTTTCTAAATTGCCGAACAAGCGCAGTGTTTCTAAAGCCTCAGGAGAAAGAGCTTGAGCTTCATCGACGATCAGAACGGTTTTCTTCCCGGTTGAATGCACACGAATCAAGTGTTCTTGAATTAAAGAAACAATGCGCAATGGATCGTTATTATCAATACCTAGCTCTCTTGCCACGGCAAACTGCAATTGCTCTCCGTTGAGCACAGGATTGGGTAGATAGACCAATTCCACTTGCGATTCGATCTGTTCAATCAGCTTGCGACAAACCATGGTTTTGCCCGTACCAACTTCACCTGTCACCTTAATCACTCCTTCACCCATCTGCACGGCGGCTAAGATGGTTTGAATCGCCTCATAGTGAGGCACTAA
>NZ_JAWOVT010000432.1:0-610 GCF_033340055.1 Vibrio sp. 1580
ATCCAGTGGTTCAGGTGCAGGCTTTGGCGGCCTCACTACTTTAGGGATCTTATTCGGACAGTATCTCACGCCCGATGGTGACCTGATTTTTAGTGCTTTGTATCGAGTCAGCAGCATACTGTTTGCCATCGTGGTCACTTTGCTTGTTACTTATGCCGTGCATCGGTTACTCAACAGCTTTGCTGCAACGCGCTTTAGCCAATCATAGCCTTGATGCGCCTCAGTTTACTAAATCATACGTTGCTGGTCAGAAAGGACTGTTCCAGCAACTTGGTTTTCAAATCTTCAGTCATAGTAATGGGTTGCTCGAATCGAATGCCTATCACCCAGCCTTTGGGTTGCTTCTTTATATTGGCGATCAAGCAAGGATTTTCCTCTCCTATATGAATGCTAAGAGGTGATACCACCGAAACTCGGTCTCCAACCTTAAACTCAGGCTCAATAAAGGTCTGAACACCGACGCCTGCCAGTGAAAAATCAACCAAACTGCCGTCATAAATATTGCCGCTGTGATCGATGGTACAGTCCATTTGCAGCTTGTAACGCTCGTGCTCTCTAACAGGCTTAGTTGCAAACGTACCGGGTATGCGAATAAAGAGCAGAGGGGAAG
>NZ_JAWOVT010000433.1:0-610 GCF_033340055.1 Vibrio sp. 1580
TGCATCAAGGCTTAGTGGAAGAACAGGGAGATCCAGCTAAGCTATTTACTAACCCGGATTCGCAACGATTACAGCAGTTTATCTCATCTATCTACTAATATTCATTAGGCGGCAGAGTTTTGCCTCCTAAGTAAGCACAACGAACAAAACCAAATAAAATAGCAATCACAGGAGTATGGAAATGAAAAAGTGGTTATTGGCAGCAACTCTTGCTGCAACGGCAGTGTCTGGTGTTGCTCAAGCGAAAGAATGGAAAACAGTTCGCTTTGGCATTGAAGGCGCATACCCTCCATTTAGCTGGACAGAAACCGATGGCTCTCTAAAAGGCTTTGATGTTGATATGGCCAATGCGCTGTGTGAAGAAATGCAAGTGAAGTGTCAGATCGTTGCACAAGATTGGGATGGCATTATTCCTTCTCTATTGGCTCGTAAATACGATGCGATCATCGCGGCAATGTCGATTACCGAAGAACGTAAGAAGAAAGTGGATTTCACGGGCAAATACGCATTGATCCCAAATAAGTTCATCGCTAAGAAAGGTGCAAACCTAGATTTTGCTAATCTAGATGGCCAAAAAATCGCAGTTCAACGTGCGACCACTCACGATAAA
>NZ_JAWOVT010000434.1:0-610 GCF_033340055.1 Vibrio sp. 1580
GGACGCTTAATTTATATGCGTCCAGGCACGAGCGGCCGTTTAGGTGTACTGGATGCCTCGGAATGCCCACCAACGTTTGGCGTATCGGACAAAATGGTCATCGGCCTTATCGCTGGTGGCCCAGAAGCGATACTAAAAGCCAAAGAAGGTGCAGAGGACTCACCTCAACTTGGTGAGCAAGATTTAAAGGATATCGACTTCAGCAGCAATGATGTACTGGTAGGAATAGCTGCCAGTGGTCGAACACCTTATGTGATTGGCGGTTTGGAATACGCGAATACGATTGGTGCAACTACCGTTGCGTTGTCGTGCAATCCGGACTCTCCTATCGCAGATATTGCCGATATCGCAATAAGCCCCGTTGTTGGCCCTGAAGCCTTGACGGGGTCCACTCGCTTAAAATCAGGCACCGCGCAAAAGTTGGTGCTCAACATGCTCACTACAGCAAGTATGATCCGTTTAGGTAAGAGCTACCAAAACTTGATGGTGGACGTGAAAGCGACCAACAACAAATTGGTCGCGCGTGCTGCTCGCATTGTTATGCAGGCGACGGAGTGCACTAAAGAAGAGGCAACCGAGGTACTTAAGCAGACCAATTATGAGGTAAAAC
>NZ_JAWOVT010000435.1:0-610 GCF_033340055.1 Vibrio sp. 1580
CATGCAATGGATCAAACAAGAGCAATCAGCGTAGAGACTCAGCCATACTGGCGTGAAAAATAAGACAAGCGAGCGTAACGCAGCGCTATCTTCATTAATTTAAAGCGAAATAGGACCGATAGGTCCTCTTTTTTTGTCTGAATTTTGCGTTGCTGCATTTCCTCTTCGATAAGAGTTAGTCGCTCAAGGATTTGTTCTTGCTGTTCTAATAGCTGTTCTAACATCCGCTCTTTGTTCTTAGAACGGTGATCTTGCTGTTTAGTCGGAGCGGTTAAAATCGACGTAATCACACCAGAGATCATACCGAAGATCCCCACTCCACAAACGATGATGATGACGGCTAAAAACTTTCCTCCAGAGGTCACTGGATAATGATCGCCATAACCCACAGTGGAGATGGTCACAAAGACCCACCACAAAGCATCAGCTCCAGTACGGATGTTCGCAGCTGGGTTTTTGGCTTCGATAAACAGCATGGCGGTGGAACCGAGCGTTATGAGGATCACCATCAACAGCAATATAGAAGCGACGGTCGTTTCTCGGCGGTTTTCTTTGAGCTGATGCAGAATGAACTTTGAAGAGCGCAGCACCAACACCACGCGCAAAATAT
>NZ_JAWOVT010000436.1:0-609 GCF_033340055.1 Vibrio sp. 1580
TGCTAGCAGGCATCGCGGTGTACGTTGGCTTTAACATCCTAGACTGGAGCTTTATTCAGCGCGCGCATAAGGTCAGTTTTTCTGGCATGGCGATCATGTATGGCGTGATGCTACTGACAGTGTTTGTTGATCTCATTGTGGCCGTTGGTTTAGGTGTGTTTGTTTCAAACATCATGATTATTGAGCGCTTGAGTCGCGAACAAGCTCGTCAGGTAAAAGCCATCAGTGATGCCGACGAAGACGATGTGCCACTGACGGACAGTGAACGAGGATTGTTAGATCGCGCCAATGGGCGAGTGTTGTTCTTCTATCTCTCTGGCCCAATGATTTTCAGTGTGTCTAAGGCCATTTCTCGTCAACACACCAGTATTTCTGATTACGACGTGATGATCTTGGATTTGACCGATGTTCCTATGCTGGATGTTACGGTGGGCCTAGCTCTCGAAAACGCCATTAAAGACGCGTTAGATGCTCGCTGTGAAGTGTACTTGTTGTGTCCGAATCAGCGTACTCGCGAGCAACTCGAGAAGTTTCATGTCATCGACCTAGTGCCGGACAACAATATGTATCAGTTCCGCTACGAGGCCTTGAATGCGGCTGTCGCGCATG
>NZ_JAWOVT010000437.1:0-609 GCF_033340055.1 Vibrio sp. 1580
GTCAGGAAGCTTGATAAGGAGATGGCTATGTTACTTCACCGACACACATATTACGGCTTGATTCATCACGGAATAAAAGCACTATTGTTAGACAGAATCGGACGCTACACCGAGGAAGAGTATCACCAATATTTGAGCCTAATGACAGGCAAATCAACTTGCTTCACCATGACGCATGAAGAGCTAGAAGCCACCGTCGATAACTTGTTGAGAGAAGGCTATTTGGAAGACGTAAAGTCTCTGATTTCTCAATACCAACGTGTGGCGTAGGAAAGAATCGTTTAGCTCTCGAGCCATGAGTCAAGCCTACAGAAGCTAACCAAGCTATCTGTACTAACGAGCAAGATTTCGCCTTTTTAGGTGCCTTAAACATATCAATACATTGCCGCTCATTGAGCGGCAATTTTTTATCCAAATCCCTTGAGCTATTCACATTACGCCAGATTCCGCTAGACTGTCAGCAACTCAACAACTCGGTAGTTTTTGGCAACATGAAGCAAATCCTTGATTTTATTCCTCTCATTATCTTCTTCGCTCTATACAAGATGTACGACATCTATGTAGCGACTGGAGCACTCATCGTTGCAACGGCAGTTCAACTTATCGTGA
>NZ_JAWOVT010000438.1:0-609 GCF_033340055.1 Vibrio sp. 1580
CGTAAGCGTCCTTTAGTGCTCACGGCTGATCGCGGTAGAGGTAAAAGCAGCGCGTTAGGTATCGCTTGTGCTCAGTTGTTGCAACACAAGCCGCTGCGTATATTACTTACCGCGCCTTCTATTAACGCTGTTGAGCCAGTCTATCAGCACGCGCAGCGTTTACTTACGGATGCCAAACAGATGAAGAAAGACCGTTTGGAAGTCGGATATGGGTATATTCAGTTTATTGCGCCTGACGAATTGTTGTCTTCGCTGCCTGAGTGTGATTTGTTGCTAGTTGATGAAGCGGCTGCGATTCCCGTCCCGATGCTCAAACAAATCACCGAGCATTATCATCGTTTGGTCTTTTCTAGCACGATTCATGGCTATGAGGGCTGCGGACGTGGCTTCACGTTGAAGTTCATTGAATGGTTGCAACAACAACGACCTGGCATGAAGACGTATCACATGCAGCAGCCAATTCGTTGGAGCGTAGATGATAAGTTAGAAACGTGGTTGTATGACGCTTTTATCTTGAACGCGGAATTATCGCCGCAATCCATTGAAGGCATGGCGAACGTATCGTTGAACAAAGTGGACAAGCAAGCACTGGTTCACCAACCCAACTTA
>NZ_JAWOVT010000439.1:0-608 GCF_033340055.1 Vibrio sp. 1580
TTGGCGGCGTGCGGTTATCCGCTTTGTGACGGCAAGTACATGGCGGCGTCACCAAAGTGGTGTCAGCCAATTCGTCGTTGGAAAGAGTACTATCAGAAATGGGTGGCCAGCCCAGAATACAACAAACTATTGAGCATTAGCGTATTCCTTGAAGTACGTGCCATTCACGGCAACCGCGAGTTTGTCGACCAAATCCAACAACACTTGCATGATTGCATTCAAAAGAGCCCGAGCTTTATTCCGGCTTTGGTGCGCGATGCGATTGACACTCAGCCGCCACTTGGCATTTTCAACAATTTGGTGTTGGAAAAAGGTGGGGAAAACAGCAACACGTTAAACATCAAAAAGTACGCCTTGAATCTGATCATCGATCTGGCGCGTATTTTCAGTCTTGCCGCTGGCGGCTCGTTAACTGGCACAGAAGAGCGTTTTCGCTACGCAGCCCAGCACGGCACATTGTCGAAAGACAGTGTTGAAAACATCATTGGCGCGTATCGCTTTATTACTCAGGTACGTTTCCGTCATCAACTCAATGCGATTCTGGCAGGCACCACACCTGACAACCACATCGCACCCGATGATTTCAGTAGCTTTGAACGCAAGCACTT
>NZ_JAWOVT010000440.1:0-608 GCF_033340055.1 Vibrio sp. 1580
TCGCTTCCTCACACCACAAGAGAGAGCCTCTCTCTTTGAGTCCATCACTCATCAACGAGAAACGAACTTGCTGGCACGCTATCCTGAGTACCAGTCCAAAAGTCTTTCTGTCTTGTTTGAGTTAATGGATTAGCGAGATTTGGTTCGACTGCATCCGAACAACCTACATGACGACGTCTATTTACTTGAACTAACCGTAGCAGAGTGCTTCCCTCATTGGTTAGACTTTTGGTGCGCTTGCGAAATCGAAGCCATCAAACAGAAATACTCGCTTGAAAACCGCGAACCAGCGACTGAACTCTCCTTCGAAGACGCCTCTTACTCAGCAATGCTCATTGATGATATTTCAGAGTCTTCAATGCGCGTTCAACTGCCCAGCTACCCAGTGGCAATGACCTTGAGTGACGCCGTTGCGCTGAGTAATTTGGAGCTCTTCGTTCAAGGAGAAAAGTGGTATGAAATCTTGCCCTTGTTGTCACTTTCTCAGAAAGGTAAGCACTTTATTCTGCTCCAAACTCAGACAACTCCGGTGTTGGCCGCATCAGCGCTAATCCAAGACTGGAACCAACGTAACACTTGGCTAAGTTATGCGCCGCAGTTTAACAGTG
>NZ_JAWOVT010000441.1:0-607 GCF_033340055.1 Vibrio sp. 1580
TTTGTCTAACGACAAAATGGGCAACCTAACTGACCTTGAGAAGAAAGGTCTGAAAGTTGCTGGTCTTGCTGTGTTGGTTGTGTCTGCTTTGTTGGCTTGGACGATTGTTCCAGAAGACGGCATCCTACGTTCAGACGCTGGCACTGTTGCAGGATCCCCATTCCTGAAAAGTATCGTCGCTTTCATATTCGTATTCTTTGCTATCCCTGGCTTTGTATACGGTAAAGTCGTTGGCACGATGAAAACCGACCGTGATGTTATCGATGCGATGTCTAAATCAATGTCTTCGATGGGCATGTACATCGTGTTGGTGTTCTTCGCTGCGCAGTTTGTTGCTTTCTTTAAGTGGACGAACTTTGGCCAAGTATTTGCCGTTGCAGGTGCTGACTTCCTGCAAAGCATCGGTCTGACTGGCCCTATGTTGTTCTTCGCATTCATTCTGATGTGTGGCTTCATTAACCTGATGATCGGTTCTGCATCGGCGCAGTGGGCCGTGACAGCTCCTATCTTCGTGCCAATGCTAATGCTAGTGGGTTATGCTCCAGAAACCATTCAAGCGGCTTACCGTATCGGTGATTCAACCACGAACATCATCACACCGATGATG
>NZ_JAWOVT010000442.1:0-606 GCF_033340055.1 Vibrio sp. 1580
TCGAAGAGAAGTTGTTTAATCACGGGCTCATGAACCGGGAAATGGATGATCGTATTTCCCATGACTTGGAGAATGTCGGTGACTAAGTACTTCAGTATCGAGCGCCCTAAATGCCAAAAGCTGAGAATCCTAAATTCAGACCTCAGCTCTTGATAAATCAAATGGCCAACCAACATGCCTTCACAGTAGTAGAGGCGGGCCTTGCTGGGGGATTCATTGAATTGATTGAGCGTGTCTTCTATTCCGCCGGGCGTGATCAGTTGTTTGTGCACGGCGTTAATTTGCTCATACTCCGTCAAACTGATTTGGCTAAGGGCGCAATTTTTTACATCGGTTACACGGTATTCGTAAACAATGTCTTTAAAGCTCAAATAGATGCTTTTGCTTTGTGAAGCTTTGACCCGTTTGTATTCGCTGGAGGTGTATTGATACTGCTTGCCGATGTAGTGAGCGAAAGCAAGCCGCTTGAGCAAACTGGGCGTTACTTTACCGCTTTCCCACTGGCTTAGTGTGGGTTGATTTAAGCTTTCAAAAGCGCTGTAACTTCGGGCTAGCTCATCCGCTAATTGGCCTTGAGTTAACCCCCTTTCCTTTCGAATAGCAGCC
>NZ_JAWOVT010000443.1:0-605 GCF_033340055.1 Vibrio sp. 1580
TGAATGTCTTGCAACGCAACCGAGGCTGCGCGCGCCTCTTCTACCGTTGCTTCACCGCGCGCTTGGCTTGATTCCATCGCACGTACAGCGGCATCTGAGCCAGATTTTAGTTGCTCAATCATTTTATGGATATCGCCCGTACTGTCTTGAGTGCGGCTTGCAAGCTTGCGGACTTCATCTGCTACTACCGCGAATCCACGCCCTTGATCGCCAGCTCGCGCAGCTTCAATCGCGGCGTTTAGCGCAAGCAAATTAGTTTGCTCGGCAATATCTTGAATCACTTCTAAAGATGATGAGATGTTTTGAACGTCGCTTTCTAAACGGGCAATCACAGTGCTCGCCTCTGAAACTTCGCTTGCCAGCTCTTCGACAGAATTCGCAGCGGAATCGACGATGTGTTTCGCTTGTTGAGCGTTTTCATCGGCGTGTCGTGCTGATTCTGCTGCTTGGTTAGCGTTGTTCGAAATCTCATGCGCGGTGGCTGTCATTTCCGTCATCGCTGCGGCAACTTGCTCGGTTTCTTCACGTTGACCGCCAGCGAGTTCGTCGACTTGAGAGGCGCGTTGCGACATGTTGTTGGTTTCTGCGACGACTTCTTCACCAAC
>NZ_JAWOVT010000444.1:0-605 GCF_033340055.1 Vibrio sp. 1580
GGCAAGTGGGGATGGGTTGGCTGACTCAAAAAAGCGCAAGACCATCGGAATCGATAGACGAATTAATCCCGACACACCCAAATTGGAACAGCGAGTTTTGGAACCGTTATACCCAATGGTTACCACCAAGCTACGCTGCCCACTTGAGTTTGCAGCGCATTAAACAGTGGCAAGCGATTTATCGATTTCTCTATAACTACTCAGCCATGCAATCACCACCAAAAGTTGGGGAGGATGAGATCGACCTGTCTCGCGTCGATAGCATAGCCGAATCAATCAACCGCTCGGTAAACGCTCCTGTGCACCTTTGAACGCTCTAACAAGAAGGCTTCATCCAAACCAATGTTGTTTGAAATGCTGGATCTCAGATACGACTTTTAGCCATTAGCCAAGTGATTCAATGGGAATGATTTGCTGAAACTTAGCATGAAGATCTGTAAGCGCAGCTTCAACATCCGGTTCTGCTCGGCTTAAATGTGCGATTAGCGTCATGAAGTAGCAGTCAAAAATCAACGGCATTTTGTCTTCAAGAACAGAACCTACGCTCGCAGATTGAAACAAAGCTTGGTTAAATGACTGGTAATAATCCAAATCCCAAATCACCT
>NZ_JAWOVT010000445.1:0-604 GCF_033340055.1 Vibrio sp. 1580
AGTTTATGAAATTTAGAACCATCTTCAGCATGATCTTGAATAAAGACCTCGAGCAACATTCGGACAGCGCCTTCATCGCCAGAAAGCGAATCCAGCATTCTGTTTATATCGATAAACGGTTCTTGCGGAGCCAGCAATTCTTGTCGCGAATCAGGGGTTAGCTCTTGCGTTTTATTCGCTTGAGCATCACTTGCCAACTCACGCGCTTTGTTCTCGTGTTTTAAAGAACTGGATGCGTTTTCAGTTTGAGAAACGGCAGGCTCTGATGAACTTGAATTCGCCACCGCATTTTTAGAGAAGACAGCCCATGAAACCACCGCCAACAGACAACCGCTCACGACAATGAGCCAAAAGATAAAAGAAACCAGTTTTTGTTCGAGCGTAGCCTTCATCGACACCAACTGATTAGGAAAATCTGGCTTTAATAACTGATTCGCCAAATAACTGCCCTGCGCATTCGCCGCAAGAACACTTGAGGTTTGTGCGAGTCGACGTTGAAATGCAGAACGCTCCCCTGTCGAAAGTGAATCCGATTCGATGAACAGTAAATCCAGTTCGCGATAGGTATCCGTATTGGTGTTGGAATCGCTAAAAATCGATTCAA
>NZ_JAWOVT010000446.1:0-604 GCF_033340055.1 Vibrio sp. 1580
AAACTTTGAACATCTTCTGGCATGCAATCGATGATCTTATCGATCGAGTCGATAAAGCCCATATCAAGCATCTTATCGGCTTCGTCCAGTACCAGCATTTCCACTTCATCAAAATGGATCGCACGCTGGCCGTATAAATCAATCAGACGTCCTGGTGTGCTCACCACAATATCTACGCCTTCAATCAGCGCTTGCTTCTGCGGCGCATATTCCACGCCACCAAACATCGCCATTGAGCGCAGTGGCAAGTTCTTCCCGTACGCTTCAATACTTTGATGCACTTGCAGAGCCAGTTCGCGCGTTGGCGTAAGAATGATGGCACGAGCGCGTTTTTTACGTTGCGTCTCACCTTGACTGAGCTTTTCTAAGATTGGCAAAACAAAGCTGGCGGTTTTACCCGTGCCTGTTTGCGCAGCCGCGATCAAGTTGCTGCCACGCAGCACAATTGGAATCGCTTTTTGTTGGATAGAAGTCGGTTTTTCGTAACCCAGCGCCGTTACGGCATCCGTAATTGGTGCGCTTAAACCAAGCTTAGAAAATGGCATAGAAACGTCTCTAAAGAGGAAATGGGCGCGTAGTTTATCAGAATCCCAGTCAAGTAACA
>NZ_JAWOVT010000447.1:0-603 GCF_033340055.1 Vibrio sp. 1580
CAAATATGGTTCTAGCACATCTTCAATGGTGTCTTTTTCTTCACCAATAGCGGCAGCCATATTGTCGAGTCCAACTGGACCACCACCAAATTTTTCCATGATAGCGAGAAGAAGCTTGCGGTCCATGTAATCGAAGCCCTGAGCATCGACATCCAACATATTAAGCGCTTTGTCAGCAACATCGGCACAAATATGTCCGTTGCCCTTCACTTCTGCATAGTCACGTACACGGCGCAATAGACGGTTCGCAATACGAGGCGTACCACGAGCTCGTCGAGCAACTTCTAACGCGCCTTCTGGCTCCATCGACAACCCTAGACAATCTGCACTGCGTTGAACAATGTTCTGTAGATCGTGCACTTTGTAGTACTCAAGACGCTGAGTAATACCAAAACGGTCACGCAGCGGAGAAGTCAAAGACCCCGCACGCGTCGTTGCACCAATCAATGTGAATGGTGGCAAATCAATTTTGATAGAACGTGCGGCCGGGCCTTCACCAATCATGATGTCCAATTGGTAATCTTCCATTGCCGGATACAGCACCTCTTCGACCATAGGGCTAAGACGATGGATCTCATCAATGAAAAGCACGTCGTTTTCCTC
>NZ_JAWOVT010000448.1:0-603 GCF_033340055.1 Vibrio sp. 1580
TGCTTAATGAACTCGACATCGCTCAATACGTCACGAACGAAGCTTTCATCGCGCTCAGAAAGTAGCACTTTACCAATCGCAGTACTGTAGAGCGGATTGCGACGACCGATGCGCGATTGCATGCGTAGGTTGTAGCCAGAGTCGATTTTGTGGATGTAAATGATGGCATTTTCATCCAGCGCACCAAGGTGCAAGGCTTCGTTGGTTTGTTCTGAAATGTGGCGCATTTCTTTGTCGGCCAGTTCGATCAGATCGACGTACTCAAGCGATTTTGCGCCCAACTCGAACAGCTTAAGTGTTAGAGAGTACTTATCCGCTTCGCCTTCTTGAGATACGTAACCGAGCGATTTCATGGTTTGCAGAACACGGTAAGTAGTCGCTTTCGACATCATTCGACGTTGTGAAAGCTCTGAAACGCCGATGGCTTTCTGTTCACCAAGTGCTTGAAGAATATGAAAAACCTTAAGTACTGACGAAACTGCTTCAGGCTGAGTCGACTTTTCCATTGTTGCCCCTTTCATTCTTAGTTTTCCGCATTATATCGCTGAAAAATTTAAGAACCAGTATTTTTAAAATGCCTTTTCAAAAATTTGAAACCGCGCA
>NZ_JAWOVT010000449.1:0-602 GCF_033340055.1 Vibrio sp. 1580
ACAAATTGGCTACTACTCGAAGTTGATTGGATGGGGAGCCACCATCTTCTTTACTCTCGTTGGCAGTATGTTCAATGTGAAGTTTGGTATCGTGCGCGGTTTGATGATTGGCGGCATTGCTATGTCAGCGAGTAACTTGATGTTTGCTTGGATAGCGTCTGTTGGCCCCAGCGAGCACCTGTATTTAGCGACCATCATCGTTGATAACTTTACGACGGCATTTTCCACCGTAGCCTTTGTCTCGTTTCTGACTCTATTAACCGGGCAAGCGTTCTCTGCCACTCAATATGCATTGCTTGCGTCGCTAGGAAACTTTGGACGAACCACGCTAGCGTCATTCAGCGGTGAATTGGTTGACTACCTAAATGACTGGAGCACGTTTTTCATTCTCACGGCCGTAATGGTGATCCCGAGCTTGATCATGTTGTATTCACTGCGTCATTACTTTACGGATCTTTTGGAAAAAGCGCGGCATAAGCACTAACGACCGCAAATTTGCGCAAAAGTAAGAATAAAAAACCACCGCACAATACGGTGGTTTTTTCTATACAAAACGCGGCGTTCGAGGCTTACGGGTAAAGCCCTTTGCCAAACAAGTTGAA
>NZ_JAWOVT010000450.1:0-601 GCF_033340055.1 Vibrio sp. 1580
AAACACAAATGATCATTGCTTAAACAGACGCCTTTAGGCTGACCAGTCGAGCCCGACGTAAATGTGATTTTTCCGGTTTCTGGTAGATAAGCGACTTGTGTATCTTCATCTCCCAACTGGTTACGACGCAGCAAAGGCAAATTTGCAATGGAAAACGAATGGTCTTGCTGGTTAAAGCTTTGCTTAGGATTAGAAGCCAACCATACTTGCCAATCGCCGACTAAAGCATCGACGCCTGATTGCTCTAATGTGTGTTCAACTTGTGCATCAGAGAAAAAAGTCGGAATAGGTACGACGACTATGTCTGCCGCCATCGCCGCCAAATCAACAATGGCCCAATCGATGCTGTTTTCTGCGCGTAGCGCGAGTGCTTTGATGTTCTGTGCAATAAGCTCGGCGGCAACGAGTTCGATCTTGTTTAACAATTCAGAGTAAGTCAGTTCAACCGTTTGATTCGCTTCGTAGCCGACAAGTGCTACTCGATCTGGTGTCGTTTTTGCCCATTTTGTAATGGCATCGAGGAGAATATTCATACATCACCTATATTCTGAGTTGTGTTTAACCAAGTTGTTGTGGTTGTGTTTGCGTTTTTAACGACGTT
>NZ_JAWOVT010000451.1:0-601 GCF_033340055.1 Vibrio sp. 1580
AACTTGGGCTGGCATGGCGTTAGCATTAACAGGAATAAGCCCTGTTAGTCTACAGGACGCCGTAATTGGTGCGATTGCCGGTTATTTGTGTCTTTGGTCGGTATATTGGGGTTTCAAACTGCTTACTGGTAAAGAAGGCATGGGTTACGGTGATTTTAAATTGCTGGCTGCCCTTGGCGCTTGGCTAGGATGGCAATCATTACCAATGATCATCCTACTTTCTTCCGTCGTCGGTGTGATATTCGGGCTAGTCCAGTTACGACTACAAAAACAAGGTATAGAGAGAGCTTTCCCTTTCGGCCCATATTTAGCGATTGCAGGATGGGTAAGCTTAATCTGGGGCGATCAAATTCTAAGTTGGTACTTCACGTCAATTTTAGGGGTGTAAATGGCTTTGGTAATAGGCTTAACGGGTGGTATCGCCAGCGGTAAAACTACCGTAACGAATCTGTTCAAGCAGCAGTTTAAAATTGATATTGTCGATGCAGACATTGTCGCACGAGAAGTCGTCGAACCTGGAACTCCCGGGTTAAATGCAATCATTCAACATTTTGGTCAAGACATTACGCATGACGACAACACCTTAGATCGTGCCAAGTTA
>NZ_JAWOVT010000452.1:0-601 GCF_033340055.1 Vibrio sp. 1580
TGGTTGGTCGACTACATGAACACAAAGATCACGAAACGTTAATTCACGCCATCGCAAAACTGCCTGAGTGCTACCACTTACACCTTGCTGGAGATGGAGATAGAAAAGCCTCGCTTCAACGACTTGCTCAATCGTTAAACGTTTCACCTCGCGTGCATTTTCACGGAGTCGTATCCGATATCCCTCGTTTTCTCAGCGATATGGATATCTACGTGCAATCTTCCCACGTTGAAGGATTCGGGCTCGCCGCCGTAGAAGCGATGGCAGCAGGTTTGCCCGTACTCGCGTCCGATGTTCCGGGATTAGATGAGGTTACCGGCAGCTCAAAATATCTGTTCGAAGTCGGTGATAGCAATCTGCTTGCGCAAAAGGTTGCAGAGCTATGCGAAGACGCGGCTCTTTACAATTCGGCAAGTCATTATTCCGTCAACCGAGCCAAACTCTACACCATCAACAAATTTCGAGAGGGCTATTATGGAATCTACCAACAGCTCTGTACCGATAAGTAATACCGTTCCACTCCTTGCAGCTATTACTCTGGCACTGTTTTTTGTCCCAGTGAAATTCGCTGTAGGTGGCGTGGCACTTGCGCCTTCCGATA
>NZ_JAWOVT010000453.1:0-600 GCF_033340055.1 Vibrio sp. 1580
TCGAAGTTTTTTGTAAATCTGCGCTTCAGTTTGGTCGCCTACATAAGGCATCAGGACGTCGTCTAACTGCCCTAAATACACGGGAATATTAGTAACTGACGGCACATGATGATAGATGATGGTAAGCATATTTAGCGCATCATCAAAATCTTCTGCAGGTGGCAACTCCAAATACTCAGAGCCTTGAGATAAAAACTTAGCATAGTCAGGTAAAACGTAACGCGGTTTAAAAGGCGCATGACCTTCAAACATGTCACAAATTACGCCATCGCTCATCGCTTCACGAAGTGCTTCAGAAATGGGCATGTATGGAATACATGCTTCGGCTTCTAGAGCGAGGAAGTTAGACTTCTGTTTCGGAGACAAACGGCCGTCAGTTGCGATATTGAGAAAACGCTGTTGGAGTTCAGATAGGCTTGTCATCAAGGATGTTCCTGCAAAAAAGACCACGACATCTGGATCTGGGTAGGTACAGACCATTACCCCTAAAGGGCTAGATTGAATTTTACGCCTAGTTAAGCCTTGCCACTAATGAAAAAAAACAAACCGTTAATTTCCATATTGGAAATAAGCTATCCCTAAATTAGGGGTTACCTCACA
>NZ_JAWOVT010000454.1:0-599 GCF_033340055.1 Vibrio sp. 1580
CAACACCTTAGTTCAGTGCTGCTTTTAGCTTCTCGACACGGTTGAACACCAACCAGTCCAGCAGCAAAACGCTCACAATGGCTAAGCCGCCCATCGGGAACGCGGCACAAATGGCAACCAATGTGGCTAACCCCAATTTCCACACTCCGTTATGTTGAAATTGTGGCGGCGCGCCAAGCGATGCGCTGCGACTTGGTCGACGTAACCACCACATCCCCACTCCGGAAATAGCAATCAGAATAAATGCCAAACAGAACAGCACATTCAACGCCTTATTGATGATGCTTACGTCTCCTTGGTGAAGTGAGACACCCGCAGCCATTAACTTGGCAAACCAGCTGTAATCCTGCCAAGTCACATCCACCAGCAAACGACCTGAGTATTGGTCAAAATGGCTGGTTCGATATTGTCTTGGGTCAGAGATGTCCCCTCCCATTGAGTTGGATGCAACGGTGTAAACACCGTCATCTGAACGAGGCAAGAATACTTTGTAGCTGGTAAAGCCCATCATTTCGGCTTTAAGAATAATGTCGTCAATCGATAACGCGCGAAGGCTCCCCGTGTAAGACGCCCCCCTTTCCATGTTCGCGTGATCATGG
>NZ_JAWOVT010000455.1:0-598 GCF_033340055.1 Vibrio sp. 1580
TGAACTCGCAACGCATTGCGATTTAACAGGCTAGCAAACGAATGAAAAGGTGGTGCTAGTGGCGTTTCGGAAACTTGTGCGTCTTCATCATAAAACACACTGCCGACGGTGTAGTGGTGAACAGTTTCAGGCGACGTTGACTCTTGGCCGACAGAAACCGCCAATAAGCTCAGAAATAGCCCGAAAAAGCTAATAAGAAGAGCACGCACAACGTTCACCTACATCACAGTAATACGTACTTTTAACTCTGAGGGCGAGAATTTGCAATCGAAATTCTCGCCTCGTGGTTTTAGCCACTCAGTTTGATATAACGGAGGACTTAATTCTTACCGTATGGGTAGTTTTCGAACATTTTCGCCACTTCTTCTGTGATCAAATTTTCCCTTTTCTCAGTACTCATTGATTCGGTTAACTTGCGGCTTGAAACGCCTTTCCACACAACTTGGTTCGCCTTACTATCCACCAGCTCTACCACTAACTTCCCGTATTTGCGTTCTTTATATCGTTCAGGGCTTGATGTAATCACACCAAAGCTGTTCCAACCATAACCGACGCTAAAAGAAGAACCAGACGAAACTAACTCCGACTCCTCAACGAT
>NZ_JAWOVT010000456.1:0-598 GCF_033340055.1 Vibrio sp. 1580
GATCGATCGCAAACTGCTCTTTTGGTGACAGCTGCTCACCAACAAACATATCAGACATGGTCATTTGATTGGCAGAGCCAAACGCGTTCACATATTCATAGTGTTTGAAAGGTTCTGTTTGGAAAGTAACGACGAGCGAATCGGCTGGGATTTGCGCCAATAGTGAGCTTGAACCGCTCTGAGGAAGGTTATTTTGGTACAGGTACCCAGCGGCCCCCGCTGCTGCGACCACTGCTGTAGCCAATAGTAGTTTTTTCACGACCAACTCCGTTGTTAGTTATATCGGTTCGTAAATGCGTTATGCATTCGAGTTTTAAGCCTTAATAAATCGAGTTCTGTAGAGACGAATTACAGTTCTCCTACACCGCCAAACACTGGCTAATGAGTGCTCTATCGACATATCAACCGTCATCATAAAGATCCGTCGCCAGTTATCAATTTAATGAATATTAATTTCTTAAAATATCCGCAATTTATAGGATAAACCGTGAAGTATGTTGAATTGCACATTCATACTATTGGTAATTTCGTCACTCTAAAGTGCCAAACATGCAACACCGACCAAAATTAACCCAACATTAAATCCGCACTGAGTCTT
>NZ_JAWOVT010000457.1:0-598 GCF_033340055.1 Vibrio sp. 1580
GGTCATGGTATGCGATGTTCAGTTCTTTCGCATATTCTTCAAGAGAGTCAAAACACGGCACAATCAGCGCAGAAACAAATTTGCGTGTATCGGCAATCACCGCAATCTGCTCAATGAAGTGGTCTTTACCAATCGCACCTTCGATCATTTGCGGTGCAATGTATTTACCACCAGAGGTTTTCATCAGTTCTTTAATGCGATCGGTGATGAACAGGTTGCCATTTTCATCAATATGGCCAGCATCACCGGTCTTTAAGAAACCGTGCTCATCAAACGTCTTTTCGGTCTCTTCTGGCATTTTGTAGTAACCGCGCATCACCATCGGGCCACGAACTAGAATCTCGTTGTTTTCGCCAATCTTCACTTGCGCGCCAGGCATCGACATACCGATAGAATCCGGATCAAAGCACTTGTCATCCCAGCACGAAATCGTCGCGGTGGTTTCTGTCATGCCGTAGCCCAACTTCACGTTGATGCCAATAGCATGGAAGAAACGACCAATGGTTTCATCCAACTTCGCGCCACCACATGGCATAAAGTTGATACGACCACCGAGCAGTGCGCGCAACTTACTGAGCACCAGCTTGTCAGCTAATGC
>NZ_JAWOVT010000458.1:0-597 GCF_033340055.1 Vibrio sp. 1580
AGTAAGTGGTTTGGTCGATTTCTTCTGGCGCACCTTGTACAACGATTTGGCCTTGGTTGAGCACCTGAAGACCATTGGCGTTTTCTAACCAGATCCGAGTGGTGAGCAGGTCACCATCGGGGTCTTCAAACAATTGGTTCAGACTTAACGAATTGCTGATCGGCTTGTTCTGCGTTAGCTCCCAACCATAAATGATGGTTTGCAGTTGCTGTTCGACCGATAGATTGATGATGGGTTTGCTGTTGTTCGCCGCATCAACCTTGGGTTGTGGTGTCACCGCCGTCAGATCGTAAGGGTAGTAACCATCAAACGTATCAAAAGGGTTCTCGGCGACGTTTTGTTGATCGAATGGCGTCGCATTAAGCACTGCATCTAAATCGAGAGAGCTCGAGCCATCCAACGCCGATGTTGTGAGCGCCTGCTTCACCTCAATTAACGACGTACGTTCACCATAGTGATGTTGGCTTTTTCTTTTATCGACAGGAGCGCTGTTTAAAGAGCTGGCCGCAGACGCCATGCTGCTCTCGTCACTTAACAAGTAAACACCCAATAAACCGGCGCCGATCGCGCCGATAATCCACAGTTTCTTGGTCATGA
>NZ_JAWOVT010000459.1:0-597 GCF_033340055.1 Vibrio sp. 1580
GTCGCAACCATTGTTGATGAAGCTTCCGAGCTGTACGACTTTAGCCGCGGGTTACTCCAAGGGGCGATAGAACATATGGGCCAAGGGATTGCGGTGGGCGACAAACAACTGCGGCTGGTGGCGTGGAACCAGCGTTACCTAGAAATGTTTGTATTCCCACCCGGATTAATTCAAGTCGGCCGACCGATTGCTGATGTGATTCGCCACAATGCTGAGCAAGGTTTGTGTGGCGCCGGCGAGCCAGAAGACCACGTACGCCGCCGCGTGTATCATCTTGAGCAAGGCACGCGACATACTTCTTCCCGTGTGCGCCCTGATGGACGAGTGATTGAAGTGCAGGGTAACCCGATGCCCGGCGGTGGTTTTGTAATGAGCTTTACGGACATCACCGTATTCCGCGATGCCGAGCAAGCGCTGAAAGACGCCAATGAAACGTTAGAAGAGCGAGTGCGCGCGCGCACCAGAGAGTTGGAGCAACTCAACAAACAGCTAGTGGCAGCGACGCAGCGTTCGGATTTGGAATCGAAATCGAAATCGCGTTTTTTAGCGGCCGTAAGTCACGACTTGATGCAGCCGCTCAATGCCGCTCGTTTGTTT
>NZ_JAWOVT010000460.1:0-596 GCF_033340055.1 Vibrio sp. 1580
GGCGATTCTCCGTTACTCGAAACGTTAAGCTCGATTTTGGGTGTGTTCCGCCGTCCGTTCGATCTGGCAAATCACGATTCGCTGCGGATCTCCACCAGCATCGGTATCGCACTCTACCCGAACGACGGTCAAGACAGTGAAACACTGCTAAAAAACGCCGACACTGCAATGTATCTGGCGAAGAAAAATGGCCGCAACGGCTACGCGTTCTACTCTCCGGATTTAACTGACAAATCGGTATCGCACGTCCGAATTCAATCTGCGCTGCATGAAGCGATAGAAAAAGAACAACTGCATTTGGTGTATCAGCCGCAATACAACCTCGCGCAAAACGCAATTATTGGTGTGGAAGCCTTGGTGCGTTGGGAACACCCAGAATTTGGCTTAGTGCCACCTGCGGATTTTATTCCGATCGCAGAGAAGACTGGCTTGATTCAAAGCATCGGCGAATGGGTACTCAAAGACGCCTGTTTACAAGGGACTGACTGGCTGGCGAGAGGCGTTCAATTTGGCAAAATTGCAGTCAATGTATCGGCACTTCAACTGCAGCAGTCACGCTTCATCAACAAGCTCAAAACCATCCTTCGTGAAACGGC
>NZ_JAWOVT010000461.1:0-595 GCF_033340055.1 Vibrio sp. 1580
TTGTAAATAGTCGACGCCCATCTGAGTAAAGAAGTCGCACATCTTCGCATCCTCAATGCCTTCAATCACTACCTCAATATTGTTCTCGTGGCACATTGCAATCAAAAACTTTAGGTACTCTCGCGAAGAGTGGTTTGTCAGCGTTTTCCAAGCCATCGATTTATCGATTTTTATCTGCGTCATCGGTAAATCAAAGAAGCAGTTTAAAGAACTGTACCCGGAACCAAAGTCATCCAAAGACAACGCAAAACCCAACTCACGAAGCGTGTTTAAGGGGGCCATAGCCGTTTGGTTGTTATCCAAAATGAATGTTTCGGTGAGCTCTAGCACGATAGACTGAGGTGCGACGCCAGCCTCGTCAGCCATGGCTTTGATTCTTGAGGGAAACTCACCATTCATAAGCTGCAGAACGGAGACGTTTACGTTCACTCTTACTTCATTTTGGTAGCGTTCACGGTATTGTTTTATGAACTGACAAGCTTTCGCGAACACTTGATAGCCTAGCTCGACGATCAAGCCTTTGTTCTCGGCTACGGGAATAAACTCATCGGGATAAATTTCGCCAAACTCTTTGCTACGCCAACGAACGAGAGAT
>NZ_JAWOVT010000462.1:0-595 GCF_033340055.1 Vibrio sp. 1580
TTGGGCTAAATAACAAAATTCAAATTAATAAGTTGTCAGTGTACTGACCACTTTAACGTTAACTGGGTATTTAAATTTTTGCCGTATTGTAATGGATGTTAAAGATAAAACCTGAGATCTAGCTAGCAAGTGATACAAAGAAAAGCATCATAACGGGCACAAGTAAACTCAAGATAAAACCACTAACAATAGCGACAGGGACGCAGCGGACGCCACCTGTGGTTTGAATCACAGGTAATGTAAAGTCCATCGCAGTTGCGCCCGCATAACCGATAGCTGTACAAGGGTAGCTACGGATAAAGAGTGGGATCGCGACCAGCGCTATCAACTCACGCATGAGTTCGATAAGGAAAGACGCCCCACCAAACACAGGACCAAATGCGTCGCCCATCAAAATGCCTGCTAATGAGTACCAGCCAAATCCGGAAGACATCGCTAATGCTTGATAAAGTGGTAAGTCTAAAATCACAGAAGCGATAACGCCGCCGAGCATACAAGTGGCGATAACAATGGCAGCAATCGCCATGCCTTGTTTGTTGAGCAAGATCTGTCTCAGAGTTAAACCGCTGTTCCTGAGTTGAATGCCGATGAAAAA
>NZ_JAWOVT010000463.1:0-595 GCF_033340055.1 Vibrio sp. 1580
TGGTGCAGATCAATATTCAGATTTGAAAGGACTTGGACAAATCCCTCTTTGAATACAAGCCCAACACTCCGCCACATTTAGCAAAAGACCACTAATACGTTAGTGATCTTTGTTCTGCCTAATTGCCTTCTTCAACTATCAAGATGCAAAGACTTCTGTCGCCGCTTTTATTAACTGCCTGTGAATAGGTACCAGGTCTGCGTGGTTTGTTCTATATCCACCACCCACAACGGCGGCAACAGGAATCCCTCTGTTTTTCATCAGTTGAAAAAGAAAACGATCACGCTCAAAAATTGCTTGAGTCGATACGTCAAAGTAACCAAGCTCATCATCTTGATGAATATCTACCCCAGCGTCGTAAATCACCATATCTGGACGATGGAGATTCAACGCCATCTCTACCACCTCTTTAAACGTCATCAAAAATGTTTCATCGTCTGTTCCTTTTGCTAACGGAACATCCAAATCAGACTGTGGTTTTCTGGCAGGAAAGTTTTTATCGCAATGAAAAGAGAGCGTCACGATGTCCGGCTCTTCTTGGCACAAGGTGGCGGTTCCATCACCATGATGAACATCACTATCAATAATTAAAACT
>NZ_JAWOVT010000464.1:0-595 GCF_033340055.1 Vibrio sp. 1580
ACTTGCTTTGGCAGTCTTGCCAATGTTTGCAAGTGCTGATGATTTATCACAGACGCAAAACCACATCATTCAACCGAAAATCGTGGGCGGCATTACCGCCGATCCAACTGAATGGAAGTTCTACACACAAATTGTAAGTCGCTACAGCAATCGCTCCTATTGCGGTGCCAGTTACATTGGCAATGGCTATGTATTGACGGCGGCTCACTGTGTGGAGGGCGATTCACCGAGTCAAATCGCCGTGAAAATTGGTGGCGTCGTGTACAACGGCACCGATGGAGTAAGAGCGAATGTGAGTGAAATACACATGCATCCGTCTTATCGCCGCGCCACGCTTTCTTACGATATTGCGGTTCTAAAGCTAGATTCTGTCCCTCAAGGTGTATCCGCCGTCGAAATTGCTGACGGCAGCTTGGCGCAGTACGCCAGTATTGGAGATTGGTTGACAGTTGCAGGTTTAGGTCGAACGTCAGAAGGCGGTAGTTCGCCAACAAGATTGCAAGAAGTCGATGTTCCACTCGTGTCGGATGCCACTTGTCGTCAGGCGGGTGGAAACTACACCACCGTTGGTGAAGTGGCATTCTGTGCAGGCGTG
>NZ_JAWOVT010000465.1:0-594 GCF_033340055.1 Vibrio sp. 1580
TCTTGTTGCTCTTCACGGCTGAGTTCATTGAACGACTCTTTCAATGTTTTCGTCACCGCAGGAGATTGCGCGATACTGCTCTTGGTCGCTTGTTTGTTCACTGCGTTGTTGTAGTCGGCCACTTCTCGCTCGTAATCACGAAAACCTTGCAAACCACCTTTACGGAGCTGAACCATAGAGAAATCCACTTCTTTTCCGTTCTTATCCTTTAGTATCACTTTTGGATCGAGTTCGAAGGCTTTCGCTTCTTCAATGGTGCGGAAGGTTTTGTAAGTCAGAGAAAGTTCAGCATCTTTTTCTGCATCAAACTCTAATAAAAGAGGCTGCGAATCAAACTTACGGCGCTTTCCATCTTCAAACACGATTTGACCAACAGTCACCGCTAACTGGTTTTCACCGTCTTTTAGCTCGATACTGTTGTTGTCAGAGATCCACTCAGGGTAAACGAACTCACCATTAATAACGCGAGGCACTAACTCCTTTTGCAGAGTCAACTGAGCAGCGAAGGCAGGCGCAGAAAGGATTGCGCAAATTCCAAGAAGTGTCGTTGTTTTTTTCATCATGGTTTCTCACTTTATACCAATTTAGATAAGC
>NZ_JAWOVT010000466.1:0-594 GCF_033340055.1 Vibrio sp. 1580
CTGGCTTATCCGGCAGCGCGGCGGTTTGCAGCTCGGATGCTTCCCCTGTGCTGACCTCGACCCAGCTACGAGCTCGTTCGGCTGTTGCCTGCGGTTGGATGATCTCGATGCCATGGTGGCATTGGTGAACGCGGCGGGAGCCGAGGAAAAAAGCACCGGCTGGCCGCGCTTCAAAGCTCCGCAACTGGAGGCGAGCGGCCTGAGGATCGGCTACCTGATCGATCCCGACTGCACGCTGGTGCGGCTGATCCAGAACCCCGACTGACCGCATGCCCGCGAAAATCAAGATTTGCGGGATCAGCACACCCGAGGCGCTCGATGCGACCATCGCGGCGCGGGCGGACTATGCCGGGTTGGTGTTCTATCCAGCGTCGCCCCGTGCGGTTACGTCGAATGTCGCGGGCGCTTTGACATCGCGCGCAGCTGGCCAGATCGCCATGGTCGGTTTGTTCGTCGATGCGGATGATGCTGTCATCGCCGACGCACTGGTGGCAGCCAAGCTGAACGCGCTGCAGCTGCACGGTTCGGAATCGCCCGAACGCGTGGCCCAGTTGCGCGCGCGGTTTGGCAAGCCGGTGTGGAAGGCGCTGCCCG
>NZ_JAWOVT010000467.1:0-594 GCF_033340055.1 Vibrio sp. 1580
CTTGTCATTTGAGACCGCGATTCAACGCATTGGTGGTGATGTCATTGGTTTTGATAACGATGGTAATACGTCTCTGGCGAAGAAAGGGGAAACGCTTTCTGATTCTGTACAAGTTATCTCTTCATACGTCGATGCATTTGTGATGCGCCACCCTCAAGAAGGTGCAGCGCGCCTTGCTTCCGAGTTTTCGAATGGCGTTCCAGTGATTAACGCGGGCGACGGTGCTAACCAACACCCAACACAAACTCTGCTTGACCTCTACACCATCGCGGAAACGCAGGGTCGCTTAGACAACCTAAACGTGGCATTTGTCGGCGATTTAAAATACGGCCGCACCGTTCACTCACTGACTCAAGCACTGGCGAAGTTCAATAACATCCGCTTCTACTTTGTCGCTCCAGACGCATTGGCGATGCCAGAGTACATCTGCGAAGAACTCGATGAAGCTGGCATTGAATACAGCCTACACACAGAAATGGAAGCGGTAATTCCTGAGCTCGATATTCTTTACATGACTCGCGTTCAAAAAGAGCGTTTCGACGAGTCTGAATATGCGCACATCAAATCGGCTTACATTCTGACGGCGGCTCTATT
>NZ_JAWOVT010000468.1:0-593 GCF_033340055.1 Vibrio sp. 1580
CTTCAACTTCCGATTCTGTAATCGCTAACTTGCCACGCACCGAACCATTGAGATGGTAAACATTAGGCTGAAGGCGCGTGAGAATATCTCGACTGAAGTCGTCCAATTCCATCGACAGCACCAACCCAATCCGGCTGCACAACTCGTCTGCGGTGATCTCGAAATCGCACACAGGGCTGTCTTCGTAAATAAAGGGATAACAGATCTCGCTCAGTTCCTTGCTTACAGGTCTCATGCTGTTGTTCCAATGTAAAAAAGGGAGCCAGTATAACCTAACTCCCTCCTAGCAATCATAAAAACGACGTCCGCATTAGGCGTTTTCGATTTTCTTGTGGCCTTCTTGTAGATGCACAAAATCAACCAAGTCATCGCCTGAGACTTGATACGCTTGACCGAACCCTTTTACGAACAAACCTTTCTCAGCTTTAAGGTTGAACAGTACAAAGTCTTCAAGCTGGCTTAGACCGTCGATGATGTCACCGAAACGCGCTTTCATCTGACCAACGACCAATTGCCACATTTCAGTATCGCGCTCAACAACCGTTGCTACCGCATCAAACGTCAGGGGCTGACGTGCGAAGAGCGGTGTGGGT
>NZ_JAWOVT010000469.1:0-592 GCF_033340055.1 Vibrio sp. 1580
TTTTAGAGCGTCCTGCCATTGCGGAAGGCGCGAATATTACCGCTGCAGTTGCGGATGTGATCGCAAAGGTGCGTACTCAAGGTGACGCAGCGCTATTAGAACTTACAGAAAAGTTTGACCGTGTAAAACCGGAATCAATCCGAGTTCCATCCAAAGAAATTAATGCGGCTTCAGAGCGCCTTTCTGCGGAAATGAAACAAGCACTAGAGCAGGCTTACAGCAACATTGCTAAATTTCATAAAGCACAAAAGCCACAACCAATTAAAGTGGAAACACAACCTGGAGTGATGTGTGAGCAAGTGACACGTCCCATTCAAAAAGTAGGGTTGTATATTCCTGGTGGTAGCGCGCCATTGCCATCGACAGTATTGATGCTGGGCGTGCCTGCAAAAATCGCTGGTTGTCGTAAAGTGGTGCTTTGTTCTCCTCCACCGATTGCAGATGAAATTTTGTACGTTGCCAAGTTGTGCGGCATTGATGAAGTTTACAATGTCGGTGGTGGACAGGCGGTCGCTGCAATGGCTTACGGTACGAAAAGCGTCTCTAAAGTCGATAAAATCTTTGGTCCGGGTAACGCCTATGTGACGGAGGC
>NZ_JAWOVT010000470.1:0-592 GCF_033340055.1 Vibrio sp. 1580
TTAAAAGCCGCCTTTTGTTAGGCCAGCAGCAAGGATGGCAGTCATGTGGTGTGTGCGACGAGCAATGGTGCGTAGACCTTCTGCACAGTGGTAAACCGCGTAGAAAGATGCCATGTTTGCTAGTAACGCTTGAGCGGTACAGATGTTTGATGTCGCTTTTTCGCGGCGGATGTGCTGCTCGCGAGTTTGCATTGCCATACGAAGTGCTTGGTTGCCTTTTGCATCGATAGAAACACCGATAACACGGCCTGGCATTGTACGTTTGTGTTTGTCACGAGTTGCCATGAATGCCGCGTGTGGACCGCCGTAACCCATTGGTACGCCGAAACGCTGAGCTGAACCGATTGCGACGTCTGCGCCCATTTCTCCAGCAGGTTTCAATAGGGTAGAAGCAAGCAGGTCAGTCGCAACAGTAACAAGCGTTTTGTTTGCTTGTGCTTTCGCGATGATGTCCGTTAGATCACGAACTTCACCCGTTGTGCTTGGGTATTGAACCAGCGCGCCGAATACGTCTTGCTCTGGTAGAGATTCTAAAGAGCCAACTAGCACTTCAAAACCGATGAATTTAGCACGCGTTTTTACCACTTCGATG
>NZ_JAWOVT010000471.1:0-591 GCF_033340055.1 Vibrio sp. 1580
GCAACGGTTTGTTTTATTCGGTCAAAGAGAAGGCATTACATTGGTAATTTAAATGCCGGCACCATGTCCAGATTCTGTTTGTTCCTCTTCTTCTTTGAGTTCAGCCATTTCTTCTTGCTGTTGTGCTTTCTCGATGCTCAACCACCAAACGAACAACTCATACCAAATCGCCAGAATAACTGCACCTAGGAACAGGCCAACGATGCCGTAGAAAAGCATACCGCCGATGGCCCCAAGCAGAATCACAGGCATTGGTACGTCTACACCACGGCCCATAAACATTGGTTTTAGTAAGTTCTCAGACAGCGCACCGACAACCGCCCACACGGTAAACATGGTCGCGGTTGTGCTGTCTTGCGTCATGTACATGTAGCCAATCACTGGCAATACGGCAAGCAGCGCAGGAAGCTGAGCGATACACAAAATCATCAGAATCAGAGTAAGCAAACCAGCAGCAGGAACGCCAAACACAAAGAAGCCAGCACCGATCAATAGCGCTTGAATCGCAGCCACACCAACTACGCCCAGCAGCACGCTTTTAATGGTCGCGGCGATAAGCGTTGTCCAGCTTTTCGCGTTTTCGCCAGCGGT
>NZ_JAWOVT010000472.1:0-591 GCF_033340055.1 Vibrio sp. 1580
TAGGAATAGTCCCGTATCAAGATAGTCGTGCAAATTCACGATCAGCTTCACGCCGTACTCGTTCACCTCTAACGTTTCAGATACCTGACCCAACTTTTGATATTGGCTGCGACCTTTCTGCTTTTCACGAACTTTAAGGACAACTTTGTTCGCTTCTACACCAGTCACTTGAATCGTTGCACGAATGATATCCGTCAAACGGCGTTTCGCTTTCTCTTCAGGGATATTTTTAGGTGCTGCGTATTCTTGAATCACGATTTGATCGCCATATACGTCAATCGCTACGTTATATTCAGGAAGGTCTGCGTCATAGATGCGGTAGCAATCTAATTTCTCTTTACGAGCCCATTTGCCAATTTTGCCAATGTTTTTCTTCAAACGGTTTGAAAAATCAGGAGCGATTTGAGTATTGGTATCTGCACCTTTTACTTCATCGGCACTACGTTCTGCGATGCTGTAGTTTTTTTGGTGACACGGTAACGCACCATTGTTTAATTTGAATTGCTTATCTGCACGCATGCGAAGACAGCTCAGCAACTCATCTGAACTAGAGAAAATAGACGCTTTGCAGCCACCAAATTCTGCTTTCAA
>NZ_JAWOVT010000473.1:0-591 GCF_033340055.1 Vibrio sp. 1580
TTTGTGTCGCTAATGCGAACAGCAGCACCACGATCACAGCAACAGTGTAGAGCATCATAAACGCCTCCTATTCTTTAGGGCGGTCATTGGGCTTCACCGTTAAGGTTAGCCCTTTAACATGAACAATGGTGACCGATTCACCTTGTTTGAGTTCTTGATCTTGTTCGGTCTTCGCTTGCCAAAATGCACCTTCAAACTGCACGCGGCCTTGTCCGTCGATGAAGTCGTCACTCACAATGGCATGTTTACCGGGGTAGGTCTCTAAACCTGTGGTGACGCCTTTTCCTCGAATCCTGAGTAAGAAACCAATAGTGAGAAGAATCAACGCGATAGAGAAAATGGCGATACCGAAAATCAACGGTAGGGCAATTTGGAAGCCCGGGAGCTCGCTGTCCATCAGGAATATTGAACCAAGCACAAATGCTACTACGCCGCCCAAGCCTAAAATGCCAAAGCTTGGGCTAAAGGCTTCGGCAATCATGAGCGCGATACCGAGTAGCAGCAGTCCTAAACCTGCGTAGTTGACGGGCATCATTTGCAGTGCGTACATCGCAAGCAGTAAGCAGATGCCGCCAAGCACACCGGGTAAAC
>NZ_JAWOVT010000474.1:0-591 GCF_033340055.1 Vibrio sp. 1580
CATGCCATGTAGCGGTGTACGCAATTCGTGCGAGGTTGTTGCGAGGAACTCATCTTTCAGTTTATCAGCCAGTTGCAACTCATCATTTTGCTTCTGAATCAGCTTGATGTTGCTTTCAAGTTCTTCGTTTTGCTGTTTAATGGTTTGGATTTTTTCTCGAATCGAGCGCTGCATACGTTCGAAGCTGATAGCCAAGCGACCGATTTCATCTTTACGTTCGGTATTGAATGTCGTTTCGTCGAGGTCGCCAGCGGATACTTTCTCCGCCGCCCAAGTCAGCTTCAGCAGTGGTGATGTAATGAAGTTGGACAAATAATGCGATGCAATCACCACAAGAATGATCGCGATTAGCATGGCGATAACGAAGAGTTTTTCCAGTTGATGAATGCGTGAAAACGCCTCTTTTTCTGGAAGTTGAACCACGAGCGCCCATGTAATGCCGCGTGTTTGAATTGGGGCAAATGCAGCGATAATTTCTTCGCCAAGTCCATTGGTGTAGGTGCCAACGTCGGTTTGGACCGCTAAAGCTTTATCGATGACTTCAAGACTGTTTTGAATACTGTCTTGCTTGGTATTAATCGTACGTGGTTT
>NZ_JAWOVT010000475.1:0-590 GCF_033340055.1 Vibrio sp. 1580
GAACTTGCTTTTGAGCATCAGGAACAAGAAGTAGGTACTACCGATAATCGCGACTAACGTACCTGCTGCAATTTGGCTCGGGTAAATGGCGATTTGCCCTAACCAATCCGCCCAAACCATAAGCGTTGCACCAATCAAACTGCCAACGAATAATTGTTCTTTGACCTTTCTTGCTCCTAGCATCATCGCCATGTGTGGTGCGACCAAACCAACAAAGGAAACGGGGCCGACCGTCGCCGTTGAAAAGGCACACAGCAGAGCAACGATAACAAGCAAAATCGTGTTTGCAGATGATGGATTCAGCCCGCGCGCGTTAGAAAACGCTCGACCAATAGAAATCAGTGTTAGCCAACGTGACAACGCAAACACAATCGCTAAAAGCACCAACACGGAGATAAGTAACACCAATGCACTTGTGCTGGTGACGCGATACGTTGAGCCCGTGAGCCAGAGCAAAATTTTGTAACTTTCCCCAGAGCCTTGCGCCAACGCAAACTGCACGAGAGCTTGTAATAGGGCGCTAAGGGCAATACCTGAGAGTACAAAATTAGAAGGGTTAAAGTGGCTGCGTTTCCCGATAATGAGCAGCA
>NZ_JAWOVT010000476.1:0-590 GCF_033340055.1 Vibrio sp. 1580
CAACGCCTAACAGGCCAACAAACCCCGATGGGACGAATTGGTTTAGGGCTTCTCGTTGGCTTGCCTCTGCTGGTTTACTTCGTTTCTGGTATGCCAATCTCTTTGGAATACCCAGAACTGAAAGGTTTCAACTTCAAAGGTGGGATCAGCATTATTCCTGAGCTAGCAGCTTTGCTATTGGCGTTAAGTGTTTACACCGCCGCCTTTATTGCGGAAATCGTACGCTCCGGTATCAACGCGGTGAGTCATGGTCAAACAGAGGCCGCGATGTCACTTGGTTTACCTCGTGCTAAAACGCTCAAGCTGGTTGTTATCCCCCAAGCTTTGAGAATCATCATTCCTCCACTCACAAGCCAATACTTGAACTTAACGAAGAACTCTTCGTTGGCAATGGCTATTGGTTATCCGGATCTGGTTTCTGTGTTTGCTGGTACAACCTTGAACCAGACAGGACAAGCCATTGAGATCATCGCGATGACAATGGGCGTTTATCTAACGTTGAGCTTGCTCACGTCTGCGTTGATGAACTTGTACAACCGAAAAGTTGCGCTGGTGGAGAGATAATATGAGTACACATCAATTTCAGCCCG
>NZ_JAWOVT010000477.1:0-590 GCF_033340055.1 Vibrio sp. 1580
AAGTGTCAGTTTACGCGCGGTTTCATCAAATGATGCAGGAACGGTGACAACTACGTCTTGGTCTTCGAGTTTGTTACTTGGATGACGGTAGTTCCATGCTTGACGAATGTGATTGAGGTAACTTGCACTGGCAATAACTGGCGAGACTTTATCCACGTCTTGCGCACCAGCCCAAGGAAGAATGTCTGAGTTACGATCAACCGCTTGGTGTGAGAGCCAGCTTTTCGCGCTGGATACCTGACGGCCTTCTACTTTCGCGCCTAATTCGCGAGCCCATTCACCAACGATGACATTGTTAATGTCGCCGGCAACAGGTTCGTTGTCCCAAGGAAGAGTGAGGTCAGAAGGGGAGATTTGACCTACAGCTGGATGATAGCGGAAAGAGGGCAGAAGTGGTTTACGAACGACTTCGCCCGGACCAATCAGTTGGTCAATGTCAAATAGGGATACTTCGGATTGTTCAAGGTTGTCGGTTATTTCACAGTAGGCCACCCCAGTGTTTGTGGTGCCAAGGTCAATACCAACAAAAAAACGAGGAGATGCCATACAAAACCAAACCTTCGTGTATTTAAAAACGGCACCCGATTGGA
>NZ_JAWOVT010000478.1:0-589 GCF_033340055.1 Vibrio sp. 1580
TTCGATATGGATATCCGATGCACCAACTTGCACCGCGTCTTCAAACATCGAATTAACCAGTTTTACAACGGTGACTTCTTCACTGTCGGCTTCATCGATGCCATAGTCAAAGCTTTGTACGTCTTGGTGCTCGGCTTGTAACTGCTCAGCAAAGGACGCGATCTCTTTAGTACGACGGTAGTAACGGTCGAAACTGCTGATCAACTGACGCTCAGAGGCTATGATGAACTCAAGGTTGTACTCACCGAGCAAGTTCATTAAAGACTCTTGGGTAAACAGATCCGCCGGATCACTCATCGCAACACGTAGAGTGTCACCATTACGAGCCACCACCATTGCACGTAAACGACGAGCATGAACTTCTGGCAGTATTTGCACCGCATCCGCATCCACTGGAGCGCGTCCAAGATCGATCAACGGTAATCCAAGTTGCTGAGACAAGAACTCCAGCATTTGCTTTTCGGTAATAAACCCGAGGTCAATCAGGGCATCACCTAATTTTTGTCCGGTACTGCGCTGAGCGGATAGAGCTTGCTGGATTTGATCTTCCGATACGATGCCTTCTTCAACAAGTAGGTCACCTAAGCGT
>NZ_JAWOVT010000479.1:0-588 GCF_033340055.1 Vibrio sp. 1580
AGAGAGCAGAGATGTGGTTCGAGAAGTGAATACTCTCCCCATTTCTGAACGGCTCATTGTTGTGACCTGTTGGCTTGAAAACGCATTGTGTAAGCAACTGTTATTTTTAACAAATATCACTTCTAAAGTTAAATCATTCTCATCAATAAATAGAGGTAGTGTGATATGAAAAAAGGGACACACTATTTCGTGTGTCCCTTTTCAATGTTTTGGTCAGATTGAAATGTCGGTTAAATGACTTGTGGCATTTCGTTTGAGTGATCGTGCGCTCTGTGTACCCACAATAGGCCAAGCATCGCGACAATTGACATTGCCATCATCAAAACACCAAGCGGCATTTGGTTATGCGCTGGGAATAACGATGCAAGCAAGGTTGCAATACCTGCGCCCAAGTTCTGCATGCCACCCAGAGTCGCACCAGCTGTCCCCGCGTGGTAAGGGAACGGAGCAATTGCGCCTGTTGTTGCCGCAGGGAACAGGATGCCCGCACCTAGGAAATAAATAGTTGCGCCACCAATTAACGTCAGTGCAGTTGTTACGCCAAACAAGCCTGGGATTAATACGACGGCTGAACCGATAAAGATCGAC
>NZ_JAWOVT010000480.1:0-586 GCF_033340055.1 Vibrio sp. 1580
CGCTGCTCGCAGGCAACTGGGATCTGTCCAATGAGTCAAAAAACAAAGCGCACCGACTAAGCGACTGTAACAACGTACTGAGCTATCAACCGGATTCACGCAGTGCGCAATACCTTGTGAAAGAGTTTAACGGTGTAAAAGTCGCTATTTTTGGTTTGTCCATCGATAAAATGAGCGATATAGCAAACCCTGACGCCGATACGCCATTTATGACTGCAATTGAAACCGCGAAAGCGACAGTCGCACAAATTCACAATGATGGAATCAAAAACATTATTTTACTGAGTCACCTAGGTTACGAGGGCGACTTAGAACTTGCAGAGAAAGTAGAAGGCATCGGTATCATCGTGGGTGGTCATAGCCACCGTTTGCAAGGTGACTTTACTGCGATTGGTTTGGGTGAAGATGATCCTTATGGTATCAAAGTAAATGGAACCTACGTTGTGCAAGCCGGTTTTCATGCTCTGACCATGGGCCATTGTGTGCTTGAGTTTGACGAGAATGGCCAAGCAACCATGTTGAATGGTCAAAATGAATTGCTATTAGGGCGCCGTATTTTCTGGGATTCAACGTTGAATCAACAATT
>NZ_JAWOVT010000481.1:0-586 GCF_033340055.1 Vibrio sp. 1580
TTACTCCTTCAAGCCAAACTGATGTATTTTCAATATTTCGAATCTGGCAATAGCGTTCAACCGACTCTTCTATTGGCGAATCGGTAATTTGCAAAATGAGCGTTAAATCTAATCTTGGATCTGCAAGGCTTGCGTACTCCCAATCAATGACTTTCACGCCCTGCTCTCCCCGAACTAGGTTGTAACACCCCAAATCAAAGTGACACAGCGCTAACGGAATTTGTTCAACACTAGGTTCAGAACGCCAGTGTTTGTATAGGGTTTCAAATTCCGAACCGACGTACTTTCCTTCTAACTCCAACCAATAATGATCAATTCGCGAGATGTAAGAAAATGGCACAACAGGTATGGAGCTCGAATGGTATTGATGAATGGTCGCCGCGATGGGTAAGAGCTCTTCCAACTCGATGCCATCTTTTGTCAGCGTGATCCCATCGATCCACTCCACTAATAACCCTTGCTCATGAACGAAGATCGGCTTTGGCCCGAGATTTAGCGGCTCGATCGCATGAAGAACTTGATACTCGTTATGACGAGAGATAGAAAAAGCCTTGCATACGTTGCTGGTCGGTCGCCAGACATAAGC
>NZ_JAWOVT010000482.1:0-586 GCF_033340055.1 Vibrio sp. 1580
GTTGTGGAACAGATTGATGAGCACTTGTTCTAGTTCAACGCTGTGAATGGCGAGCCTCACCTCGTGGTCGATCGTCGGTACTTTGAGCGTGACGCCTTGCTTGATCAACTTATTGCTCAATATGCTGGTGGCATTGTGCACCGCATCGTGGAGTATCGACACTTCATTATGAGGTTCATGAGAAGTTTTACGGGTGAAGACTTTTAGCCTAGCAATGACCTCGGCAATAGTCTCGTTTAGCGAGAGCATCTTGTTTAAGTTGTCTGCGACCATCGGGTAGCGTTCCATCGACAACAAGCGCTGGGAGTTTTCGGTGTAAGTTCTCAGCGCGGCAAGTGGTTGGTTTATCTCGTGGTTGATACTGGCAGACAACTCTCCCAGCAAAGCAAGTTTGGCGGCTTGAGTCAGCTCTTGCTGAGTTTGTCTTAGCTCTTGCTGGCTTTGTTCATACTGACTAACCGTTTGCTGCAATTTGTGGTTTGCTTCACTTAGTACAACCGTGCGTTGCATGACTTTTTCTTCCAAGCTCACATTGAGATTGGCAAGACGTGCCTTGTTTACCAGCATCTGAAACCATGCCAATGCG
>NZ_JAWOVT010000483.1:0-586 GCF_033340055.1 Vibrio sp. 1580
TAGTGTCTCTTTAACTTTACCTAGCGCATTCTTGCGCCATTCTTCCGCTGCCGCTTCGTAATCAACATCGCAGTCAATACGCTCAATAAAAGACGTCGCGCCCAGTTTTGCTAAGTAAGTGTCAAAGTCTTTACCAGTTTGGCAGAAGAACTCATAACTAGAATCACCCAATGCAATCACACCATATTGAAGGTTTGATAGCTTAGGCGCTTTCTTAGATTGTAAGAACTCGTGCAGCTCAATGGCATTGTCTGGCGCTTCACCCTCACCGTTGGTAGAAGCAACAATGATGACGTGCGTTTCTTTGGCTAAGTTTTTGCCTTTGTAGTCGCTTGCGTCAAACAACTCTACTGCAATTCCTTCTGCTTTTGCTTCTTGTTCCAACGCTTCAGCAACACCTTTTGCGTTACCGGTTTGAGAAGCAAAAATGATGGTCAACTTACCGGCAGGCTTTGCTGATACTGCGGCAGCTGCTTGGGCGATTGGTGTTGCCGCCGCACTTGGTTGATGTTGAGCTAAACCCCAAAAGTACCCACTGACCCAAGCAAGTTGCTGCGAAGACAACTCAGAGGCAGTTTGTTGGAGG
>NZ_JAWOVT010000484.1:0-586 GCF_033340055.1 Vibrio sp. 1580
CCGGTCCAGACTTTCGCATCCGCTGTCTTAGTCAGCGTGATGGCGGAACCACCCAGCTCTGCGCTTGCTGCTTGCAGCGCTTTATCAAACTCCAGTCTGACCGCCACACTTTGTCCTTCCGCTTGATGCGTTGGGTTAAAGGTCGCGTTGCTCAAGGTTGGCAATGCCTGTGCCAACGTGAAGTTTGTGCTTTCTGTTGCTTCCACATTTGAGGCATTGGTGCCTGTGACAACGACGGTGTACGTGCCATTTGGCTCACCACTGATGTCCATCGCGTTGCTCGTCCAAGCGCCACCACTTTGTACCGTGGCACTGCCGCTGGCGATAACCGTTTCACTGCCTTGCGCTTTGATTTCTACGCTCACGGTTTGGCCATCAAAGCGGCTTGAAGTACCGGTGATCTGCAATGTGGCAGCGTTACTGCTATCCACATTGCCTATTGGCGTGATCGCCAAGGTTGGTGTGATCGGCATAGAGTGGCTGCGGTCTTCTGCCCCCGTATTCCCCGAAAGGTCTTGGTAGTCTTTCACCACCAAGCCTACGGTTAGCTCTGACGACACTGGCACCACAACATCACCGGTCCAGA
>NZ_JAWOVT010000485.1:0-586 GCF_033340055.1 Vibrio sp. 1580
ATTGAAGGTGAATGGTTACTCATCGATGCAAGCGGCAACGTCGTTCGAAGCTCGCAAGTAAAAATATTTATGCCATTGCAAGATGAAGGCTACGACGCTCTGGTTGATGCACTGTCGGCAGGTTTGAACCAACTAACCGACGATATGGCTGCGCAGTTATAATAAATAGACATCAGATACGAAAGTCATCAGATAATAGAGGGGAGCATCACGCTCCCCTTTCTTGTTTATGTATGTTTAGCGGCTCAAGAGATTAAGAATATGGCTTGTCGATATGTAGCTCATATCGTTTGATGCTTCTTGGCGGCTGACAGGATTCAAACGCACTCTCGGCATCAAATAAAATCCAATCCCGGCGGTGGGCTTCCCCTAGTTTTTTCGCTTTGTTGGCATCGAAACATTCCATCTCATTCCCACCTTGGGTCAAGATATACCGATTCGGCTTTTCTTGTAGCCACAACCAAGCATTGCGCTCTTGCTCTTTGTGATCTGATAAATAGCTAAAATGTGTTACCGACACAGGTGAAAACAGCAAAAATTGCTCTTTAAATAGCGTCAGTCCTAACTCACCATCTTTACCGATTGC
>NZ_JAWOVT010000486.1:0-585 GCF_033340055.1 Vibrio sp. 1580
ATACGGATACGAGCAAGTAACACGCGCGGTTTAATAGGTTTAGTGACAAAGTCATCGGCACCAATTTCAAGCGCAGCGACGTGATCAAAATCGTCATCGCTTGCGGTAAGCATCAGAACTTTGCCTTTGTAACATTCGCGGATTTGACGACAAACGCTGAAACCGTCTTGGCCCGGCAGCATCAAATCTAACAAAACCAAATCGGGTTGAGTGTCTAAAATAGCGTTCGGCGCGTCGGTGCCGTTATCAATACAGCGGACGTCGAAGCCTTGTTCTACGAAGTACTCACCGAGCATATCTTGTAGTTTTGGATCGTCTTCGACAATGATAAGGGATGGCTTGATTTCTTGTTCGTTCATGTAAGTGATGTGTGCTGTATTTGATATCACTGAAAGTTAAACAAATTTGCGAGTTATTTCAAATAAAGCTTGTAAAGAATAAGGTTATCCGATGAGTTAATAATATAAAAAAAGCAAACGTTTTGATATAGAACAAATCGTTTGCTTAGTATATGGGAAATTAAGTTGTCACCAGATTATGGTTGCTGCTTGGTCGGCGCGAGCGCAATTTCTCGGATACAGACAG
>NZ_JAWOVT010000487.1:0-585 GCF_033340055.1 Vibrio sp. 1580
TGCAATCCAAGTTGATGAAGATGACTTGACGGGGATTGGTTCAGACCAAAATGATGCACTTTCCATCAACGGCCAATTTGCAACAACGCAAGGTTCTGATGGTGTCGTTAGTTATCAATTGGATGTTTCTGCCGACCCTGTCGCAGGGCTGACGTCTCAAGGCGTTGCGGTAACGATTACTGAAACGGCCAACCCAGACGGCAGTTTTACTTATCAAGCCACCGCAGGTGGTAACGCCGTCTTTACCTTGATTGTTAACGTAGATGGTTCTTATAACTTTACGCTAGAAGGCCCTATCGACCATGCCAATGGTAGTGACGAGCTAACGCTGAACTTCCCGATTATTGCGACCGATTTTGATGGTGACACCAGCTCCGCGGTGATCCCAGTGACCATCGTCGATGACCAACCGACCATCACAAACGTCGATGCCATTACAGTGGATGAAGACGATTTAACGAGTATTGGCTCTGCTCAAGATGGCGTTGTTTCTATTGATGGCAAGTTCACCACAACTGAAGGTTCTGACCGAGTGGTGAGCTATCAACTCGATGGTTCGATGAACCCTGTAGCAGGATTAACGTC
>NZ_JAWOVT010000488.1:0-583 GCF_033340055.1 Vibrio sp. 1580
GGTAGGATAGAAGTATTAGGTAAGGAGAGGAGGAAGAATTCGGGTTTGGCGAGGGGAGGGGTATTGCAATTAAGCCCTGAACTAATTAAGCCAGACGGAAAAGAGGGTATTGAGGTATTACGCGAGTGGTACAAACAATCCAAGGAATGGCTGAACAAAGAGTTTGGAGATAATTTGGTTAATGCTGTGCTGCATAGGGACGAGGAAACGCCACACATACATTTTGTTGTTGTGCCTGTGGTGGAAAGGGATGGTAGGCACTCTTTGAGTGCAAGGGATATGTTTGGTAAGGCCCAACTAGCAAGAATGCAGAGGAGTTATTATGCATCTATGGAGGGTCGTATAGCCAACATCGAACCGCCCAAGCACGGCAGCAAGCACAAGCACACGGAGGTAAAGCATTTTTATGAGGTTCTGGATCAGGTAAAGGCTGATCTGCATGTTGCAGCAGATAACATGCTGGAGCAGCTTAAAAACGAATGCATGGATACGCTCAAGGGTAAATACCTCCCGCTAGTTGATAGGGCTGTTGAGAAGGTCGAGAGTGAACTAGAGGGACGTTTGACCGATGAGGTCAAAGCCA
>NZ_JAWOVT010000489.1:0-583 GCF_033340055.1 Vibrio sp. 1580
GTAGATCTTCTAAACCTTTGCGGCCTGCATGATCCGCTTGGCAGCAAATTAGAATGTCTTTTAGGCGCTCCGACTTGCGCCATACATCAAACTTGTTCAGGATTTTGATGATGGTTTGCGGCTTTAACTCAGCGGCGCGATGAATGTTGGAGTGTTGCTCGCAGACCATGAGCGCTAACTCTTTAAATTCATTCGGTACACGTACACGTTCGCACAGTTTTTTAATTAGCTTTAAACCGGTATGACAATGCATTTTATGGCTTGGCCATTCGCTCTCTGGTGTCACGCCTTTCCCTAAGTCATGCACCTGTGCGGCAAATCTAACAGGGAGTGACGTGCTCAGCTTTGCGGCTTGCTCTGCTACCATCAACGTATGGATACCCGTATCGATCTCTGGATGCCATTTTTCAGGTTGAGGCACCCCAAACAGCGCATCGATTTCTGGTAGCACGACAGCTAACGCGCCGCAATCTCGCAATACTGATAAAAACACATCGGGACGAGGCGTTGAAAGCGATTTATGCCACTCTTGCCACACGCGTTCTGGGGTTAGCGTATTGAGTTCACCAGAGTCTGCGATGTC
>NZ_JAWOVT010000490.1:0-583 GCF_033340055.1 Vibrio sp. 1580
TCAGTGGTGTGATTCTAATGTTATTCTCGAACACGCTTGTTCGTTGGATGCACGGTGCAGAAAACACTCACAGCACTGCAGAACAAATTGAAGAGCAACAAACACAAGTTGCTTAACATGGTTTCAAAGTTACTAAAAAGGGTCGCAATCGCGACCCTTTTTAGTATTCATTCGGTGCAGAATACCAAAGCTCTACAGCTTGCTGCGTACTAGTTCTGCCATCATATCGATATGCATGTCATCGTCATTAAGGCATGGAATATAGTGGAACTGCTCACCACCCGCTTCCATAAAGATCTCTTTGTTCTCTCCCGCAATTTCTTCCAACGTTTCTAAACAATCAGATGAAAATGCAGGAGTCATGATATCAATTTTCTTCACGCCTTTACTGGTGATGGTTTCCAATGTTTTATCAGTGTAAGGCTGTAGCCACTCTTCTCGGCCAAAACGAGACTGATAAGCCATACCAATCTGATCCGATGATAAACCAAGCGCCTCACCAAGCAAGCGAGTGGTCGCTTCACAATGCTGAGGATAAATGTCGCCATTGTCTGCATAACGTTTAGGAATACCGTGATATGAA
>NZ_JAWOVT010000491.1:0-583 GCF_033340055.1 Vibrio sp. 1580
GTCGAGCCATCACTTTTGTGGTGACGCATGATATTCCCAACAACGACGTCTTTCTCGATTTGATAATGGATGAAGAGGATGAGTGGATCGCTTATGCCTACATTCTTGGTCGCGATGGCGGCGTGCCTTTGGTTTATACCGATTTGGATACCAGCGGCATTAAGAACAAAAACGGAAAGCCAAGATGGAAAGACGCTTGGAATGATCCTCGTATGGCGAAGATGATTGCGTTCCACAATGTGACTCATGGCGAATCAATGACGGTACTGGAAGGGAATGACGATATGCTAGTGCTAAAACGCGGAGAGAAAGGTATTGTAGTGCTAAACAAATCCACGCGCGCACAATCGCTATCGCTAAAGACAGAGTGTGATTGGTTCGATTTGATGTCAGATCAAAGCGTTAAAGCCGGGATAGAACTGAAGGTTCCGGCAAAGTCGTTCATGTTATTGGTGCAAAAATAAAACCGGCGGCAGAAGACAATAAAAATGAGCTCAATAGGAGCTCGTTTTTATTTGAATCGTCAAAGCCGTTATTGGCATTCATTCACGCAACATTCGGCACGAAGAAAGTCGATGACATC
>NZ_JAWOVT010000492.1:0-583 GCF_033340055.1 Vibrio sp. 1580
AGTCAGTTCGACAGCGAGATGAGCATTCTCCTGTTGGCTAGCTAATGCAAGATAATGATCGCGTTTTGCTTTATCACCTTGACCTTGAGCAGCTTCAGAAGCAACGAGATAGCACAGTAGTGGCATATCGTGGTGATTTGCCCAACGAGTGACTTTCTTTTCAGCACCTTTCCAATCACCTTCAAGGAGCTTGATAATGCCTTCATTGGTGTAGCGACGAGAACGACGCATTTTACGTACGCTGAAGTAGTTCCAAGTGCTTGAGCTTGCGTAAACCAACTTTTTAATCAGGTATTCAAGGAGGAAAAGACCAGCTAGCGCAGCGATAACGAAGATCACCAAAGTGGTTACGCTCATTTCGATGGTCTTGTTTGCTATTGAGATCAGTACATATCCTTGTTGACCAGAAAACTGAGTACCGGCAAATAGACCTGCACCTAGAACGACAAATAGGAAAATAAGGCGAATCATTATTTATCCCCCGTACCTGTCATTGTTGTGACTTCACGACGTAGTCGCTCACGAATCACATCCGATAGCTGAGATTGGCTTTCCAGTTTTGCAGGGTACTCAACTTGAATAT
>NZ_JAWOVT010000493.1:0-582 GCF_033340055.1 Vibrio sp. 1580
TGTATGTTGCTGTCGCCTCAACGGTTACCTGACCAACGTTGTGGATCAAAAGCAAACCCGTTTCTGGGTTTAGTAACTCGGCAACCTCGTTGTCTGGTTCGCTGCGCAGAATTTTGTAAGTGATATTTTGCGTTTCAACTTTATCCAAACGTGAAGGCGCTAAGGTTAAACCGTCTCGATACTCATCTTCGATTAAGGCAAATTTAAGTTGCTCAGCACCTATCGCATACAATGTTACGGTTGCACGAACTTGCTTAGGTAGATATAAGTCGTTACCTGAATCGGAAATCAGTACAGAAGCCTGACCCGCAGAACCAAGTGAATAAACAACGCCGTTATCATCAACTTGAATGAGGTTCTGCCCGCTTTCGACTTGGTAAGTCAGTTTACCTTTCTGCCCGCGCACGGTCAGAGCTTTCCCGTCAGGATCGAGTGCAACTAGGCTTAAATCACTGGCAGAAAGATCATTGTTAAAACCTCGTTCAACCGTGACCGAAAACGTCGTTTCAGAAGATTCATACACAGAACTGGTATCTGTTGCACGAATTATCGCGGTGCCTGGACGCAGGATTTGAAATACTC
>NZ_JAWOVT010000494.1:0-582 GCF_033340055.1 Vibrio sp. 1580
TCCGACTCGAGGGGCAGCCACGAAGGTTTTAATATTGCCATCAATGGCGGCTATGCTGGTGTAGGTGTAGTTCATATCGAGTAGTGCGAACCAATTTCCCACACCGCCAGCTAATGTGGTGCCTGCTCCATAGGTTCCTCCGTCCATCTCTAGCTCAAATACGGCGCTATCCGGTAGTTCGTCACCCGCTGTATCGAGCAGCGAGCACAGAACTTTGTTTCCGATACCTTGTACGGAGGAAGTGTCGCAACTTAAAGCGTTAATTTTTGCTGTGCTCGTGCCTTGGGTATAACCAATAATTCCATAGATATTCATAAACGGGAAAATCCACACGTCTCCCCTTAGAGTAATATTGGAACCTTTAAAATCGGCGTGGTTAGCATCAATATCAAGCGCCTCTAGTACCGGATGTCCTGTTAAATCAATACTGTTGACCGTGATTGGATTGCTCATATCCATGTATGAAAGGGAAAGACCATAAGGTTTTGGCAGTGAATAGCCACGCTTTTCTGCTTCATCTCCCCAAATAGGGAAAAATGAATCTTGAGCAAAACTTAACTGGGTAAATGAAGTGGTTAAAAA
>NZ_JAWOVT010000495.1:0-582 GCF_033340055.1 Vibrio sp. 1580
TGGGGCACGAAATTTCAATGCGTTCGTGGTTTGGTAAAGGCAGCGTGTTCTCAATAACCTTGGATAAGGCTCATCACGTTCAGCCACACCCTGCGAAAGTCGAGACCAGTCCTCAATCGGAGTTGTGCCACTTGCGAATTCTGTGTGTCGATAACGAACCTGACATTTTGGTCGGAATGGAAAATCTGCTCTCTCGTTGGGGGTGTGACATACGGGTTGCGACGGATCTCGTCGAAAGCTTACAAGCGCTCGAAGGCGATTGGGTGCCAGACGTCATTTTCTCTGATTATCGATTGGATAATGGACGTACGGGGTTAGAAGTGTTGCAACAGTGTCGTTTGCGTCTGGGGAATCGTTTTGAAGGGGTGATCATCAGTGCTGACCGTACTGACGATATGATGGAAGGCATCAAAGCGAACGGTTTCAGCTTTATTGCCAAACCAGTTAAGCCACTTAAATTGCGCTCGGTGCTCAATCGAGTCGCGTAACTTAGGTAAGTTGAGCGCATGAGCCAGATAGTAAGAGACCTCCGATGAGAGGTCTCTTTGTATTCTGCAGATATTCAAAGCAGTGCTTTACTCA
>NZ_JAWOVT010000496.1:0-582 GCF_033340055.1 Vibrio sp. 1580
GCGAATTATACACACGTTTGGGCAGACATAAACATGTTGAGTTTTCGTGGAAAGAGCGCTTCGTCTAAAACATTCGATTTTGCTAGAGACCAAAGAGGCACAAAGGAGGAGAAAACTATAACGCCAGCACGATATGGCTGGCGTCTTTTTTACGTATCAATCTTTAAGCGTCCGTTATATTTGAGTTACGCACCCTTTTGCGCTTTTAGCAAAACCTTAATCGCCATTTTTTAACCACTCTTAAAAATAAAGTACGCGAGACAAACGGTTATTAAGGTTAATACAACGATAATAATACTGAACCAACCTAGTTCCGCTATCAATTCAAATATAGAGATGCCCAAAAACATTAAGATGAGAGAAAACACCACTAAGCTCGATAAATTCCAAAGCAGCACTGAATACCATCTCGTTGTCGAAGGCATTATATTCCCTGTTTTATAGCCAAAATAATATCCTACACTCATCGCTGGTATTAACGGCCCAAGAAAGACGACACCGTTCATTTCCATGCCAGAAATGTACTCAATAATAAATAGCAGTATGGCCAAACAAACTGATGCGAAACACAAAAGCGACGTT
>NZ_JAWOVT010000497.1:0-581 GCF_033340055.1 Vibrio sp. 1580
CGAGAAAATTACCCGAAAAAACGCGAAGCAAACGTTTAAATTAATGTAATTGATTAATTTAGAAAGAGTGAATATTCAACAAAATAAAACAGGAAAAATAATGAAGAAAAATTGCGTTAATTTTTGGCGGGCTATGCTGTATGGACATTAACAGATTAGAAAAACATAATTATCTAATACACAAATAAAAGCAAGAACGAATCTCGTTTATATTTAATAAAAGAGATTTGTATTTTAAAACTGGAATAATGTCACTCTTACATTCCATTTTAATGTCTCGTCAGTAACAACTATTATTCCAGTAACTGTAAACTTAGATTAGCTTCGAATTGGCAACTCAGTGGTATATTTAATCGACTCCATTGCAAATGTTGAAGTCACGTTAGAGAGCCCCTTTACACTATTCACTAAGCGCTTATAAAACTCGTCAAAACACTTCATATCTTTCACCAGCACTTTCATCATGTAGTCATACTCGCCGGCCATACGATAAAACTCCATCACCTCAGGGAAATCACTCACTGTTGTGACAAAATGGTGATACCAATCTTCGGAGTGATCGATGGTTTTTAACTGAACAA
>NZ_JAWOVT010000498.1:0-581 GCF_033340055.1 Vibrio sp. 1580
TTCTAGCAAAATTTGCTCTGCTTTCTGCTGATAGCCCAGCTCCAACCAAAGCTGAGTCATGCTGTTTGCCACTTCAAGCTCCCGTGCGTGAACTTGCAGAGACAAACCATCGGCTTGTTGATTGGCTTTCTTTTGTTGAAGGTTGAGCGTCGAGCCACGTTCGAACTGTTGCATCAAACCGACGGAGATATTGGTCATCGGATCTTCGTCAAATTTGAAGCTATCGACAGGCAAACCACCAAAACCGACTTTCAGTTTCGGGTCCATCAAGGTTGCGCTGGCTACGCCTGTTTCACGCATCGCTTCCGATTGAGCATAGAACTGTCTACGGTTGCCATCGTTGCTCAAGGCAATGCTAATGAGGTTTGCTAGCTCATTGGTTGATTGGGCTTGGATTGATTGAGCTTGCGCTTCTTGTTGTGCTTTCGTATTGGTTGGCGATTGCGCCACCACATTGAAAGCCGGTAGGGCAACCAGAGCCAGTGAGCATACTGGTGCCACTAAGCGATTTGGGTTGAATTCCATAATTTACATCCAAATTGATACCAAGCTCTTTTGCGTTTCGGGAACGATTGAACTGA
>NZ_JAWOVT010000499.1:0-581 GCF_033340055.1 Vibrio sp. 1580
GAGCAATACCGTGTAAAGTAAGATCGATGTTTTGGTGTATTCAATGCCATGGGTTACCGGCAGCATAGGAATGTCGACCTTGCGGTAATCTTCCACTCGATGTATCGCGAGAGCCCAGAAATGCGGAGGCGTCCAGATGAAGATAATCATCACCAATAGCCAAGCGTTACCATGCAGCTCACCCGTCACCGCTGTCCAACCTAAGAGTGGCGGCATCGCACCGGCAATGCCAGCAATCACAATATTTTGCGGCGTTGCTCGCTTCAAATACATGGTGTAAACCACCGCATAGCCCAGTAAACTCAAAAACGTCATCCACGCTGTGAGCGCGTTTACCCAAGCATATAGGAGTACAAAACCAACCACGCCGATTGCCACGGCAAAAATCGCAACCGACAAGGGATTGGTGTCTCCCGACGGTAAAGGACGCGTATGAGTACGAGCCATTCTTGCATCAATTCTGCGGTCAATAAGATGATTAAATGCCGCGGCAGAACCAGCCATTAGTCCTATTCCAATCAATCCGATGGATGCTTGAATCCAAGGAAAATCAGTGACCGGAGCCAAGCTCATGCCAACAA
>NZ_JAWOVT010000500.1:0-580 GCF_033340055.1 Vibrio sp. 1580
CGCCGTATGGTACGTCAGTCATTAGTTGACGTTTCACAGCGGCTTCCAGTGCTTCTGTTAGTTCTTCTTTACTCGTGCTGTTACCTTGAACAGCGGCATATTCGTTCCAGTCACGGATGTAGTAACGCTGAGGTTCTGTATCTTTTGAGCTGTAGTGCGAACCTGGAGGGAATTCGCTGACTGTTTTACAAACGGGTACGAGTGCTTTCATTTCGGAAGCGACGTAGTAGTTACCGTGTTCATCGTAACCTTGGTAAAGTGGAATGATACCGATATGGTCACGACCTACTAGGTACTCATCTTTTTCTTCATCGTACAGTACGAAAGCAAAAATGCCGTTTAGCTCTTCAAGAAGATCAGCACCCATGTCTTGATACAGCGCTAAAATAACTTCACAGTCAGAGTCTGTTTGGAATTCGTACTTGCCTTCGTAGCGAGCGCGAATCTCTTTGTGGTTGTAGATCTCACCGTTAACGGCAAGGATTAGTTTTTTATCAGGGCTGTATAGTGGTTGAGCACCGCTATTTAAACCAACGATAGCCAAGCGCTCGTGAGCTAGGATTGCTCTTTCTGAAGAGTA
>NZ_JAWOVT010000501.1:0-580 GCF_033340055.1 Vibrio sp. 1580
ACGTATTAGATCAAAATGGCAGCAGCAACTATCTGGAGGTGCCGGTTTACATTGATTACGCTACATCGGTGAATGATATGTTTAACGATAAGGTGTCGGATCCGAACATTAATTTCCATTTTGATTCCAACAACAACAACCTTTATAGAGATAGCTTAACAAGCCCTGGCAAGAATGGCTTTTATACTATTCCGCTTACTGCGGACAAAAGTAAACGTGCAGAAATGCAAGGAATGCGAGCCGGAGGTGGTACGGCTGCTTATCAAGGTTTATTGCGTGGTTTTCAAGCCATGGATAAAGGGCGTCCCGCCAGTGGAAGTACTGAGGATGAGATTGAACAATATAACGAGCGGCTGAAAATGCTGATCGTGATCAGCGATGGTGAGGAAGACCCATTTGGAAATATTTTGCCAAACCTTGTTGAACAAGGCATGTGCGATAAAGCGCGAGCGCACTTTGAATCAGCGAAGGGCTACTTATACATTGGCGTAATTGGGGTGGATTTTCAGGCATCGGCACAAAGCGGCTTCCAAGATTGCGTGCTGAACCCAGATGAAGACATTATTGATGTAACAGAAAC
>NZ_JAWOVT010000502.1:0-580 GCF_033340055.1 Vibrio sp. 1580
GGATCGTAACCAAACGCCAAACGAGCTGAAGCACTACTTAAAGCGCATTGCTGACAAGACTCATTCGGTGTTTATCCCCGGCTGCGGCGCAGCTTATGAAGTATCGCATTTTGTCGATTGCGGACATGACGTTATCGCAATGGATTACAGCGCAGAAGCCGTCAATCTTGCGAAATCTCAGCTTGGTCAACATCAAGATAAAGTGATGTTGGGGGATGTATTTAATGCGGACTTTTCCCGAGCGTTTGATGTGATTTATGAACGCGCATTTTTAGCCGCACTACCGAGAGAAATATGGGGTGATTACTTTGCGATGATTGAGCGTTTGCTACCAAGTAATGGCTTGCTGGTGGGGTATTTTGTTATCAGCGACGACTACCGATCGCGTTTTCCTCCCTTTTGTTTGCGTAGCGGAGAGCTTGAACAAAGGCTAGAGGCCAACTTCAACCTAATCGAAAGCGCACCCGTTACCGACAGCGTTGATGTCTTCAAAGGTAAAGAACAGTGGATGGTGTGGCAGAAGAAATGAGGTCATGGCGATTCAATCTGACATTGTTGGTGATCTTTAGTTGTCCAATTA
>NZ_JAWOVT010000503.1:0-579 GCF_033340055.1 Vibrio sp. 1580
CGTATCATCACCTAGATCCATTTGCATTGGTTAAAAACCAATCACTAGCGCGCAGAGTATAGCCAACAGTGTGTATATTGAAAAGGTAAAAATGGAACTAAAATCAATGTAATGCTTTGCATATCTAAATTAATGATATTACTGCTTATGATTCATTGCTTTATTGTTGAGAGAGTCGGAGCATGGCGTTCTAAACCTCGGATTGAGGATTCAGAACGCATCTGTTAATGATGTTGAGTTTGTTTATAAGTCTAACGCTAAGATTTTGGACTTACGCTGAAAGTTGTACAGCCCTTGTTTGGCTCCTGGCAAGTAATCGACTCCAACTTCGTAGAATCCTTGCTCTCTAAACCAATGTAGACTGTGGGTGGTAAGGACAAAAATCTGGTTGATGTTTTCTGATTTTGAACGATGCTTCATGTAGTTCAGCAGCAACAAACCTCGGTTGCCATCCCGATAGTCTGGGTGAATAGCAACACAGGCCATTTCAGCTTTTCGTTCTTCAGAATATGGGTATAAAGCCGCGCATCCGATGATTAAGCCATCTTTTTCAATGATGGTGAATTTACCAATCTCTTG
>NZ_JAWOVT010000504.1:0-579 GCF_033340055.1 Vibrio sp. 1580
CAGCAGCGACGCAGCTTGTCGTGCCATTCTTTAAAGATGTGATGCCACAGCTTGGTCTGATGTACATCATTCTGACTTACTTCGTGATTGTTGGCACCAGTAATGCGGTAAACCTCACTGATGGTTTAGATGGTTTGGCTATCATGCCGACGGTACTGGTTGCTGCAGGTTTTGCCGTTATCGCTTGGGCGACAGGTAACGTTAACTTTTCTGAATATCTGCACATCCCATATCTACCGCACGCCTCTGAGCTTGTTGTGGTATGTACGGCGATTGTGGGCGCGGGTCTTGGATTCTTATGGTTCAACACCTATCCAGCGCAAGTATTTATGGGTGACGTAGGCTCTCTTGCGCTAGGTGGTGCACTAGGCACTATCGCTGTTTTGGTTCGTCAAGAATTGGTGCTGGTTATCATGGGCGGTGTGTTTGTTATGGAAACACTGTCTGTAATCCTCCAAGTCGGTTCATACAAGCTGCGCGGTCAACGCATTTTCCGCATGGCACCAATTCATCATCACTACGAATTAAAAGGTTGGCCAGAACCTCGTGTAATCGTGCGTTTCTGGATAATTTCTATGG
>NZ_JAWOVT010000505.1:0-579 GCF_033340055.1 Vibrio sp. 1580
GCAAAATACCTTGGTTTGGCATCAATACGACATCAGAAGTGACCAAATACATCCATTGAGCCACCTCTTGCAACTTATTCCACTCCGTTTGTGGGTGGTAAGGATGTACTTGCAAGTCATGGCACAAAGACGCAGCACTGCCTAAGCCCATATTTGGCTTAATGCCTTGCTGCTCGGCCGTCTCGTTGTATTGAATAATCCGGCAGCGTTGATTTTCGACAATGACGACCGGGTGCTCTTGGTTGTTGCCAAACAGCGCATCCAACTGTAGGCGAGGGAAGTATAAGTAGATCCACAAAACCATGTGATTATCCTTGATTCGCCAATGGGAAGTTCACCACAGTCGATGGGATATGAGTCATCACTGGCATCACTAACTGCGGGTAATCATGTTGAAAGTCGATATTGATACTGCCTTTGTTCCAGCCCCCTTTGCGTTTCAATACTTCCACATTTACGCCTTGTTCATGACCTTGTAGCTTTAAGCTCAATGACACAGGTAGGGACAAGCGATTTGCCATGCTCGGTTTGAGCATAAAAAGCGGACAAGCGCCTTGTTCACTGGCAACCTGTAAGCGT
>NZ_JAWOVT010000506.1:0-579 GCF_033340055.1 Vibrio sp. 1580
GGCCTAGGCAGCGTAGTTAAACCACTAAAGCAAAGGTAAATTGAGAGAAAACTACAAAGCCACCTTGTTTTAGGTGGCGTTGCTTTTGTCTGCGCGTTGCGATTAAACGTAACTCAGCTCAGTGGCTGCCAGTTAGATAAGCGACTCAATGCCGTATTTTGCTCCGTAGTTTTCAACCACAAAATCGATGTCTTTGTCGCCTCGACCTGAAAGGTTGACAAGAATCGAACCTGTTTCACCTTGTTGTGCCAGTTTGATTGCGTATGCGACTGCGTGGGAAGACTCGATAGCAGGAATAATCCCTTCTTCACGAGACAACTCAAAGAAGGCGTCTATCGCTTCGTCATCGTTGATTGAACCATAGTTCACGCGTCCTATGTCTTTTAAATAACTGTGCTGTGGGCCTACCGATGGGTAATCCAATCCACTGGCGACGGAGTGTACCTCTTGTGGTTCGCCTTGCTCATCTTTAAGCATGTAAGACTTAAACCCGTGCATGATGCCTGGCTCGCCAAGCGTTAGGGTGGCTGCGTGTTCACCCACTTTGTCCAAAGATCGTCCAGCAGGCTCGACGCCGTG
>NZ_JAWOVT010000507.1:0-579 GCF_033340055.1 Vibrio sp. 1580
CGCGTTTGCTTCCTCCGGACAGGCGTCGTACTCGGGCTTAATGGCGGAGCACTCGCGAAAATGCTCTTGCCTTACAAATTGGGGTTAGGCGGACCGCTTGGCAATGGCAATCAATACATGCCTTGGATTCATATCCTCGATATGGTTCGTGCCATTATGTACCTGCTTGAAACCCCTCACGCGCATGGTGCCTTCAACATGTGCGCCCCTCACCCTGTGACTAACCGGATATTTAGCCGCACGTTAGCGAAAACACTCAAACGTCCTCATATTCTATTCACACCTAAATGGGTCATGGCATTGGCGATGGGAGAATCGGCATGTTTGTTGTTTGACAGTATGCGAGCCAAACCTAAGAAACTCACCGAGCTCGGCTTTAAATTTAGTTATTCAAGAATAGAACCAGCACTGAAGCACTTGCTTCAAGATAGAAGCTGTTGAATGATAAAGCTTATCTGTCTCTCGCATTAAGCTAACACATGAATAAATCCATCCTCATTACGGGGTGCTCAACGGGCATCGGGTACGTTTGTGCTCATGCACTCCATAAACAAGGCTTTAACGTCATCGCCTCTTGTA
>NZ_JAWOVT010000508.1:0-578 GCF_033340055.1 Vibrio sp. 1580
ACACAATTGCTCCTTGATAACAGGGTGAACAAAGATACGAGCCACCTCATCGCTCTTAGCAGCATAACGGATGAGTTCAAAATGCCTCTTATCCCATCGATGATTTAATATCGAGTAGTCTTGCAGATCAACCACACTCATCGGTTTCGGCAATTGAAGTTCGTTATAGGAGAGAGGAGAGTCAGCTAAACGCAACCAGATATCAATATCCAGCCCCGTTTGATGGCTTGAATGACCAGATGAAAAACGGCCGCCACGAGGTAAAGAAAGGTCGCCAATCAGTAAAGTAGTTTTTAACTTTTGATTCGCCTTTAAAGCTAGGCTTTCAACAAAATCTATAGTGTTAGGGTGCCCATAGTAGCGATTCGTTCGACTACGTAACACTTGATAACCTGTACCTTCTAAAGGCAGGGGGGAGGCCCCATCTAAGCAGCCGTTCGCGTAACTACCAATAGAAGAGGATATATTATGAGAGGGAGCACTAACTTGCTCCCATGGCGTAGCATAAAGAGGAGCTGAGAAAAATAAACTTAAATAAAAAGAAAGACTCAGCCGCATCATACATCCCCTTTAGTAAT
>NZ_JAWOVT010000509.1:0-578 GCF_033340055.1 Vibrio sp. 1580
TGTAATGAAGCGCTGATCCACCGCATCACACCAACCAACACGATCAGCATTTGCGCCGATACGGATTTACCTTCGTTATTGAACGATCTACGACTTAAACAGATCGATTTGATTATTAGCCCAACGACCATTCATGACCCATCGTTTATCAGTGAGTCAATTTTTGAAGAGCCAATGGTGGTGATTTGTCGTCAAGATCACCCACGTATCGCAGGAAAAATCGAACAAGAACAGTTTTATTCTGAAAAGCACTGTCGGTTTGTCGGAGACGAAGACTTCCCAGTTAGCAACACCGAAGTTCACCAGCCAGGGCTGCAAGAGCGTGATGTGGAAATGATGACAACATCGCTCTCTGGCATGATGCTCTATGTAGCGAAACACGATTGCTTAGGCGTGCTTCCCCTGTCTTTGGCGCAGAAATGGCAATCGGCTTTGAATCTGCAAGTCATTCAAACTCCAATGTTTTCCGAGCCAGTCAGCTATAAACTGATTTTCCATAAACGAGATGAATCCAGCACTTCACATCAATGTTTGCGAGCTTGGGCGCGTGACCAATTTGCTACAGGCCTAAACGCCTG
>NZ_JAWOVT010000510.1:0-578 GCF_033340055.1 Vibrio sp. 1580
AAAACTTGTTTTTAAGTAACTTCAAGCTTAATGCAAGAAGTTGTTCATAATAGAAAAATGAGGCAGCTAGACTGCCTCATTTATATCTAATGTGTTTAGCGTTTAGGTGTGTTGCCACGACCTTTGCCTGAAGGCTTGCCAGTTGTGCTTGGGTAGTTTGGATTACCTTTCGGCGCAGTTTTTGGTGCAGAACTTGGGTTTGCCATGATGGTTACTCCTATTTACCTTGTTTTTGGTTGTTGGCAGCAGCGCGTTGAGCGCGAGCCGCGAATGAATCTTTAGATACTTGTCCGCCATTTTGTTTTGCTTGATTCGCTTGAATACGAGCAGCGGCTTCAGGGGTCATTGGTGCTTTGTTTTTAGACATAATATTTTCCTTTTCGTTTATGAATGATTGTCTCCGCTGAGACCATTGCATAGTAACTAGTAGGGTAGGGACAAATGGGGACAACCCAAAAACAAAAGCAAATTCGAACTATGTTGGATGCGTTAGGCTGGAGCCATAAGCAACTGGCCGATGTATTATATGAAGAGCTTTATTGCTCTGATTATGAGGAGCTTCATGATGTAGATCCCGA
>NZ_JAWOVT010000511.1:0-577 GCF_033340055.1 Vibrio sp. 1580
CCAACATGGATGTGGCGTGAAATTAAGTTGACCATTAAAAAATAGGATTATATGTGAGCAAGTTACTTAAACCGACACAAAAGCAGAAACAACTTGGTCTTAATCCGAAAGGAAAAGGGATTAAGCGGATACCAGAGGAGTTAAAGAGAAAGGATGTCCGCAAACGAATAGAAGAGATTGAGGAACAAAAGAAGTGGGATAAGGAATGGGGATTGTGAGTTCAAGAAACCTCTCTGAACTTATCAATACGACACTCCTCATGCATTCTGAAAAACTGAGTAATTTGGACAGAGACATGCTTGCAGGTTTACTCGATCAACTCAACCGTGAACAGTCTTTGACAGACAAACAAATTAAACTGTGTCAAAGGTTAATACGAAAAACTAATCAAGCCTGTGTATTTATTGATGACACTCCAAACGAACCGTGATTGCTAGGCAATGTCAGTCTTCGATGTTATCAACCCAGCCTTGCTCAAGCGTCAATCGAGTCAGAACTTGATCCATTAAATCTTTGATTTCAATTTGATCAGTACCCTCTGGCGCATGATGCTCTGCTGAGCGCTTTGCGTTCGTTA
>NZ_JAWOVT010000512.1:0-577 GCF_033340055.1 Vibrio sp. 1580
GCTATATCCCCGCTTCCGTTACCGTGACCGATAAAAAGAGAAGCACTCATAATATCCAGCGCATTAGCTACGCGCTGAACTGCTGACTTTCGAGCTGAGTGCAGCCCTAAACGAATGCCTTCCAGTAGTTCTTTGAACTTATTAGCTTTGGTTTCCAGTTTGCTCCTGATGGCTGCGATTACGCGGTAAACCGATTGGCGCGTCACAGGTGAAAAACTGCTGGCTCGATTGGATTTAAGTTCACAAGCAGGAAATAAAAAGCCTCCTAGGTTTTCATATCTATCACAACGCACTTTAAGCATCTTTTTGATTGCAGGGTAGCGGCTAAAATCAACTTTACGGGCTTTTGGGGCTGTCTTTAGGGCTAGAGCTTGATAGGTCTTTAAATTCGACTCTCTGTGTTGCTGGCGAGCATTTTGGTACTCAGCTATAGATCGTATTCATCAGCTAAAGCTTCAAGCTGTTTTAAGTCTGTACACATTCTGACAAACAGTGGTGCCAAGTCGTTATTGATCGCTGAGCGTAGAAACTTCCGGCCCTCTTTTAGCCAACTGGCATCAATCATTTTATTTGTGGC
>NZ_JAWOVT010000513.1:0-577 GCF_033340055.1 Vibrio sp. 1580
TGATGCCGCCAAAGATGCGAGTTGGGGCTTGTTGCTGGTGGTGATCATCCTTGGCGGTATCTATGGCGGTATTTTCACACCAACAGAGGCTGCGGCAGTTGCGGCGGTGTACTCATTCTTTATCGCGAACTTTATATATAAAGACATGGGACCATTTGCTGATAAGCAAAACACCAAACCAGCGATCGTCAAAGTGATTCAGACCTTTGTCCATGAAGACACTAAGCATACCTTGTATGAAGCAGGTAAGCTTACCATCATGCTGCTGTTTATCATTGCTAATGCACTGATCTTAAAACACGTACTGACTGAAGAACGTATCCCTCAGATGATCACGGAATCGATGCTGTCTGCGGGGCTTGGGCCAATTACGTTCTGGATAGTTGTGAACTTATTGCTTCTGATCGGGGGTCAGTTTATGGAGCCTTCGGGCTTATTGATAATCGTTGCTCCTTTGGTGTTCCCAATTGCCATTGCGCTGGGCATCGACCCAATTCACCTCGGTATCATGATGGTGGTGAACATGGAAATCGGCATGATAACGCCACCAGTCGGGTTGAACCTGTTTGTAACGGCT
>NZ_JAWOVT010000514.1:0-577 GCF_033340055.1 Vibrio sp. 1580
GAAAGTAGAACTGGGTGCACTGCTTGAAGAGCCGGGTCTTGATGCTTGGTTGGGTGATGGCGGTCGTCAGCTTTCTGGTGGCGAGAAACGTCGTATTGGTATTGCGCGAGCGTTACTACGAGATGCTCCGATTTTGCTTCTTGATGAGCCAACCGAAGGCCTCGACAAGCGTACCGAACAAAAAATCATGGCGCTTTTCAACGAGTATTTTGCCAACAAGACGGTTGTGTTCATCACTCACCGACTCATCGAATTAGAGAACATGGACAACATTTGCCTTATGGAACAGGGCGAGATCATTGAGCAAGGCGACCATCAAACGCTACTCGCTCAACGCGGTCGTTACTACCAGTTGCTTCAATCTCTATAAGTAAGACTAAAAAAGCTCATCTTCGGATGAGCTTTTTCATTGACTAACTCAAAAAATTTGAAGAACGCTCTAACGACCAGACTTCGCCAAGTAAGCTGGCATTTCGGCTTCTGGCACCATCCCTCCCCCGGTCGCCCAAACTAAGTGTGTGGCATTTTTCAAACGTTCATCCGTAAGCTGTAAACGAGTCTGGTAGTGTAGAGAACT
>NZ_JAWOVT010000515.1:0-577 GCF_033340055.1 Vibrio sp. 1580
CACCACTTCTTGTTTCACCTTCTCTCTCTGCCGCTCAGTTGGAGCGATTAGAGCCAAATCATGGACGTGTGGTTTCTCTCGAAAAGCAAAACCTTGCCGCGACCCAAAATGTCGCCAAAGCGCTTGGATTAAAGCCGGGCAATAATGTTCAAAAGCTTAAAGCCAACCAAGACAAAAATGGTGATGTCCACGTCCGGTATCAACAAACCTACAAAGGAATTCCGATCTGGGGGAAACAGATCGTTTTACACCGCGATAAACAAGGGAAAATCAAACGCTTTGGCGGTACGTTAGTTCATGATATCGGGCAAGACATTTCTAACACGACTCCTCAGCTCAGCCTTGAAAGAATAAGAAGCAAAGTACAAAAGACGTTGCGCATTTAGCCTATGAGATCCAGTTTTTTGCCGATTCTGAACAAGTGGTAAACCCCACTAGACCAACTTATCTCGTGGATGCTAAATCCGGTGAAGTGCTGTTGCAGTATGAAGGATTAGCTCATGCAGAAGCAGATGGCCCGGGAGGCAATCAAAAGATTGGTTTCTATGAGTATGGTAAGGAATACGACCCGCTACTT
>NZ_JAWOVT010000516.1:0-577 GCF_033340055.1 Vibrio sp. 1580
TTTGGCTAATCGTCGGTATTGGCTTGTATCGGGATAAACCCATCACGGAAGTTTTAGATAAACTAGGCCTCAAGCTTTCCAACCACTTAGGGGATTCTGTTGCACCAAGTGCTATTCCTCAAGCGAGAAAGCGCCTCACCGCCCAACCTTTGGAAGCGCTTTTTAAACTGACAGCAGCCCATTGGACCCAGCAGGAAGATAGCGATGACAAATGGTTTGGACTGAGTTTACTTTCTGTCGACGGCACTCAGTTCAGCACCCATGATACCGCCTGTCTTGCAGAGCACTTCCAATACATCAAGTACAATGAAAACCACCATACTGAATACCCGATTGTTCGATTATGTGCCCTCACATCGCTGCGAAGTCGTTTATTACATGATGTTGTCTTTGGGCCCAGCTCGACAGGAGAGGTCTCTTATGCCAAACAGCTGGCCGCTTCAGCCCCCGCTCACTCCCTGACGATTTTTGACCGCTGTTACCTCAGTGCCGAGTTGATGATTAATTGGCAACGGCAACATACGACGAGTCACTGGATGACGCCGATAAAATCCAACACGCAATATGAAGTGGTTGA
>NZ_JAWOVT010000517.1:0-576 GCF_033340055.1 Vibrio sp. 1580
GCTAGGTTGTGCGCATCCACGTAGCCCGAGTGCTGACGCCCTTCCCACTCAATGCCTTTTGCTTCTTGCGCAGCTCGGTGGCCAATTCGCTTGTCTTTTAAACGGTTTTGAATACGGTACAGCGTCGCGAGATTGATGAATTCCGTAAACGGCGCTTCAATGCCTTTTTGTTTACACTCTTCAAGAAGAATGACATCATCACGTCCCCAAGAAGCATAAATCTTGTTGCGACCACCAAAGTTCTTAATCATAGATTTGATTACTTCGGCCAATGGTCTGCCTTGCTTTTCGATTTTACGCGGCGTGATGCCCGTCAGTTCAGCACAAAACAGTGACACTTCATCATGTTCTGGCTTCACGTAGTATTGAGCACGCTTGACGATCTCGCCTTTAGACAAATCTATTTCAGCTAACCCTACTTCGATGATCTCTCCCGTGCGGCCGACGCCATTCTCGCTCCAGCAGCACATTTCTAAATCGAAGCAGACGATACGGTTATGGTTCATAGCTTGTCTTGGTTCCTAGCGTAAATTTGAAAGGGTGCGATTCTACCGCAACACTATGAAAAACTCGAAT
>NZ_JAWOVT010000518.1:0-575 GCF_033340055.1 Vibrio sp. 1580
TATTGCACACATTATCTGCTTGAACTCGGATTTCTTCGACACTTGCGGCGATGTTATCTGCAACGACACCTTGTTCCTCAGCCGCAGTCGCAATTTGAATACTGCTGTCTGAGATGGTTTGGTTTTTATCGGCAAGCGAGCCAATCTCTTGGTTTACTTCTGCCATCAGGTTTTGACCTTCGTTGGCATTGTTTACCGTAACTTCCATAAGTTTGGTAAGGGATTGACTGTTACGCTGTAATGATTCAATCATCGCTTGAATCTCAACGGTTGCTTGTTGAGTACGGCCTGCAAGAGCACGGACTTCATCCGCAACAACCGCAAAGCCTCGACCTTGTTCACCTGCACGAGCCGCTTCAATTGCAGCGTTCAAGGCGAGTAGGTTAGTTTGCTCAGAGATGCCGTTGATTGTTGTCACAACTTCATCAATTTGCGCTGCATTTGCATCTAGCTCTTCAACCGCTTGAGAAGCAGATTGAATCTCATTCGACAGATTTGAAATCGAATGAAGCGTATTTTCGACTTTCACTTGGCCTGATTGAGCCACACTACGTGCATCATCCGTCTGTGTGCTT
>NZ_JAWOVT010000519.1:0-575 GCF_033340055.1 Vibrio sp. 1580
CAAAGCAAAAGTGGTCTACGAGTTGAAAAATGATGTGATGCACATAACATCGACGGTCGTACCAGAAGAGCTGCGCGGCAAAGGTTATGGCAAAGTAATGATGGAAGCGGTACTCCCAGAAATTGAAGCTCTGGGTTATAAAATCGAACCGGTTTGCCCGTATGTGGCGCATTACATCAACCGTAACCAAGCTTGGTCGCATCTTCTTGCTTGAGTATGAATGACCACCACCTTTTGTATCAAAATATCAGCCAGGATCTTTATCTCGGTGCATTGCTGTCGAGCGAAGTAATCCAGTCACTTTGGGGCGGTTACGGAGAATTGGTTCGGCTGATATTCGCTAAACGCTCTGTCATTGTAAAACACGTCAAATTGCCTAAACCTTCTGAACACCCTAGAGGCTGGAATACAGACCGTTCTCACCAAAGAAAGCTGCACTCTTATCAGGTTGAAGTCAGTTGGTACGCGCATTTTTCCGGTGTCATGGACTCGCACTGTCGGGTACCACAAGGCTTAAAAACGTTCCAGTCGGAGAATGAATGGCTCATTGTGATGGAAGATCTCGCCGAGGCGGG
>NZ_JAWOVT010000520.1:0-575 GCF_033340055.1 Vibrio sp. 1580
GTACGGCATCAATGTAATGCAAGTTCGTGAAGTTCTTCGTTACACTGAAATTGCTCCAGTTCCAGGTGCGCCAGATTACGTACTAGGTATCATCAACCTACGTGGTAACGTTGTAACGGTTATCGATACACGTTCACGCTTCGGTTTGATGGAAGGCGAAGTAACTGATAACACACGTATCATCGTGATCGAATCAGAGCGTCAAGTTATCGGCATCTTGGTAGATAGCGTTGCTGAGGTGGTTTACCTACGTTCTTCTGAGATCGACACTACGCCTTCTGTAGGTACAGACGAAAGCGCGAAATTCATCCAAGGTGTAAGCAACCGTGACGGTAAGCTTCTGATCCTTGTTGATTTGAACAAGCTGCTAACTGACGACGAATGGGACGAGATGGCTCACCTATAATTGGCTGAATGATGATGGCTGAAGATACTTTTTTATCTGTACCATTCCTCGCGGGTGGCGTTGCGTTTATTGTATTGGTGTTGGTTGTGTTGCAGCTGCGCATTCGTGCTAGTTTGCAAAAGCAAATGGACCAACAGCGAGCGCAGGCACGACACGCGGATAAAGAAGT
>NZ_JAWOVT010000521.1:0-575 GCF_033340055.1 Vibrio sp. 1580
TTTAGGATCTTATATGCTTACTCGTTGAGATTGTTTGTAGCTTTTCATTTAGGGAGGGTGAGAATGGACGCAGACCCCATTAACAGCTTTTTTCTGATTGGTGCATTACTGATTGCACTGAGCGTTCTTTTAAGCCCCGTGTCCTCAAAATTGGGGATTCCAATCCTTCTCGTATTTCTTGCGGTAGGTATGTTGGCTGGGGAAGATGGCCTTGGCGGAATCTTATTTGATAATTATTCCATCGCGTATTTAGTCAGTAACTTAGCGCTCGCCATCATTCTTTTGGATGGCGGGATGCGAACGCGAGTCGCCAGTTTTCGGGTCGCCTTGTGGCCTTCGGTGTCGTTGGCAACTATAGGCGTAGCCATCACGACATTGTTAACTGGCTTGATGGCGACCTGGCTGTTCGATTTGGATTTATTGCAAGGTATCTTGGTTGGCGCGATTGTCGGTTCAACGGATGCGGCCGCGGTCTTCTCTTTATTGAAAGGGCGCAGTCTGAACGAACGTGTTGGCTCGACGTTAGAAATTGAATCGGGCACCAACGACCCAATGGCGGTGTTCTTGACCGTCAC
>NZ_JAWOVT010000522.1:0-575 GCF_033340055.1 Vibrio sp. 1580
ATAAGCATGTTCTCGCCTACGAAGTATTGGTTTGGTGCGTCTTCGTCGGTCAGCGTTACGATGCTGCCGTTTTCATCCCAAGTGAAGTGGCCTTCTGATTTGAACTTGCCATCTTCTTTGTCTTGGTAGTTTTGCTCAAGCACGTAGCTGCCATCTTGATTTAGCGTCAGAGTTACGTCGATGCCTGCGCAATCAGCACATGGTAGTGTGCCTTTGTAAACGCCATTCCAATCTAGCGCGTTTTTCGCGTTGTGTTCTGAGTCTACAAACGTTTCTGTAGTGATCACTTGTTCTTCTTCCACTGGTACTGCATCGACAGGCAATTTAGTGTCAGTGACTTCCATTTCTACTGCTTGAGGAGCTTCAACTGCACTTGTTTCTACTGGTTTCTCGTCTTGACAGCCTGCAAGAATAATTACCGCACCAGGTAACGCCAACATTGTCTTTTTCATTTTATCCCTCTTTAAATCAAGATTTTGTATGCCGTTAATATTAGCCCTGTTTCCGACGTTTACGTCATAACAAAGCAATAGAATGATCTATCTGTGTCAATAAAACCGGTGTTTTTGGCGCTA
>NZ_JAWOVT010000523.1:0-574 GCF_033340055.1 Vibrio sp. 1580
TGATCCACACGCCTCTATCACTTGCGAGCCAGTATCCTTCTTCGCTATCGGGTGCACGAGTCACGATGGCGGCGTCTAATTTGCCTTCATCTAGCCATTCGCGGAGCGTCACGCTTGGCTCACTGTACACCTGGATAGAGCAGGTCGGTTCGGTTTGCTGCAATACGCGGATGAGTTTCGGCAGCAGGCTATCGTTATAGTCTTCTGGACATCCTAAACGCAGTGGGCGTTTGTTTTCGTAGCGTTTTACTTGCTTGACGGCTTGATTGTGCAAACTTACGAGTTGCTCTGCATGCGCACGAAGTGACATACCCGCTTCGCTCAGTACAAGGTTGCGACCTTCCTTTTCGAATAAGCTGACATGGAGTTCATCTTCAAGCTTTCGCATTTGAGCACTAAACGCGGATTGGGTGCGATTGATTTGTTTTGCAGCACGAGTGAAGCTGCCTGTTTCAACAAACGCAAGAAAGCTGCGCAGCGCGTCAATATCCATATTCTTTTCTATCCATCGTTTTTGTTGAAGTGTTCCATCAAAACTATCCGTTAGTTTGAAATAAAACAATCAGATATTGTG
>NZ_JAWOVT010000524.1:0-574 GCF_033340055.1 Vibrio sp. 1580
GTCGCGCTCTGAGTAAATTTGTTCGTGGTAATGCCAATGCGACAAAGCATGTTCAAGTGAATTGATTAAGCAGTATTCAACGGTGTCTGTTTTGTTACTGTCCACTAAAGAAAGCGGCTTCACTTCGTCGCCAGTGTAACCAGTCGCTAAGCGATAGCCTTTTGCGGCTTTGCTCAAGTTACCCAGACGCATCCCACCTTGTTCGCAGAAACTGCGCGCCAAGGTAAATAGTGCATCAGTCTGGCCAGATTTGAGTTCAAGTTCGACTTCACAAATCGGTTCTTGCCTCTCTTCTCCGTCTTCCCCTTGCGCGACAACCATACCTTGGTCAAACGCGACCTCTACTTGGCTGCCATCTGGCATACCAATCAGCCACTGCTCACGCGTGAAGTTGGTCGAAAAAAGCGGAACTAACTCGGATTGTAGAGTCGCGACATCTTTGCATGACGGCCAGATATCGGAAGGATGAAGCGAAAGATCCGGTTCATTATTTGTGTGCTCAGCATTGTATTCTGGTCTTTGATGTAAGCCTGCGACAACGCGTCCTGCGGTTTTTACGGGTTGGACGAAAACG
>NZ_JAWOVT010000525.1:0-574 GCF_033340055.1 Vibrio sp. 1580
GCTTCTGTTCAAGTCGTCAAGCGACCGCAAGATCATTGGAGTGAACCCAAAGTAGAATGGGCTTACCTCGCTTACACCTATAACAACGTCGAAATTCGTGGTGGTCGATTGCGTTTGCCCGTATTCCTTATTTCTGAATACAACTATGTGGGACAAGCGTTTACCACCGCCAGACCGCCGAACGAAGTGTATGACAGCATTCTCGGGATCACGGCGTATGATGGCCTATCCGTTAGATGGAATTACGACCTTAATGAGAATGTGATGATCACAGCAATGCCGTTTGTGGGCTACGGTTACAGCAGCGACGTTACCATCAGTGAAGATACGGACATTAGTATAGACACCAACTATTCAGCAGGGCTTAACTTGACGTTAAGCGGTGATAACTACCGTTGGAACTTTGCGTATTTGAATGCCGAGTACGATCAAACCACCGTACTTTCTAACGCCATGCAGCCCATACCTGGCCAAAGCAGCGCGGCGGGAACAATACGGCTGAAAGATGAAGACCAACACATCCAGCTCTTTTCACTGGGTACAAAATATGAGTTTGACCGTATAACCGTCACAG
>NZ_JAWOVT010000526.1:0-574 GCF_033340055.1 Vibrio sp. 1580
TCAATTAGCGATTACTGACATGAATTTATGTGATCCAATTCAATCGCCTGAGTTACGTGCTTTTTTAAAGTTGCTCTGTTTCGCGAAACCTTACTTCTTACTCAACTTTTACCGGATCAACTATGAAGACATTTTCTAAAAAGCCGTTGCTGTATGCGTTAGCGGCGTTCTCTATCGGCGTGTCATTTTCTTCCTTTGCGGAAATTCGCAACGTCACGTTGCTGCACACCAACGACATTGAAAGCGTTTATGAGCCTGTTGACGCATTTTGGAATCCAGACATTAGCCGCATTGGCGGTATTCCTTACCTTGCCACGCTGATCAAACAAACCCGCGCGCAAGAGGAGACCAGTTTCTTGTTCGATGCGGGGGACATTTTCACTGGTTCACTCGCGAAAAAAACGCAAGGCAAGCTCTCTTTCGATTTGTACAGCGCGATGGGCTACGACGCGATAACGCTCGGTAACCACGAATTTGAATACGGCTGGCAAACCTTGAAAGAGAACATGCCAAGAGCCGCCTACCCCGTGCTCAATGCCAACATCACGTTTGAGCAAAACAACGCGCCATTTGC
>NZ_JAWOVT010000527.1:0-573 GCF_033340055.1 Vibrio sp. 1580
TCAGTGCTAGCGGCTTGTAATTAAGTTAACTAACATCATCCACGATAAACATTAAACTCAAGGTCGAGTGTTGTTTTGTCAGTGGCTTTTGTCTCCGGCTTGTCTCACTAAGGAATTATCAAGTTTTATGTTCTCAGGGATGCTATTCATTTTTGCCCCTCTTGTTGTGGGGTACTTAATTCCTATTTCTCGCGCAGCTTTACTAGAGAAAATTAACCAATCAACTTCATACCTTATTTACGTCATTCTTTCGTTGATGGGTTTAAGTTTAGCTGCCTTAGACAACTTGAGTAGCAACTTGCAGAGTATACTGCTGTACGCTGGTACTTTTTTCGTCTGCTTGAGTGTATGTAACTTACTCGCTCTGCCAATAATCGATAAGATTATTCCGTTGCAGACCAATCACAACCAAAACAAGCTTCCACTTTCTTCTATGGCATTAGAATCAGTAAAACTGATTGTTGTCGTTGGTGGAGGCTTAATTGCTGGTCTCATTTTGCCGATAGGTCTGGAGTGGGTAGACACCGCGAGCGAATGGATCCTCTTCCTTCTGCTCTTTTTCATCGGCATTCA
>NZ_JAWOVT010000528.1:0-573 GCF_033340055.1 Vibrio sp. 1580
GACTCGATAGATGATGTAATCAGCCTCTATCAAGATCCTGCTTTTCAAGGTCTGCCGAAGTTGTTTTTGGGTAAAGGCAGCAATGTTCTATTTACTGAACATTTTGATGGTCTCGTCATTGTTAACCGCCTTTTGGGGAAATCGGTTTCAGAAACCCATGAAGATTATCTTCTGCATGTTCAAGGTGGGGAGGATTGGCCGAGTTTGGTGGCTTGGTGTGTTGCCCAAGGTATGGGCGGGATCGAAAACTTAGCTTTGATTCCCGGTTGTGCTGGGTCAGCTCCGATCCAAAACATCGGCGCATACGGGGTTGAACTAAAAGATCTTTGTAGCTACGTCGATGTATTGGATTTGACGACTTTAAAAACGAGGCGGATGAGTGCGGAAGACTGCGAATTTGGGTACCGAGATTCAGTTTTCAAACATGATCTATATGAAAAATGCTTTGTCACAGCCATTGGCTTGAAGCTGCCGAAGCGATGGACGCCGAAGAATCAATATGGGCCGTTACAAAACATCCCTGAAAACGAATTAAGTCCAAATGCAATATTTGAACGTGTGTGCCAAGTTCGT
>NZ_JAWOVT010000529.1:0-573 GCF_033340055.1 Vibrio sp. 1580
CTGGTTGCCAGTCATTAAAATCTCCAGCGATTTTAATGGATTCCCACTGGTTTTTATCGAGTTCAAAAGTGACTTCAACTTCATCTTTAGTTTTGAAAAATCTCTTTTTAAGCATGAATCTTTCCTTGTTAGTACAAAAACTGCTCTAACTATTACTCGTGTTTCATAAGTATTTCAAGCGTTATCGGATTCATGCTGGTATAGCTAGTGAAATAACCGTGTACTCTTCGTGCTTCAAACTTGTATGAATATGATCTTTCTGTATGATGAAAATCAGTGTGTTGTGAAGAAATTGATATGTTGAAGTTGAATCGTACATTGATGACTACTCTGGTTTGTTTGGTGGCTATGCTGCTAACCAGTGTTTCATCGAGCGTTCAAGCATCGACAGCATCAATAGAAGCACAAAGCTTTCCCATGCAGCAAACTGCACTTCAAGAAAAACTCGGCGTAAATACAGATTGTGTTGAGCCGCACCACAAAGAACACATGATGGAAAAAGGGCAAAAGTCGCACACCAGTTGCAGCTCTTCTTGCATTGTGAAAATTCCCACGACTTTGTCGCAAAATGGC
>NZ_JAWOVT010000530.1:0-573 GCF_033340055.1 Vibrio sp. 1580
AAAACAACGCTTCCACAGCACGTTCGCGAACAAACACCAATTTAACCAACCCCACGCAACCACGGCGTCGCACACGATCCTTCTTGCTTACGATCCTAAGTTCACAAAAGAGAAGTTTGCAAAACGCGTGGATGCCGAAGTCACTTCAGGTCACCTACCAGCAGATATGTACAACACCTTTATGGGCGCATACGCATTTGCCGAAGCGAACACCGATGAAAATGGCTTCAACGGTCATTGGACTAAGGCGCAAGTTTACATCGCACTGGGTAACCTACTGCACACATTAGCGCGCCTTGGTATTGACTCCACTCCAATGGAAGGCGTTGATCCTGAGCTGATTGGCGAAGAATTTAAAGACGAGTTGGAAGGCCACGTTTGTGAAGTTGCGCTCGCGATCGGTTACCACAAAGATGGTGAAGACTACAATCACGGTCTACCTAAAGCGCGTATGGCATTGGATGATGTGATCACCACGCTATAAAAGCTGATTGAAATCATCATTGTTGAATGAACAAGCCGCACATTGATGTGCGGCTTGTTTGTTTTGAGTGTAATTTGAGTTGAGTATCG
>NZ_JAWOVT010000531.1:0-573 GCF_033340055.1 Vibrio sp. 1580
CGGCTGCTATCGAAAAAATTCAATCGCGCACTACGCCAGTTCAAAGTTGGTTCCTCGCTCAAAGCTTAGTGTTGGGGTACTGGAGTGGGGAAGGTAAGCGTAGCTACCATCACACAGCTCCAGTGAATAGCCTATATGCATTGCATGAAGCGCTGCTTGTGTTGCAGAACGAGGGGCTTGAGAACGCGTGGGCTCGCCATCAATTGATGCATGAGAAGTTGAAAGATGGTCTTCAGAAACTGGGTTTTGAATTTGTAGTGGAAGAATCTTACCGTTTACCTCAATTGAACGCGATTTATGTGCCGGAAGGGATCGATGAAGCGAAAGTTCGCGCGCATCTACTTGAAACTTACAACCTTGAAATTGGTGCAGGGCTAGGTGCGTTAGCTGGCAAAGCATGGCGTATTGGATTGATGGGATACGGTGCTCGCGCGGAAAATGTCGCGCTGTGCTTGAAGGCTCTGGAAGAGTCTTTAACTGAGTAAGAGTTGCGCATTAGAGCGTCTCAAGAGCTTGGAACTCTATTACTCATAACCAACAGGGCCTAAAATCCATTGGGCTGAAAGCAAAAAA
>NZ_JAWOVT010000532.1:0-572 GCF_033340055.1 Vibrio sp. 1580
CCAACCTAAAGTACGCATTACATCCGAGAATACGCCTGCTGCCGTCACTTCTGTACCGGCACCGTAACCACGCAGCACTAAAGGAATTGGCTGGTAGTAGCGACTATAAAACGCCAACGCGTTTTCACCGTCTTTAATTTTGAACATTGGATCATTTTCATCGACAGCGGCCATGCTCACTGTGCACTTGCCATCATTAATTTCACCAACATAACGTAGCACTTTGCCTTCTTCTGCCGCTTTCGCAGATAACTCTTTGAAGTACGCGTCCGCTTCTGGCAAACGAGCCATAAATTCATCAACACTGCCTGAATCATCAAAGCCTGGTGGTAGCGCTTGGTCAACGACCACATCTTCAAGCTCTAATGACATACCTGCTTCGCGAGCTAGGATGAGCAGCTTACGCGCAACATCCATACCAGAAAGGTCATCACGAGGATCTGGCTCAGTGAAGCCATTTTCTTTCGCAATATTCGTCGCTTCGCTCAGGCTCATACCCTCGTCAAGTTTACCGAAGATATAAGACAGTGAACCTGACAAAATGCCACTAAATCGTTCAAGCTCATCGCCTG
>NZ_JAWOVT010000533.1:0-572 GCF_033340055.1 Vibrio sp. 1580
TCTCCAAAGCGCTCTTCTAATGAGCTCCAGAATTCGTTCATTTCTCTTTATCCTCGCGCGTTTTCAACTCAAACGTCACTATGTCTTTCTCATTGCGACCGATTTTCACGTCGTCAAATGTTCGCCCAACAAGACTGATCTCATTCTTGAACTGGCTTACCCAACTCGGCACTGAACTCGGAGCTTTCGCTAAGCCTTTCAAATCCAAGGTGTTGTTGTTGATGCGAATTTCGGATAAAGAGATTTCTTGGTTGCCCAATTTTGCTAATGACTGCATCACACCTGAGTAACCCGTGCGTTGCGAATCATCGTACTTGCCCACCGCTTTCAAGGAATCTCGCTTAGCTTTGACTTCACGCTCTAGACGCGCTTTGGCCGCTAACTTATTGGGATCAGGCTGGTGCTTACGCAGCTTCACTTGGTAGTAATCTAAGTCAGATTTAAGAATATCGCCCTTGCCTTTCACAATCGCAATTTCATCTTCCAAACCTTCACTTTGCCAAGACACGTAGCCGTAAGACAACAGAATCACTGCAGCAGCCGCGCCCCAAGAAATCGCCACATTTTTTAGC
>NZ_JAWOVT010000534.1:0-572 GCF_033340055.1 Vibrio sp. 1580
TTGTCAGGGTTTAAAATCGTCGACAGTGCTTTCTGGTACGATGCTTCAACGGTCTCTTTAGAATTAGAGCGAATACCTAAATATTCAAGGCGACCATCTTCAATTCCGTATACGACACCATGAATTTCGACATCTTGCCCGCGCTCCCATGCGTTTTGCATGATGGTTGAATTGCCTAGGTTATAAACTTGTTCTGCAACGTTAATTTCACCAAGCTTATCGGCACGATCTTCAACAGGCATTTGATCTAAGTAAGAACGATGCTTGAAGTAAAGATCTCTGATGTGCAGTAGCCAGTTATTGATAAGCCCGAGTTGAGGGTTATCTATCGCCGCGTTAACACCGCCGCAACCGTAGTGACCACACACAATAATGTGCTTCACCTTGAGTACATCAACGGCGTATTGAACAACGGAAAGGCAATTGAGGTCTGTGTGAATGACTTGGTTTGCAACATTGCGGTGAACAAATAATTCACCGGAGTAAAGGCCGGTTAATCGTTCTGCGGGTACTCGACTATCGGAGCAGCCAATCCAAAGAAAATCAGGCTTTTGGCCTTCGGCGAGCTTAGC
>NZ_JAWOVT010000535.1:0-572 GCF_033340055.1 Vibrio sp. 1580
GTCCAACCGAAAAACGTATCGCAGCGTGGGAAAAACTGGTTGAGCTACTACCAGACAGCTACTTCGAGCAAGCGTGTACTGAAGTAGAGCTCGCTGAAGCGCCAAAATACGCCGAAGATATTACCAACGGCCAAGTAACGGGTCGCGTAGTCATCAAGCTGTAGCTATAAAGCTATCGTTATCAAGCTACAAGTCAGCACTTCACGTAAATAGAGCCAGCGTTGCTGGCTCTTTTATTGTCAGTTCAATCCCATGTCTTCGATTCGCTTTGCAATCAGCCTGCTGCACTCTTCACGCACAACGGAGCGCAGCCATTCTTGAGCAGGAGAATGCTCACAGCGCGCATGCCAAATCATCGAGTAATCAAAAGGCGTAAATTGGAATGGCAACGGTTTTACGACTAGGTCATAGCGCTCAGCAACCAGATACGCCAAATCTGCCGGAACGGTAATGATGATAGGCAGAGTATCCACAATCGCCAGCGCAGCTTCTAAATGGTACGCACGCAGCACCATTTTGCGTTGCGGCTTGTCGATTAAAGCTTGCTCAATCAACGCTTTCACTCCGTCACT
>NZ_JAWOVT010000536.1:0-572 GCF_033340055.1 Vibrio sp. 1580
TTAGACTTCGCTGAACTGGGTTTTGATTCAATTCTTGCGGATGAAGCGCACAGCTATAAAAATTTATCGTTCTCGACGGTTGCACTGTCAAATGTTCGCGGCATTGGTAACCCTGACGGTAGCCAGCGCGCTTGGGATATGTTTTGTAAAATCCGTCACTTAAACGAAAATAACGACCATGCAGGCGTTGTATTTAGTACTGGTACACCGATCTCAAATAGCATTATCGAGCTTTGGAGCATTCAGAAATACCTAGCCTACGACGAGCTGAAACAAGCTAATTTGCACTGGTTGGATTCATGGGCTGACTTGTACACAACCACCAGCAGCGAATTTGAGATCGACGCGACAGGTATCAACTTCAAACCAGTGTCACGCCTACGCTCATTCAATAACTTGCCAGAGCTGCAGGCTATTTATGGCTGTATTGCGGAAACCGTTACTAAGAAACAGCTTAACGACTACCTACCTAAATTAGCTGGTGGCTATAACATGATACCGCCAGTAGTCGGAGGAAAGCCGCAGACAATCTTTGTAGACCCATCAGATCAACAAAAAGAATTCATCGATTC
>NZ_JAWOVT010000537.1:0-571 GCF_033340055.1 Vibrio sp. 1580
AATCAACACAGGAATAAACCACCCCATGGTGCGGCGAATCAGTTCGATGACGATCAATATCGCCATAATGGCAAAGACCCAGTCGCTAGTGACAAACTTAACACCACGTTCATACAACGCATCTTCGGCATATGGAATGTAAAGCAAACAGGCGATAGCCCCTGCTGCGATGAGCACATCGACCGCTAGAGCCATTTTGCTCTGCTTCAAAGAGATATGAGCCGGATACCAAAGTGCACAAATTACCGCAAAGCCAGCAAAGTGCGTCGCGGATATCCAGAGTTCCGGTAACGTCGATAAGGTGTTAAACCAAATATGCAATGCAGAAAGTACCACGCCGAACACCGTGATGGTGGTGGTTACCCACGGGAAATCGGTGCGCGTGGGCAGCTCAAATTTCTGCAATTCCTTTTCCATAGAGTCGCTCATATCCTACTCCAAGCTCTAACGGCTTTTTCAATGTTCAAAACAAAATAAAGACCCCGAGATGCTCTCGGGGCGAAGTTGGCGTTATTGCGCCATCAGTTCAGATGGGATTTCGATTCCCATTTCTTTGTAGTAACGAACCGCA
>NZ_JAWOVT010000538.1:0-571 GCF_033340055.1 Vibrio sp. 1580
TTGTTCATTCTAATTTTGCCTCTTCAAATCAACTTAGTGAGTAGAAGCGCATTTTGTGTGATGAAGCGTGAAGTGATCGTGAAGAAATACAAGAATTTGGCATGCAAATAGAAAAATTCCCCAAAGCGTGGGGAATTTTTCGGTCTTGGTTCGTAAATTGATTGGGCTTCGAACAGCACTCCTGTTTAATAAACAGCGCACCAATCGTTTTTCATGTCGATAAGCTGCCAGTTGTCATGCGCAGTGGCTTCGTCTAACGGTTTATCTTAGCGGCCAACGTCCGATTGACGGTCGTATTTCCACTCGCGCGCTTCGTCAGTGTGATGCACAATCATCGCCATAGAGTTTGGTTGGCTTGTCGCCCACTGCATCATCGCTTGGTCTCCGTCCGAGTTACCAACGGCGAGCACTGGTTTCTTACCAATAATGTACTGGATGTTTTCGACTTTCACTTCTTTATCATCGAGCGTTAACAGTTCGCCCAACTTCATCACTTTAGGCTGACCATCATTAAAGCTGTATTCGTATTTCAACGCGCTGCCGATGATTTGTTCGTCAGGAATGTTGTAAG
>NZ_JAWOVT010000539.1:0-571 GCF_033340055.1 Vibrio sp. 1580
GCTCCGTTTTTTTATGTTTGCCTCATAACTGGCTATTTCTCTTTCTACCGTTGTCATCGGTGCTTATGTACTGACGTACACTCCGCGCCTCTTCCCAGGTAGCAAGAAAAATATCTGCGTTCTGAGCTAAACAAATTGCTTGTGTTTAAATAAATTACTTAACCCGCTGATATAGAGTGGAACTGTAACTTGAAAGGTTACAACCCCGATAGTAGTGGAGAAGCCTTCAGGGAAAGTTTTCCGACAGGCAATAAAAAAGTTGACGCTTTCACGCCAACTTCCTCAACTTTTAGAACCTAGAACCTAGAACCTATTAACGTAAAAAGCTTGATGCCACCGCATCAAGCTTTTTTATCTACTGCTCTCTGGCGTTAACCAAAAGAAGCCCAAATCACCGTTGCCACCAGCACCGGACAAACGAACTTCACATACGAAGGCCAAACTTTACCAAACCACCCCAAGGTGAACTCAGGGTTGCCCTGCTCAAGCTCTTTGATTTTGCTGTGACGACTCCACACCCAACCACCAAACAAGCAGAACATCAGAGCAGCGGTAGGCTGAAGATACTGCG
>NZ_JAWOVT010000540.1:0-570 GCF_033340055.1 Vibrio sp. 1580
ATTTCATTGAACTTGCGGTTCAGCATGGATTAGATGCATTCATTTCTGGCGAAATTTCGGAGCGAACAACTTACACCGCTCGTGAGATGGACATCCACTATTTTGCTGCGGGTCACCATGCAACAGAGCGTTATGGCATCAAAGCACTTGGTAAGTGGTTAGCCGATGAATACGGTTTAGATGTCGAGTTTGTGGATATTGATAATCCAGTGTAGCGTGTATTTTTATCGTTAAAACTAAAAAGGGTTGAGACTTACATCTCAACCCTTTTGTTTATCTGATAACTCTAGTAACGATTATTCGCGCTCATGAAGCGGCGAAAATTCACGTTGCGTTTCGCCTTTGTAAAGCTGACGTGGACGACCGATACGGTTTAGTGGGTCGCTGTGCATCTCGTTCCAGTGGGCAATCCAACCAATAGTACGAGAAATCGCGAAGATAACCGTAAACATTGATACAGGAATACCGATCGCTTTCAGAATGATACCTGAATAGAAATCTACGTTCGGGTACAGTTTCTTAGAAACAAAGTATTCGTCAGAAAGAGCGATACGCTCAAGTTCCATTGCT
>NZ_JAWOVT010000541.1:0-570 GCF_033340055.1 Vibrio sp. 1580
CCACAACAATTGCAATCGAGGCAGTGATGACAATTCCGTATGCCCAGCCCGGCAAATCGGCCACGAGGTTTAAATCGTCGTGATGCTGCGCAGCAGTTTGAACGGCATTTTGTGCTTGTTCGACTAACTCCGGCAGGGCCAACAATGGAATAAAGGCCAACATCGGGATAACAGCGATATCTTGAAAGAGCAGAACAGAAAACGCGTTTTTACCACCTTCTGTTTTGGTTAGCCCTTTTTCGCTAAAGGTTTGCAGCACAATGGCGGTTGATGACAGCGCGAAAATTAGGCCAATCGCCAGAGCAATCGTCCAAGGCTGCTCAAAGTACAAGGCGATACCCATAATCGCGGCGACAGTGCCGCCAACTTGCAAGCCACCTAACCCCATCAAGCGATTACGCATCGCCCACAGCATTTTAGGTTCGAGTTCTAAACCAACAAGGAACAGCATCATTACAACGCCAAATTCCGCAAAATGTTGGATGGTTGTGGTCTCTTCACCTACGAGGCCGATAATTGGGCCAATCACCACGCCGGCAATTAGGTAGCCCAGTACAGAACCTAAACCTA
>NZ_JAWOVT010000542.1:0-570 GCF_033340055.1 Vibrio sp. 1580
TGGGATGTGTACATACAAGCTGAGTGCTGGGGGCGTTAACATGGACAAGTTCACTCGATCTTACTGTGCGGTTTGCGCTGATAACTGAGCAAACAGTGATTTCAGTGCTTTACCGCGGTGAGACAACTGCTTTTTACGTGCCGGCTCTAGCTCTGCTGACGCACAGTTATCTTCTGGTACGAAGAAGATAGGGTCGTAACCAAAGCCATTTTCGCCATGTGCTTCAGTCAGAATGCGACCTTCCCATTTGCCATGACAAACGATAGGCGTTGGATCGTTTTCGTGACGCATCAATACCAATACACAGTGGAAACGCGCAGTACGTTCTGCTTCTGGCACGCCTTCCATTGCTTTAAGTAGCTTCTCTAGGTTCTCTTGGTCAGAGGCTTTTTCGCCGGCGTAACGAGCTGAGTAGATGCCTGGTGCACCTTTTAGGAAATCGACTTCCAGACCAGAATCATCTGCAATCGCTGGTAAGCCAGTTTCTTGCGCGGCATGGCGAGCTTTAATGATTGCGTTCTCAATGAACGTGGTGCCCGTTTCAGCAACTTCTGATACGTTGAATTCACT
>NZ_JAWOVT010000543.1:0-569 GCF_033340055.1 Vibrio sp. 1580
GCAGAGTTGGAGAGTTACTGCTGTGGGAAGTATCGTTCGAGCCGAATAGAGATCGAGACATCACCCACTATGTATTTAAAGTCGTTAGAAATGGTCAGCAATATTGGCTAGACGCACGTGGAGTGCAAAAACGTATTCCGCCCAAAGAATTTCATTTCAAATTGAATGTAAACCATCAACCGCCAAAGTGGGTTCAAGAACAAGTTTTCTATCAGATTTTTCCTGATCGTTTTGCCGCGAGTCAAAGTGAGTCTGCGATTCGTGAAGCGTACTGCGAGTACGATCCTGATGCTGTGATTAAAACGTGGGGAGAACCAGTAGGGAATCACCAAAACTCTGGGGCACGTGAGTTCTTCGGTGGTGATCTAAAAGGCGTTGAGCAAAAGCTTGAGTACCTTGAACAATTGGGTGTAACTGCATTGTACTTCAATCCGATTTTTTCCTCGCCAAGTAACCATAAGTACGACACCACGGATTATTTCACGATTGATCCTATGCTCGGCACTAATGAGCATTTTGCGTCATTGTGCGAAAAAATCCGCAGCAAAAACATGAAGATCGTATTGGAT
>NZ_JAWOVT010000544.1:0-569 GCF_033340055.1 Vibrio sp. 1580
CGTTTGGGAGCGAAAGAATGGACATACAGTCGGTTGGAGACATTTACCAGAAGCTTAACAAAGCGAACCTGCATCTTCTGAAAGACGTTTATCACCAAGATGTGGTGTTTGAAGATTCGGCTCATCGCTTAGAAGGACTGCCTGCTCTTTCTGATTATTTCCAGTCATTGTACGAGAATGTGATTCGCTGTGATTTCATCATCCATGATCATCAGCAGGTTGGGGACACGGGTTTCCTGACTTGGACTATGGATCTTCAACATCCGAAATTACACAAAGGGGCTCCAATCGCTGTGAGCGGTGTTTCCCACATGAAGTTCTCCGATGGCCAAGTCATTTATCACCGAGATTACTTTGATTTGGGTGAAATGCTTTATGAGCATTTGCCTTTGCTTGGCTCTGTCATCAAAACCATTAAGCAAAGGTTGGGGCGATGAATAGTGTCGTTTTAATTACGGGGGCGACCTCCGGGATAGGTAAACAGCTGGCTGTCGATTTTGCTGAGTCTGGTTGGCGTGTCATCGCATGTGGACGCAATGAAGCTGTACTTGCCGAGCTAGCGGCAACTT
>NZ_JAWOVT010000545.1:0-568 GCF_033340055.1 Vibrio sp. 1580
GGGTCTTCGCGCTCGCAAATGGTCACGAGGCCAAGGCCTTCTGGGAAGTCGACAGGTACGTCTTTCATTGAGTGCACGGCTAGATCTGCACGGCCTTCAAGCATGGCAACTTCAAGTTCTTTAACGAACAAGCCTTTGCCACCAACTTTAGCCAGCGGTGTATCCAAAATCACGTCACCTTTGGTCACCATGGTTACTAACTCGACTTCCAAGCCAGGATGAGCGGCTTGAAGAGCGTCTTTAACAAAATGAGCTTGCCATAGTGCAAGTGGGCTTTTTCGAGTTGCAATGCGAATTGGTGTGGATTGGGTCATGATCTTCTCAATGCTGTTTGGATTTGGCTTTATCCTACCATTCTCATAAAGAAATGCTTACTGTTAGTTAGTTATCTCGTGGGGCTAAGGAAGGATTTACATAAGGTTGTGAAAATAGTGTGACTGGATTCTCAATTAGACTAAGGACTATTATTAGTTAGAGGCGATTACAAGCGACACTACCGCGTCTTCATTTTTGTGACTAAAGTATGGTTTTACGTCCGGTGCGAATTACGGGTGGAAAACTTTACCAA
>NZ_JAWOVT010000546.1:0-568 GCF_033340055.1 Vibrio sp. 1580
AATGGGTTTCAAGTCCCTTGGGGCATTGAATTTATCGATTCGCAACGCGTAGTAGTGAACGAGAAAAATGGCACCATTTCATTGCTCAATGTGATGACAGGTCAACGCCATAAAATTCATAGTGCTCAGAACGTTAACACCAGTGGACAAGCCGGTTTACTGGATGTCGCACTCGCCCCAAATACCGATAAGAAAAATCCACAGCTGTATTTCACCTACAGCAAACGAACCCAGAAAGGAAACACCGTCGCACTTGCCACCGCAACGCTAAGTGGCGAGCAACTAACTGGCTGGAAAGATCTCTTCATCGCCGATGCCATCACCGATACTGGCCGACATTTTGGCAGTCGAATCGCGTTTATTGATGGCAAGATCTACTTCACGATTGGCGATCGAGGTGAACGAGACAACGGGCAAAATACTCAAACACACGCAGGCTCAATACTACGCTTGAATCTAGACGGCACGGTGCCAACAGATAACCCTTTTACTTCCTCTAAGGCAAAGCCTGAAATCTGGAGTTTCGGGCATCGCAATCCACAAGGTTTGTTCTACGACAAAGAGACAG
>NZ_JAWOVT010000547.1:0-567 GCF_033340055.1 Vibrio sp. 1580
ACTTTTGTAGTGATTTGTTCATTCACTTGCGTGAACGCATTGGTTGTCATACCCATTGCAATCAATAGAGTGAAGGCCATTGCCCCACCCGCACTGACAGCAATTCGAGTGCGTATACTGTTAAACATGATAGCCTCACAAATTGATTTTTATCTGGCATTAAGCATTGGAAGGATCATGGATTTTAAACAAGTAAAGTTAATAGGAGACTTTCGTTTATGAACAGATCAAGAACAGAAAATGTAGTTTTATTAATAATAATAAAATAATGCAGCGTTTCGCTTGTGCATGAAACCATTGATTTGATTGAATTATCTCAAAAAAGAGAATCTAAGCGTTTGTATTTAAACGCAATAACCATATCTAAAAAATGGTTTTATAAAAAGTAAGAACCTTTCCTATCGAGTGCACTTGTGAAGATTGGCAATTATTAATAATGTGCTCAGTGTCACATAAATAATTTAGTATCTTCATGTTTTATATGGAGTTAACAGAACCAACCAATCTATACCATTTATATTTCAATCAGTATTGATAGATATAAATAAACAGGTACAACTGTATTTA
>NZ_JAWOVT010000548.1:0-567 GCF_033340055.1 Vibrio sp. 1580
AATCCAGTTAAGCGGGATGTTCAGTAGTAAACCAATAAATCCAATCACCATCGCTGGCTTGGTTAATGACATACCATCAGTGAAGCTGCGCAGAGTTTGGAAGAGAAGAAAAGCTGGCACAGCGAAAATCACAGCATGAACGTAGCCGACGGTTTTATCTGCCATCACAGCTTCTACGTCCATCAATTGTAGAATGAACTGTGTTTGCAGCAACACACCAATGATCGGGATACTGATTAACAACGCAAGGACAACACCTTGCTGAATTTCAAATGGGATCTTTTCGCGACGCGCAGATCCGTTAAGCTGCGCCACAACAGGAACCAAAGCCATAAGCAGGCCAATACCAAACAAAATAGATGGCAGCCAAATGCTTGAAGCGACAGATACCGCAGCCATGTCAGTTGCGCTAACGCCACCTGCCATTACGGTATCGACAAAACCCATGCCCGTTTGAGCGACAGACGCGATCAATACAGGGGTAGCCAATTTAATTAGACTCGCTGCTTCTTCTTTATAGCGATGCACGAAAAATACTCCAGAGCGGAACAATAAGATTGAAAGAAA
>NZ_JAWOVT010000549.1:0-567 GCF_033340055.1 Vibrio sp. 1580
CCGATCTTGTTGTGGGTATAACCAACGCCGAATTCAAAACGGTTCAGTTCGTCAAATGGGAAACCCCATGTCAAACTTGCACCATAACTTTGGTTGGTATAGTCAACGATACCCGCTTCCGATGCTTCAAATTCATCGTAGAAAATCTTACCGCCCAAGCTTACACCATCAAGGTTCCAGTATGGGTCGCGGTAGTCTAAGCTCACGTTCTTTTGATAGTCGTTCATCATCGCGTTGATACCAACGCGGTTACCGCTACCTAAGAAGTTGTCTTGTTGCAGACCAACTTGGAAGCTGACGCCCGATTCGGTACCGTAGCCAACACCAAAGTTTACACTGCCTGAGTTCGCTTCTTTAACCGAGTAAACCAGATCAACTTGATCATCACTACCTGGTACACGAACCGTTTGTACTTCTACGTTTTCAAAATAGCCAAGACGGTTAAGACGTGTCTTACCAGTTTCAATCGACTTGGAGTTTAGCCAGCTGCCTTCCATTTGGCGCATTTCACGACGCAACACTTCATCTTTCGTTGAGTTATTACCAGTAAAACGAATGTCGCGAACG
>NZ_JAWOVT010000550.1:0-566 GCF_033340055.1 Vibrio sp. 1580
CAGCGAGGGAAGATGACCAAATCGCCGCGCCCATTGGCAGAATATAGTTGTCAGAAAAGAAATCACTAAACTGGTGCTCATCCAAAAATGCACCCAGCGTTTGAGAACTCGATATTTGCTCAGTAGCAGACGCTTTTGCTAGTTTATTGAAGCGTAAAATCTCAAGAATAAAGCGATAGAATTTTGGATTAAGCCAATTTCGCTTTTGTGCGAACAATGTTGTTAATGTGTGGCCATTATATTCCAAACCGTTGCCATCGTTTCTCACGCTGAAACTCATTTGTGTCGGAATACCTTCCACGCCAATTTCGTTCATCATTTTGATAAAGTTTGGATACGTACGGTCGTTGTATACAATGAACCCTGTATCAATCGCATAATCCTCATTCCCGACACGTACATCAACCGTCGCCGTATGACCACCAATATAATCGTTGGCTTCGAACAAAGTGATATCGTGTTGTTGGTGCAGATAGTACCCACATGTCAGTCCAGAAATTCCAGTGCCTACAATAGCGATTTTCATGCTTCTTCCTTTTAAGATACGAGTTTAGCCGTCAGCCTTG
>NZ_JAWOVT010000551.1:0-566 GCF_033340055.1 Vibrio sp. 1580
AATCGTTTTTTATTTGAGATAGTTATGGTCGATATTGTGACATGAATTACAAAGGCTTGCGCCAAATGAGTTCACAGTCTTGGCCACTAAATGTTTGATCCACAAACAAGTCTGCGACTGCAACAACTTGGTCTTTGTACATCAAAATCGGGATCTGACGACGTAACCAGCTTGGCACATTGTATTCTTGGAATAACTTTTTCAGTTTACGACTGCGACTACGTGTTGTGGGGTGTGCCGACAAACCTTCGGGATTGAAAGTAACCCTCAATAACTCAGGGTGCGATGGCAGCGAAATACTTGGCTGATGAGAACCCGAACTAAGCGTTAACGTCCCCAAACTCTCAGGTAAAACCAGTGGCTCATCGATTTGGATATGGCCTTGCCAACTCGTCACATCGGCATGAGGCGTAACCCAGTACAATTTGTTTTGGAAGCGTCGGATCTCTCCTTGTTTGAGTTTAAGCTTTGGATTGGCATCTTGTTGCGCCAATGCCACTTCTTGCCAAATCAAGCGCAATTGAGTTTGACTCGGCATATTGGCATTCAATTTACTCAACCACATA
>NZ_JAWOVT010000552.1:0-566 GCF_033340055.1 Vibrio sp. 1580
ATCTGCAGATAAAACAGAATGTGTAGTTGAAGGCCTTGGTCGTCCGTTCTCAGTATCAGAACCTGTTGAGCTCTTTCTGGGTAATGCGGGCACAGCCATGCGACCTTTAGCAGCCGCACTTTGTGTTAGCCAAGGTGAATATGTGCTTACTGGCGAGCCTCGTATGAAAGAACGACCAATTGGTCATCTTGTGACTGCATTGCAAGAGGCGGGAGCAGATATTGAATATCTGGAAAAAACAAACTACCCACCACTAAAGATTGTCGGTACTGGTCTGAAAGCAGGCACAGTGTCGATTGATGGTTCTATTTCTAGTCAGTTTCTCACGGCTTTTTTGATGTCTGCACCACTTGCCGAAGGCGAAGTGCGTATTAAGATTGAAGGTGATTTGGTATCAAAGCCTTACATTGATATTACGCTGCATATCATGAAGCAGTTCGGTGTCGAAGTGATCAACAACGACTATCAAGAGTTTGTGATTCCAGCGGGTCAGCACTATGTTGCGCCTGGTGATTTTCTTGTGGAAGGGGATGCTTCGTCGGCCTCTTACTTTTTAGCGGCGGCTG
>NZ_JAWOVT010000553.1:0-565 GCF_033340055.1 Vibrio sp. 1580
ATTACCTAACCGTCCATTAGAATGCATGGGGTTAACATTCCGTAACCCAGTGGGTCTTGCTGCTGGTTTGGATAAAAACGGGGAATGTATTGAAGCATTCGATGCGATGGGGTTTGGCTTTGTTGAAGTTGGCACAGTGACTCCTCGTCCTCAGCCAGGTAATGACAAACCGCGTTTGTTCCGCTTGGTTGAAGCCGAAGGCATCATCAACCGAATGGGCTTTAACAACTTAGGTGTGGATCATCTGGTTGAGAATGTGAAAAAAGCAAAGTTCAACTGTGTTCTTGGTATCAACATTGGTAAAAACAAAGATACACCAATCGAGAACGGGGCAGAGGACTACTTGATTTGTATGGAGAAAGTGTACGAATACGCTGGTTACATCGCTGTAAACATTTCTTCTCCAAACACTCCGGGACTTCGCTCTCTACAATACGGTGAAGCACTCGACGAGTTACTATCAGAGCTTAAAGCGAAACAATCAGAGCTTGCAGAAAAACACGGCAAGTACGTTCCACTAGCACTTAAGATTGCCCCTGATTTGAGCGATGATGAAATCACTCAG
>NZ_JAWOVT010000554.1:0-565 GCF_033340055.1 Vibrio sp. 1580
AATTCGATGAAGTTACCGAGATGTTTGCTCTTCATGCTTAAAGACAAGAATGACAACCGTTCGAAAGCAATGCTGCTCAAGCCAACAAAAGACGATGTTCAAGGGCTTGGGTTTCACTCTCATAAAAGGATGGATTCACAATGAAAAAACGTACCCAACTTAGTCTTGTCATGACGTCTGTTGCTCTGGCGGTTGGCGCGGCATCAGCTCAAGCGGCGGAACTAGAAATTACGGTTACCAACGCAACCAAAGGCATTTACTTTACACCGCGTATCGGCGCGGCGCATGGCTCAGATCTACATTTGTTTAAGGTCGGAGAATTAGCCACAACAGAGCTTGAAGCGATGGCTGAAGGGGGGGATATTTCTGGATTATCGACCGTGATTGGCAACGCAGGCGGTGCAGTTGTAGAAAACCCTGCGGGCGGTATTCTCAATCCGGGCGCTGCGACCACGTTTACTTTGGATAGTGGCGATCACGGTTACCTCTCACTTAGCGCGATGCTATTGCCAACCAATGATGGTTTTGTCGGCTTAGACAGTTGGAAAATTCCAACCGAAGCGGG
>NZ_JAWOVT010000555.1:0-565 GCF_033340055.1 Vibrio sp. 1580
ATTAAGATTTAAAAAACCAGGGCTCGCCACTACTATCCAGTTTTCTTGGGTAAGTTGAACAGCCTGCTCTGATTGCCAATCTCCATAACCGTTGATGATCTCCACATCCGCAATGGCGCTAGCATTCGGTACCGTGTTGGCGGTCGTTGAAATTTTTATCACGACATCAGGGTGCTGACGATGAAAATCGGCCAAGCGCGGCATTAACCATTGAGAACAAAAGCTGTGAGCGACATGAAGCGTCAGTTGAGTATTTTTCTGGCGAGCAAAAAGGTGTTGAGTTGCTACAGATAGCATCTGCAAAGTCTGGCTAACCACAGGTAAGTAGGCTTGGGTAGCTTGCGTTAATAAAAGCTGCGCACCATTGCGCTCAAAAAGTATCGCGTTTAACTGAAGTTCCAACGATTTAACTTGCTGACTGACCGCCGCGCGAGTGACATTTAGCTCTTTTGCAGCTTTTGTAAAGCTTCGCAAACGGGCTGTTGCTTCAAAGGCTTTCAGGGCATTAAGTGGTGGGAGGTTTTGCATCCTGATCTCCTACTAACCGGAGCATCGATATTATGAC
>NZ_JAWOVT010000556.1:0-565 GCF_033340055.1 Vibrio sp. 1580
AGCGACTGGTTCTCAATCTGCTCTAAGCAACCCTGTTATCCAAAAGGCGCTGAGTTCTAGCTATCGCTATATTTCTCAGCTTGGGAAAAGCAAAGTAGATGGTAAAGCAAGGCTTAAAGTGTTGTTTAACAGTGGGCAAATTCAATCGCTTTTGACTCAAGCTCAGTTGCCTTCATGGTCACCGAATCGTGCCAACATTTTGGTTTGGCTGGTGGAAGAGCAAGATTACGACCGCGCAATTGCATGGGAACATTCTGATTCTGCCAACGTTGCTGCGTTGAAAAAAGCAACGGAAGCTCGTGGCCTTCCAATTACGATTCCTGTTGGGGATTTTGACGATGTCACGGGCGTAAACACGTCTGATCTTTGGGGCGGTTTCATTGAACCGATCAGCCAAGCCAGCCAGCGTTACCCAGCGGACGCGGTATTAATTATTCGTGCGCAAGGCGAGCAGATTCGTTGGACGTTGTATGACCAAGCGCCTGCAAAGATTATTGATGCGCAAACTTCTCCACGCAGCGGGTCGGCAACTGGTGCAGACGCTATTTCCGCAATGGTGGATGGT
>NZ_JAWOVT010000557.1:0-564 GCF_033340055.1 Vibrio sp. 1580
GTTCTTCTTCGGCCTCATTTTGGTCTCTGTTTATCACATCCTCCGTCAGGTAGAAAAACGCGATGCGATTCGTTTCGTGACTCTTCTACTGGGCGTCGGCTTTGCGTATAGCATTACGGTGCTGAAACCACTGCATCTTGAACCTACCGCTATTAATACGCTGATTGCAGGTGCGATAGCAATTTGTGCGATGATCCTCCCTGGTATCTCAGGCAGCTTCATCCTGCTACTGATCGGTATGTATACTCCGGTACTTGCGGCCGTAAAAGGCTTCCAAGTGGATACGTTGGCGCTATTTTTATCGGGCTGCGTGATTGGCCTACTTTCTTTCTCTCATCTGCTCTCGTGGTTACTGCGCAAGTTCCGCGACTTCACGCTGATGTTCTTAACTGGTTTGATGATCGGTACACTACCTAAAATCTGGCCTTGGAAAGAAACCCTAACATGGCGTACGAACTCGAAAGGCGAACAAGTACCGTTACTACAACACAACTTGTCTCCATTTGAATTCGAACATATTACCTCTCAACCATCGCAGTTAGTGATTGCAGTCGTAATGATGCT
>NZ_JAWOVT010000558.1:0-564 GCF_033340055.1 Vibrio sp. 1580
GATCAATAATCTTGCTTGAAAGATCATCCATCTTCGCCACGCCGACTTTTTGTAGAGATAAGTCAATTTTGCCATCTTCACGGACTTGCTTGATGTAACCTTTTAGTTTTTTACCGATAAACAGCTTACCAAATACATCAGAAGGGAAAATCATGCCCCAGTGTTTGCCGTTTACAATCGCTTTGTAACCAAGTTGACTGCGTTCCGCGATAATCAGATCAACTTCTTCGTTTACTTCGTAGTTTGCTGGCGTTTTATCAAGCCACTTGTTGAACTTCGTCGTACCAACAATACGTCCCGACGCTTTATCGGTGTAAACATAAACCAGAATGTTTTGACCCGCAGTAAAGCGAGCTCGTTGCTCACTAAATGGGATAAGAAGGTCTTTCTCTTTAATGCCCCAGTTTACGAATGCACCCGTTTGATTGATGCCTTCGATTTTCATCAAGCCCCACTCGCCTACTTGAGCGATTGGCTTGTCAATGGTCGCAGCAAGTTGGCTTTCTGAGTCAAAGTACAAAAATACTTCGATGTGATCGCCAAGTTCAGTGCCTTCAGGTACAT
>NZ_JAWOVT010000559.1:0-564 GCF_033340055.1 Vibrio sp. 1580
GCGGAAAAATTCATTGATGCCGACCGATTAGTGGTCGCCACTGGCACACAGAACATCGTTGAAGAGTGTCGCCAAATTGATGAAAACAACAACCCAACTTGGCTGGAAACCATCAAATCACCGGTACGAAATCAGGCCGGCGACCTGATCGGCGTTTTGGGCATGACGGGCGACATCACCCGTCGCAAGATGGTGGAAACGCAATTGTCGTTAGCGTCGAAAATCTTCAACAACTCGCAAGAAGGTATGGTCATTACCGACAGCAATGCCAATATCATTGATGTCAACAACGCGTTCTCGCAGATCACCGGATTCAGCGCCGAAGAAGTGATTGGGAGGAACCCCAACATTCTCCGCTCTGGGCACCATGATGATGCTTTTTACCAACAACTTTGGCAGCAACTTGAAACCAAAGGTCAATGGAAAGGCGAGTTTATCAACCGCAAACGGGATGGCAGCATTTCCCCGCAATTAGCCACTATTAGCGCGGTAATGGATGACAAAAACCACCTAATTAACTACATCTGTGTGTTTGAGGACATCTCCGTGCGCAAAGCGCACGAA
>NZ_JAWOVT010000560.1:0-563 GCF_033340055.1 Vibrio sp. 1580
CTATCGCCGGGATCGGAATTTACTAGTCGCGTTGCGTGTACTGATTGAAGAAAGCAGCGTCAGTAAGGCGGCAACTCGCCTTAATTTAAGCCAATCGGCGATGAGTCGTGTGTTAGGGCGATTACGCGATCTGCTTGGCGATCCGCTGTTTACGCGCCAAGGTCAGCACTTGATCCCAACCCAAAAAGCGCTAGAAATTGATCGCTCTTTAGGTGAACCGTTGGAATCGCTGCGCCAATTGTTGTCGCCCGTCGAGTTCGATCCTCAGCAGTGCGATCAGACGTTCACCATCGCGACCACGGACTACGCTATGCAAACTATCCTGCCGTTTGCTTTACCGCGCATTTATCAAGAAGCGCCGAATGTGTCGTTTAACTTTTTGCCTTTGCAGCATGACCGTTTATCCGATCAGTTGACTTATGAAGGGGCCGATCTCGCCATTTGTCGCCCAACTGGCCCCGTAGAGCCGCTGCGTAGCGAGATTCTTGGTCGCGTTGGCGTGTTGTGTTTACTGTCCAAACAGCATCCTTTGGCGAATCAAGAGATGAGTTTGGACGACTATT
>NZ_JAWOVT010000561.1:0-563 GCF_033340055.1 Vibrio sp. 1580
TCATTTTCGATCACCAGTTCTTTGCGAGCTGCGGGGTTGATTTGGATCAGCACGCCCGCTTCTGACCACACCATGATTGGCGATAACGCGAAGTTAAACAGATCTCGAAACGATCGCTTCTGAGCTTCTAATTCTTCAAACGTGCTTTCCAGCGTCGAACCAATGTGGTCAAACTCTTCAATATCCGAGCCACCAAAACGCTCAAAGCCTTTTTCTTCCCGAGCAGAACGCGTGTAAGACATGAGCGACCCCAGCTCTTCCACAACTCGGTTTTCAATCCACTCTTTGGTCATCAGCGCAATCATGATCATGCCAATAACAGACGCTAACATCGCCAAAAAGTGTTGAATTTGCAGCGTAACAACACTCTGGTTGTCTTGCACGGTAAGTAACTTCAAGTTGGTGATGGCCGCGTTCACTTCAATCGGCGTTTGGATGATCAATAACTGATCTAACTTCTTCTGGGTCTCTTTGCGTTTCAACACATCGAAGATTTTGTATGACTCATCCCCCGCTAGTGAACTTGCCACAGGAATGTCGTTCGCCACCAGCACAACATTGTC
>NZ_JAWOVT010000562.1:0-562 GCF_033340055.1 Vibrio sp. 1580
CTGCTTTTGAGATTTTCGTCTACGCGCCAGACATTGAGGGTGTTCACCTTCGTGGCGGTAAAGTTGCACGTGGTGGCTTACGTTGGTCAGATCGTCAAGAAGATTTCCGTACAGAAATTCTTGGTCTTGTAAAAGCTCAGCAAGTTAAGAACACCGTTATTGTTCCAGTTGGGGCGAAAGGTGGTTTCGTTTGTAAGCGTCAGCCGTCTCTGACCACTCGTGATGAAATCTTTGCAGAAGGTCAACGCTGCTATAAACAGTTCATTCGCGCGTTGCTTGATGTTTCTGACAACATCATTGAAGGCGAGGTGATTCCACCACAAAACGTAACTCGTCACGATGAAGATGACCCATACCTAGTGGTTGCTGCCGACAAAGGCACGGCGACATTCTCTGACTTGGCGAACTCAGTCTCAGCAGAATACAACTTCTGGCTTGGCGATGCGTTTGCTTCTGGTGGTTCAAACGGTTACGACCACAAAGCAATGGGTATCACTGCAAAAGGTGGTTGGGAATCAGTTAAACGTCATTTCCGTGAAATGGGCATCAACTGTCAAACGAC
>NZ_JAWOVT010000563.1:0-562 GCF_033340055.1 Vibrio sp. 1580
TGAATAACGCATTGTTGTCTCGTGCTCGAGTCTACAAGCTGACTTCACTGGATAAAGAAGAGATCTCGCTCGCACTAAATCAAGCGATTAACGACAAAGAACGAGGCCTGGGCGATACGCCAGCGAACTTTGCTGATAATGTGTTAGACCGTCTAGCCGAGTTGGTGAACGGTGATGCTCGCATGTCTCTTAACTACCTTGAGCTTCTCTACGATATGGCAGAAGAGAATGATCAAGGTGAAAAAGAGATAACACTCAAACTGCTTGCTGAAGTAGCCGGGGAGAAAGTCTCTCGCTTCGATAATAAAGGCGACATTTGGTACGATTTGATCTCCGCTGTGCACAAATCTATTCGTGGATCAAACCCAGATGCCGCTTTGTATTGGGCTGCTCGTATGATAGCTGCAGGTTGTGATCCACTTTACATTGCCCGCCGATTACTTGCGATAGCATCGGAAGATGTCGGCAATGCGGACCCTAGAGCCATGCAAGTTGCACTCTCCGCGTGGGACTTGCAATGCGGACCCTAGAGCCATGCAAGTTGCACTCTCCGCGTGGGACT
>NZ_JAWOVT010000564.1:0-562 GCF_033340055.1 Vibrio sp. 1580
GTCCAAGTTATGCTCGATAACCACAACGGTATTCCCGTGATCGCGCAGGCGATGAAGTACGGTCAATAGCTGCTGAATATCATGGAAGTGCAGACCAGTTGTTGGCTCATCCAGAATGTACAAGGTTTTACCCGTATCACGCTTGGATAGCTCTCTTGCTAATTTCACTCGCTGTGCTTCGCCGCCCGATAATGTGGTTGCCGCTTGACCTAAACGAATGTAAGACAGACCAACGTCCATTAGAGTTTGCAGCTTGCGGGCAATCGCAGGAACAGGATCGAAGAAGGTGCGAGCATCCTCGACGGTCATTTCCAGTACTTCATCGATGGTTTTGCCTTTGTAGCGTACTTCCAGTGTTTCGCGGTTATAGCGCTTCCCTTTACACACATCACATGGCACGTACACGTCTGGTAAGAAGTGCATCTCGACTTTGATAACACCATCCCCCTGACAAGCTTCACAGCGACCACCACGAACGTTAAAACTAAAGCGGCCAGGTTTGTAACCACGTGAACGTGATTCTTGCGTACCAGCAAACAGCTCGCGAATAGGGGTAAAGATT
>NZ_JAWOVT010000565.1:0-562 GCF_033340055.1 Vibrio sp. 1580
GCGCCAACGCGCTTGGGTGTCGATGCTGTTGGCTCAACAATCACCGATTTTGATCCTAGATGAACCGACCTCCGCGCTCGATGTTCACCATCAATTTCAACTGATGGCGCTACTGGCAGAGCTGAATCGAACCGAGAACGTAGGCATTATCGTGATCCTTCACGATTTGAACTTAGCATTGCGCTACGCAACCCACATAGTTGCACTCAAAAAAGGTCAAATTGCCTTTGAAGGCAACGCCGAAATGCTACTTGATGAAGCGCGTTTGTCTGCACTTTACGAATCACCAATTAAGCTCATTGATCATCCAACGCCCGCGGACACACTTGCTAGCCAGAAGGTGGCGGTGGTATGTGCATGATGGTTCGATTTCTCAAACAACTAAGCTGCACGACTCTACTTTTCACAGTGATGATTGTACGAGCGAACGCAGACATTACCGTTCATGATGCGTACGGAGCGGTGACTTTTGAGCAAGTGCCGCAACGCGTCGTGGTTCTCAACTGGGACATTTTGGAGCAAGTGCTCGCGTTGGACATCGAGCCCATTGCTGCGCCTAACT
>NZ_JAWOVT010000566.1:0-562 GCF_033340055.1 Vibrio sp. 1580
CTGAAAGAAGCCGCAGAAATGCTAAACGAAGCGCCAAACGCGCTGCAATTACGCTATATGCAGACCTTAACCGAAATTACGACGGACAAAACCTCAACCATCATCTTCCCAATGCCAATTAATTTGGTCGAAGCGGTAACGGATATTGCCAACGCCGTTAAAAAGAATCAGGGGCAGGATAAAGAAGAATAGCCACATTAATTTTCAAGTAAGGGCGGAAGCGGCTTTGGTTTAACTTGATCGGACTTAGTTTGGTCTCGTTGAGTTTGGTGTAAACAGTAAGGCCGCTTCTTCATATTAGATATCACAAACCTTTCGATCACTGACCCGTGTCGGATTTACTTGGCGGCGTACCACATTCGCGTTTCATGATTTCCAGACCCTATTTAAAACAAGCGCGCCATGCCTTTTCAACGTCGGAGTTGTACTCATAATCACACTCTCGTACTGTTTCGATTAAGCTTTCAAACCAAATATCAATGTCTTCGGGTTTGATACCAATGTTTCCGATACCGTGCTTTTTGCCATACTTTTCCATCATTTTTCGCGCATCAGAAGACGT
>NZ_JAWOVT010000567.1:0-562 GCF_033340055.1 Vibrio sp. 1580
CTGGCGGACATTGCAGGTATCAAAGACATCAAAGGTTTTGGTGAACAAATGTTGTTGGCTAAATCGGATCTGAGCCATTTCTCAGCAGAGACGATTTTGACGATGGACTACAAGAACTTTGAATTTGCAGGTAAAAAGGTAGGCATCGGCGTAGCAGAAACGCTCAACGCGCAGCAGTTGATTGACCGCAAACAGGACTTCAACGAAGCTATTCAAGCGTATAAGAAAGCTCAGAATCTTGATTACTTGTTCTTCTCGATCACAGATACCAAGCACAAACGTGCAAACATGCTTTGGGCGGATGACGCAGATAAGAAAGTGCTATCAAAAGCTTTTGATGTGAAAATCGACAATGACATGTTGGTATTGGATGGCGTGACGTCTCGCAAGCGTCAAATTGGTCCTGCAATTCAACAAGCGATTGAATCACTCTAGTGACTAAGCCACACTGAAAATAATCAAAAAACCACCGTTAAAGGTGGTTTTTTCGTTTTTGGCAAGACAGAGTTGGAAATTTAGATTCCACGCAAAAGAGCAGAAGAAAACAGTCTCCCGCTTGCGA
>NZ_JAWOVT010000568.1:0-560 GCF_033340055.1 Vibrio sp. 1580
ACTAGATATTCTTTTCTTAAGGCTTTCACACAAACCATGCTCACCCACTAATGACTTTAAGAATTTGTCATAAACCTGATAATAATAAGTTCGCCCATCATACTGGTCTACGTAATATTTAGTCACGACGTCATACTTATCTCTATAATATCTATTTCTATTCAGTCCCATCGGAAATTGCACATCTGTATCTGCACCATCAGAAAGAATAATAAACACTTGCTCTGGGTTTCGATCTTCCTTTTTAACTTTATCCGCTTCTTTCGCCGCAGCAATTAAACCGAGCCATGATTGAGTACCGCCACCTCTTGCTGGCATCACTTTGTGGGAGTTTAGAATATCAATAAATTCCTGATATTTATCAGTCAGAGGGATATCCTGCGACTTATTATAATCACTAGCATAGTGCGGCTTTTGCTCTACTACAGACTTATCAAACATCTTATCGACGATGCTTTCAAATGACGCTTCAGTGTGAGAAAACTCACTTGCATAATCGTATAACTTCACTCGACCAGCGCCTTTATCAAACTTTGCGTTGTAGGCGTTATACGTTAAAA
>NZ_JAWOVT010000569.1:0-560 GCF_033340055.1 Vibrio sp. 1580
TGAGCGGGAAGTTATCCATGAAAAGCCCATGTGGTTGGGCAGGTAATAGATAGAGTCAGGGTGGTAGTGCTCGCCAAATTCTTTCACGATATAAGCGAGGATGTCGGAACCAGTCAGTTCTCCGTCTTGTGTATCATTGGCTTTATCTTTTATATTGACTCAATTGTTCTCTTTGCTCGGAAGTTAAGAATGGTGGTCTTCCTGTTCTTGGCTTTTCTTGTCGTCCTTCCAGCCCTTCTTCAAGAAAGGTTTGAACCTACTTATTGATACTGGTTCGGCTTACCTTGAGAAACTTGGCGATTTGTGTACGTGAGTGTCCATCTTTGAAATGAGTAAGGGTCAGTGGCCTCATTTTCATCTGAATGGATTTTTGCTGACTTGCGAGCTTTTTAAAGTCGATATTATTGAGGCTATCCATAACGAATCAGCATTTTCTTCAAGTAGTACTTAAACGAGATATGTTGATCTAAACGGTAAATTCCCGTAAGGGTTCTTCCTATGAAAAATTGCTTGGAACGTATGTAAAAGTGACTCCTGTAACTTTTAAATATTTTAGTGGT
>NZ_JAWOVT010000570.1:0-559 GCF_033340055.1 Vibrio sp. 1580
GCTAAAAAGCCACCAACCCACAAGTGATCCCAGCCAAATACGCTGCCGAGATAAACCGGCAAAGCCACCACAAACCAGACATCCCGCGCACCAAACAGGAACATGCGCGCTGCGGACAAGATGTTGACCGATTCAGACTTAGAAAAGATGTGGCTAAACTTAGGCTTATTTTTCGCTTTGCCCATATCGGTTTCTAGCCAGATCATGCTGCAAATGAACACTACCGCGAGCACACTCGCCATAATAAACATCGAGTTTTGGAAACCCACCCAAGACAACAACAAGCCACCGACAAAGAAACCCGCCCCTTTGAGTGCGTTCTTCGACCCCGTCAAAATCGCCACCCATTTGTAAAGTGCGCCTTGCTGCTCATCTGGTACTAGCGTCTTAATCGCACTCTTTGCACTCATCTTGTTGAGATCTTTAGCGATGCCAGACAAAGCTTGCGCAGCCATCACCCAAGGAATCGTCAGCCAAGCGTTGGGCACTGCCAACATTAACAACGCAAACACTTGCATCGCTAGGCCAATATTCATGGTTTTGTTCAGGCCTAACCGGG
>NZ_JAWOVT010000571.1:0-559 GCF_033340055.1 Vibrio sp. 1580
CCACCGTTTTCAAATTCAATCCAAGTGAATGGAATTTGTGGGTACTGGTCCATCATATGGATCATTGAGTTGCCCACTTCACAGATCAAGATACCGTCATCAGTTAGGTAGTCTGGCGCGTTCGCAAGAATACGGCGAACCAATTTCAGGCCATCGGTACCCGCAGCCAAACCTAGCTCAGGTTCATGCGTGAACTCTTGTGGCAGGCTGTTCATGTCTTCTTCATCCACATAAGGTGGGTTAGACACGATGAGGTTGTATTTTTCTTTTGGCAGATCGCGGAACAGATCCGAACGGATTGGGAACACTTGTTGTTCCATGCCGTGATCTTGAATGTTTTGTTCTGCAACTTGAAGCGCGTCCGCTGAGATATCAATCGCGTCAACTTCTGCTTCAGGGAACGCGTGCGCACATGCAATCGCAATACAGCCACTGCCCGTACATAGATCCATGATTCGAGTTGGCTCTTCTACCAGCCAAGGTTGGAATTCCGCTTGAATCAATTCACCAATTGGAGAACGTGGCACAAGAACACGCTCGTCAACGAAGAACTCAAGAC
>NZ_JAWOVT010000572.1:0-559 GCF_033340055.1 Vibrio sp. 1580
CTGCGCCAAGTTCCAATGCTTGATCGACCCCCTCTGGGCTCAAACCGTAGCCATCTTCAAAGCGGTTCGGCACCAAGTAATCGACGTTATTGCTGCCAAGCATACGCAATGCCAATACAGAAAGAGCAGAACTCGTTGCGCCATCTGCGTCAAAGTCACCCACCACGATGATGCGTTTTTGCTCTTGAATCGCTTGGAACAACAACTCAACCGCCTGCTCAATGCCGCCAAGCTTTTGGTACGAATGCAATCCACGAGCAGAGGTTTCTAGCTGCGCGATGTCAGTAATACCGCGATTGATGTAAATGCGTTTTAAGATCGGAGGAATGGAGTCTGGGAGAAGGGAAAGATCCGGTTCGGGACGTCGTTGAATTTCTATCATGCTTGAAAAGAGCCGACTATTGCGTCGGCTCTGCTCCTTAAAGGATTACAGTTGCTCTAAACGTTTCAGTAGTTCAGCTGGCGGTAAGTACCCACCAACCATCTCACCGTTTGGAAGGAAGATAGCAGGCGTACCTGAAATACCTAACTGACGACCAACGTTGTAGTGCGCTTGAAT
>NZ_JAWOVT010000573.1:0-559 GCF_033340055.1 Vibrio sp. 1580
CCCTTTCCTTTGCTGCTGGCGTATTTACCAACTTGAGCCGAGACCATCTTGATTATCACGGTACGATGGAAGAGTACGCCAACGCCAAACTAACGCTGTTTACCCAGCATCAATGTGATCAAGCAATCATCAATGTTGATGACGAAGTTGGCGCTGCGTGGGCGAAACAACTGACGAATGCGATTGCCGTTTCTCTTGCTCCTACAGCTGAGTTTGAACACGCGCTATGGGCGAGCCAAGTGGCTTATGCTGAATCCGGTATTACGATTCGTTTTGATGGTCAGTTTGGCGAAGGTACGCTGCATGCGCCGTTGATTGGTGAATTCAACGCAGCCAACTTAATGCTGGCATTTGCGACCTTATTGAGCCTTGGTTTTGATAAGAGCGATTTGCTAGCGACGGCTGCTCAATTGCAGCCGGTGTTAGGCCGAATGGAGCTATTCCAAGCTGAGCATCGCGCCAAAGTTGTGGTCGATTACGCTCACACGCCTGATGCGCTTGAAAAAGCATTACAAGCACTGCGCGTGCATTGTGACGGACAGCTTTGGGCTATTTTCGG
>NZ_JAWOVT010000574.1:0-559 GCF_033340055.1 Vibrio sp. 1580
GATTTCTCTTACCGTAATTTCGAAATCATCGCGCATCGAGGCATGAGACTCGGCCATCAGCTCGCCCATACGCTTCATGTCGTGTGCTTGTAGCGCTTGTGCCGCTTCCACAGTACGATCATTTTCTGTGATGACATGACGGGCACGTTTTGCCACCATTTCATCCAGCTCAGCGACTTTCTCGTTGAACTGCTCAATCGTCACATCACGCAAAGCTTTCACACCGAAAATACGTGCCGCTTCTTCACATTGCTGACGACGAGTGTTGTATTCGCTGTCGACCAAACCACGTTTTTTATTCGAGTTGATGATCACGACAGCCATCTCTTCTGGCATAGAGACTGCTTCAGTTTCAAGGCTACGGCAATCTAATAGCATCGCATGATTTTCACGCCCTTCCGCTGAAATCATTTGATCCATGATGCCGCAGTTGCAACCGACGAATTCGTTCTCAGCTTGCTGACCGTTTAACGCAATTTCGGCTTGGCTGATCTCAAGATTGAACAGCACTTTGAACGTCTGGCCAATCACCACTTCCAACGCCGCCGATGAGCTCAAA
>NZ_JAWOVT010000575.1:0-559 GCF_033340055.1 Vibrio sp. 1580
TAGCAGTATGTTAACCATTGAGCTGTGTTTTTGTACAGGAAAAACTATAAGAAGTGGCGTAGAAAGCGAGGCCTTTCGATGTTATGTTTCAGCTTAAGCTTTTTGCATCTCTTGCCACCACGCCTCATCTGCGATGATTTGACCTTCATCGTCGAGTGGAGGGTATTCCAGTTTCTTGCGTTTCGCTACTTTGGCAAGCACTGGGTGACCACGTTCAAATAAGATGCGATGAATGGTTTCTTTTGGTAGTGCGCTTTCTTCTCGATCATACATGCCTGCCGCTTCACGTTGGCGTTGCGCTTCATACAGAATAACTGCGCTGGCGACCGAAACATTCAAAGATTGCACCATTCCAATCATCGGAATAATGATGTCTTGGTCGGCGAGTTTTTTCGCTTGTTCAGACGCGCCAATTTTTTCACTACCCAGGATGATTGCAGTCGGTTTGGTGTAGTCGATTTCACGAAAATCGACCGCGGTGTCCGATAAGTTGGTCACCAATACTTGCATGCCTTGGGCTTTGAGCTCGGTAATGGCGGTTTCAATCGAGTTGTGAGTT
>NZ_JAWOVT010000576.1:0-558 GCF_033340055.1 Vibrio sp. 1580
TGTGCGCAATTTTGCACTAACTCTCGATTATCTACCTCAACAGTTTTGAACGTGTTGAGCCCATGAATATAAGTCAGCTCGACCTGTTGTTCTTCCACCAACAACTGTTTCAATCCATTCAACAACATACCTGACGGCTCAACAAGCGTTGCTTGTTTTAGGCTATCTAATCGCTGAACTAACTCATAATAGTTTCTACCTAACGCAGCGCCAACCTCAAGCAAAGCATGAGGCGGTTTTCCATTCTTCGATACCGCTTGAGTAATAAAATCCGCCACTTGCGAACAATGGGATGATTTAGCAAAAGAAAGTGGAACAAGTTTCGACTCACTGGTGATCGCATCAATCTGCTTATCTTCCACAAATTTATCGAACCATTGTGCCTCAAAATAACCCGCCAAACCTCGACTGTTTAGGTAAAAATCTTCCATGCTGATTCCGTGTGTATTTTCAAAGGTTCTATTGTATCGAGCAGAGAAATTTAAGCGGGTTCTAGCTACACATTCTTGCGAGCAAAAAAATGAAAATACGATGAATGCAAAAAAGCCCTTTCATCTA
>NZ_JAWOVT010000577.1:0-558 GCF_033340055.1 Vibrio sp. 1580
AGGCCCGTTAAACGGACCTTTTTCAATAACTTAGCTCAGCTCGTTCTTATTGCTCAGCTTTGTCATTCTCAACTTTTAGTAGCTCAACTTCAAATACAAGTGTTGAGTTTGCAGGAATGCTGGGCGTGTCTTGGTCACCGTATGCAAGCTCTGGCGGGATAACAAATTTGAATTTAGAACCCACTGGCATTAGCTGAACACCTTCTGTCCAACCTGGGATAACACGGTTTAGAGGGAACGTTGCTGGCTCACCACGATCGTAAGAGCTGTCGAACTGAGTACCGTCAATCAACGTACCTTTGTAGTGTACTTGTACAGTGTCAGTGTCTTTTGGCTTCTCGCCTTCAGCAGGTGTGATTACTTGGTATAGAAGACCTGTGTCTGTTTTCACTACGCCTTCTTGCTTTTCGAATTCCGCACGGAAATCATCGCCAGCTTTTTTCGCTGCCGCTGCTTTTTCTGCTGCTTGTGCTTGCATCTTCTCAGCAACACGCTTGTCTAGAGACTCTAGAGCAGCACGTGTTTCTTCTTCGTTTAGCTCTGCGTTGCCTTTAAAGA
>NZ_JAWOVT010000578.1:0-558 GCF_033340055.1 Vibrio sp. 1580
TGCATTGGTAATCTTTGAGATGTGTTATGAATGAATCCACTATCCTGCTGACATTGGCCAGCATTCACTTTATTGCCTTAATGAGCCCAGGCCCCGACTTCGCATTAGTGGTGCAAAATGCCACGCGTCATGGTCGCCAGACGGGCTTATACATCGCTCTTGGCTTATCCGTTGGTATTTTGCTGCACTCGTTGTTCAGCCTGACTGGAGTGAGCTACCTTGTGCATCAACATCCTTTGCTGTATTCGGTATTACAACTGCTAGGTGGCAGTTACCTGCTTTACCTCGGTGTTGGTGCCCTGCGCGGCGTGATCGCTACGATCAAAAACCCGCAAACGGATCAACAAAATAAAACAAACAGCTTCGTGATCAGCAACAAACGTCAGGCTTTTGCCAAAGGTTTTGCAACCAACATTCTCAACCCCAAAGCACTGGTTTTCTTCATCAGCTTGATGTCGAGCTTGGTGCCAGCCGGAATGTCGGTCTCAGGCAAAAGCATCGCGTTAGTTATCCTGTTCAGCTTGTCTCTAGTTTGGTTTTCTAGCTTGGCGTGGATGC
>NZ_JAWOVT010000579.1:0-558 GCF_033340055.1 Vibrio sp. 1580
GCAAATTCACGCGAATTTTCTTCTCTAAGTCACCCAGTTTGACGTGCATTTCCACCACCGGACGGACGTTTGCTTTCTCGCCTTTTTTCGCAGTAATTTTCATTACGTCTACCACTTCGCGAGTAAAGGCTTTTTGCATACCGAGGTCATTTTCGTAGGTAAAGCTCACCATGTCTTTGCCATCTTTTTGGAACAGTTTGATGTCCTTAGCATTGATAGAACTGACATCCGCACCGGTGTCCAGTTTGACCGGGAAAGACATACCTTCCACTTCGGCCACTTCGATGTGGCCAGCTCGGAACAAAGGTTTGGCATCGAGCAAGTGGTCTGCGCGCGTATTCAGTAGCACGCCACCTTTAGCCATGTTGTGGCCGAAAACGAAAAACGGCTGCTCTTCATCTTTATCTAGCACGTCGATAGCAAACTCCATCGACTTCTCTTTGTCACCGAACAAGAAGTCACCTTCCACCACAGGACGTACCATATCGCCGACTTTGAGTTTCTTCAGCACGGGTTTGGTGATTTTTTCTTCTTTGCCTTTTTCATTGCTCAAATAGA
>NZ_JAWOVT010000580.1:0-558 GCF_033340055.1 Vibrio sp. 1580
CGCAGAATCTAAAATTCTCCATGTTCTTGGCTTACTAAAAAGTGGGATCAACTTGTTAGCCAAATACACTAATCCATAAAACCAGATCCCTGATGCAATCAGTGCCCCTATAACAAACAATAGTTTTTCATCAGGTTCCATTTGAGCAGTCACACCACCAAGGATCACCACCGTATCCAGATAGACATGTGGATTTAAAAAAGTGATAGCCATCGCCATTAAAACGACTTTTAACCAACTCTGGGCAATGTCCGAATTTTCCAACTCTAGGTGACTTGAACCATTCCATGCTGATTTTGCAGATTGGTAGCCATACCAGAAAAGAAATACTACGCCGCCAAGAGTCAAAAGGTCTTTCCATAATGGTGCTTTATAGAGCAGTGTCCCTACACCAAGTACACCAGTACTGATCAGTAGAATGTCTCCAAGAAAGCAGATAGTGGCAACGGACAGTGCGTATTGCTTTTTTAATCCGCACTTTAATAGAAACGCATTTTGGCTACCGATTGCGACAATCAAACTTCCAGAAACAACGGCACCCGTTAACAAAGTATTTAT
>NZ_JAWOVT010000581.1:0-557 GCF_033340055.1 Vibrio sp. 1580
AATCGTTTCGTTGATGCGAGTAATGTTGTTATGCGCGAAGCGATATTGGTGAGGTCTTGATGTTACTAATTCTGACTCTGACTCGATCAAATCACGAATCGCATATTGCTGAGGGCGAATAAAACGTTTGATGGAAATAAGCGCCTTTTGTGCCGCAATGTGGTTGTACGTTGACTCATCATTGACGTCAAACTCGTTTAACGTTTCTTCGATGGTGTCGAGATACAAGTCGATTTTGCCGTTCAACCCTTCGATGATTTGATTCAGTAAGCTCGCCAGGCTTTTCGGCCCTTTGTGCTCTGCTAATGCTTGGCGAATTTCCATGATTGCACGTGATGGGATCTTACGAGTCGAGATCAGTGCCCCCTGAAAATAGAGAATACGGATACTCAGCATGTCTTCCGGCGACGCATTCTCGTTCATGTTGATGCCTCGTAAGATCAGCATGAAGTTATCGTCATTCAAAGGATGGAAAGCTGGTCGGCTATCGCCGGCTAACAGATGATCGACCGTCGCACGTGGTCCGCGATCGTCCTCTAGCCAGCCCCGAATATCGG
>NZ_JAWOVT010000582.1:0-557 GCF_033340055.1 Vibrio sp. 1580
CGTTTCTTGAAGTTCTTACTACTCAGAGGTAAACCACGCATTCCTGAGTTCGACGCGTTTTACTGATGTATGTGCATGAATAATCAAAAGTAGACCCCGCCAATCGGCGGGGTTTGTATTAGTTATGTACAAACTTGATTACTTACAAAGGTGATTCAACGACTACATATTTACGATCTGCCCTAAGTGGCGCAAACCATGTGTCTTGGTATTTGAAATAGCTTTGCCCGTCTATCACTATCGTCTGCTTGGTGTGGGGAAGTGAGTCAACAATTTCGCCAAGCTTATAAGGGCTTGGGGTTTTCCTAGTGATGGTTTTGCTTGCCTCTGTTGTCGTAGTGCTCACTTGGTTAGGAGAGGCAGAATAAGAGTTGGGTGAGGTTGTCACAGTACTTAAGCTCGTTGTTGTTGACGCTGAGTTAGGTAAAACATCACTACCACTGATGACTGTGTAATTTCCGGCTGGTGGGTTTTGGACATACACGTAACGACTGCCGCGCTGTTGATAATAGGCGTCTTGCACAATGGCATAGGTCACTCCAGCGAAAATCGCAAAC
>NZ_JAWOVT010000583.1:0-557 GCF_033340055.1 Vibrio sp. 1580
AACAACTGGGTTTCAGCTTATTTGTGCGCATGACTCGGCGATTGGAATTGACCAAAGAAGGTGAGCGATTACTGCACGCGCTTAACCAATCGTTTGAGGTGATTTTCTCTGAACTTGAAGATATCAAATTCAACGAGCTGCGTGGCGAGCTTTACATCGGCGTGGCCCCCACGTTTGCACAGAGTTGGTTACTGCCGCGTATGGTGGAATTTCAGCGTTTGTATCCTTCTCTCAATATCAAGCTTCGAGTAAAGGCAAGCCGATTAGATTTCTTACATGAGCCCGTTGATATTGGGATTTACGACAGTGACAGCGAGCATCCGGGTTTCCATCATCAAAGGCTATTTGATGAAGAATTGGTGCCGGTTTGTAGCCCAGAATACTACCAAACACATTTTTCCGATGGCGTGAGTAGTGCCAGCCAATTTGAGGCCGTGACCTTTATCCATTGCACAGAATCGTTAGAAGCAAACGAGCCAAATCATGAATGGCAGAGCTGGTTAGCAAGCCAAAGCAACTCTGAACTGAAATCGCTTAATGTGATGGAGAAAACCTAC
>NZ_JAWOVT010000584.1:0-556 GCF_033340055.1 Vibrio sp. 1580
AGCTTTTCTGGCCAACCAATCCATTTCGCGGAAATTTCTTTTTCCAACATGGTGACAACGGGATTGGCAACAACTTGCGGCGAGTCCGTTTTGTTACCCAGGTGTCGATTCATTTCATTGACGGCATCGCTATTGAGTGAGGTTTCTGTCGCTCTTGGTGCCAAATACAGCGCACGGATTCCGGTTGCGAACAGCTCTCTGTCGAGCGATTCGGTAAAACGGTGCAACCCCGCTTTTGCCGCGCAATAGGAGGTATAGCCTGGGTAGCCAATTGAGCCGAATGTTGAACCAATATTGAGAATGACCCCAGGTTGCTTTAGCCACGTTAACGCCGATTGGCACAGCAGCATCGGCGCAACGAGATTGAGTTGGATTTCGTCTGCAATCTGCGTTGGTCGTTTGTGGCTTAACAACGAGAAATCGTTGCTGCCCGCATTGTTAATCAGTGCGTCCACTTTTTGATGTTGACGCGCTCGATCTTTAATCGCTGTTAATCCTTCTGATGAGGTGATGTCTGCAACGACTACATCATGACGTTCTGGATTTGACAGTTCAC
>NZ_JAWOVT010000585.1:0-556 GCF_033340055.1 Vibrio sp. 1580
GCAAAATCATCGTTGTGCATTATCGTCGCATCGAGAGAGAATTCTTAGATCAAGCGCTGAAAGCGCGTATTGGGGAAGGAATTGAGTTTCCCGTGTTAGATACGCTACAAATCGAAGAGAACATCCAAAAGAGAAGCGCTGGCGGCATTTGGAATCGCCTGAAAGGAAAGAGACCAGAGTCTCTACGTTTGGCGCAGTCTCGACGCCGCTATGGGTTACCAGACTACTCTCCGCATCACGCGTTAACTGATGCGATTGCTACGGCCGAGTTGCTTCAGGCGCAGATGGCGCATCACTACAATGATGACCAACCCATCAGTGATTTTTGGTTGTAGATAGATTTTTTGTTGTAGCTATTTACCAACACTCATTCACCGAACACCATGCCTTAAAAAGGAGCCTATCGGCTCCTTTTGTTTTTTAGTCAAACTGAGAATTACAGTTTAAAACGTTTGATCTCTTGCTCAAGCTCGTGAGACAGCTCAGATAGGTGCGCTGCTTGCTCCGCTGCTGAGTGAGCTTCTACAGAAAGCTCGTTCGATACGTCGCGGATGCC
>NZ_JAWOVT010000586.1:0-556 GCF_033340055.1 Vibrio sp. 1580
GTGTAATGAAGCAAGCTGTCGCACATTTAGAGCCTTTTATTAACGCCGAAAAACAATCCGGTAGCAGTAACGGAAAAATTTTGTTGGCGACGGTGAAGGGGGACGTGCACGACATCGGCAAAAACATTGTGGGCGTTGTACTGCAGTGTAATAACTACGAGATCATCGATCTTGGCGTGATGGTACCGTGTGAAAAGATCTTAAAAGTCGCGCTAGAAGAGAACGTTGATATTATCGGTTTGTCTGGGTTGATTACCCCATCTCTGGATGAAATGGTTCATGTTGCTAAAGAGATGGAACGTCTCAATTTTGATCTTCCGCTTCTGATTGGCGGGGCTACCACATCCAAAGCGCACACCGCCGTTAAGATTGAGCAGAACTACAAAAATCCGGTGGTTTACGTAAACAATGCGTCGCGCGCAGTAGGGGTTTGTTCGTCATTACTCTCCGATGAACGTCGACCTGCCTTTATAAAAAAACTGGATGCGGATTATGAGCGTGTTCGTGACCAACACAATCGTAAGAAGCCGCGTACTAAGCCTGTCACTTTAGAACA
>NZ_JAWOVT010000587.1:0-555 GCF_033340055.1 Vibrio sp. 1580
TACGTGCTCGACCATCATGTAAAAAATACGTGTGACCGTTCACTTCTTCTGTGTAACCAATCCCCCAAAGTGGTGGCGTACGCCATTCACGGCCATTGGCAAGATATTCAGGTCGATGATCAGCAAGGCCCTCTCCCATGTCATGCAACAGCAGATCGGTATACGGGTGGATAAGTTGCTCTGAAAGCGCAGGCCGGTCTGCTCGTTTTGTCGTTTTTGCACTGGTTTTATGGCAGCTTTCGCACCCCGAAGCAGCAAAGATCTTTTGGCCAAGCTGAACATCAGGAGCATTCACATTTCGACGAATCGGCACGGCTAAGTGTTGGCTGTAAAACTCTACGAAGTCGAGTATGTTTTGGCTTACTTCTGGCTTGCCGCCATTTGGCAACTCCTCACAAAGGGATTGCTTCGCCGTGCAGTTTTCATTCGGGAACAAGTGACTTGTTAGACCAACATCACCATTAAACGCGGCCGCATTTTGCTGCATCAACGTTGGTTGTCCTGCTTTCCATCCAAAACGGCCAAGCGAAAAGTCGCCTTTTTCGATGTCCCAAA
>NZ_JAWOVT010000588.1:0-555 GCF_033340055.1 Vibrio sp. 1580
TGAGCACGAGTACACTCACTACTTGGATGCACGTTTCAACCAATACGGTTCATTCAGCGACAACTTAGCTCATGGTCATATTGTTTGGTGGCTGGAAGGCTTTGCTGAATACATGCATTACAAACAAGGTTACAAGGCCGCGATCGATCTGATCCCAAGTGGCAAACTGAGCCTTTCAACCGTGTTTGACACCACATACTCGCACGATAGCAATCGCATTTACCGTTGGGGGTACTTGGCAGTTCGCTTCATGCTAGAAAACCACCCTCAAGATGTAGAGAGCTTATTGGCGTTGTCTCGTTCAGGTCAGTTTGCACAATGGGCGCAGCAGGTTACTGTGCTTGGTCAACAATACGATGCGGAATTTGAGCGTTGGTTGGATACGTTAGAAGCGGTAGTTGAACCGGAGCAACCAGGAACGGACCCAGAAGAGCCAAGCGAACCAACCGATCCTGAAGTGCAAGTGACGGAGCTGGCGGCGAACCAAAGCCTTCAACTGAGTGGCGAAGCATACAGCGAAAAACTGTTCTACGTTGACGTGCCTGCTAACACCGT
>NZ_JAWOVT010000589.1:0-554 GCF_033340055.1 Vibrio sp. 1580
GCTTGAGATTGGCCCGCTTGGTCTTTCTTCATCGTAACGACGGCAAAACGATTATTGGTTGTTGGCGGTAGATAGATATCAATGATCTCTGGACGCTGTTGTTTCAGTGATTCCAAATCGGCTTCTGTTATTACTTTACTGTCTTGCTCACTGATTTGGGGACGTGTTGCAAGTTCCGCATCCCATTTGATAGTCGCATCTAGTCCCATTTTGGAACCTAACCCCACCACTGGCGACGCAAAGTCGAGAGAATCGATTGGCGTGTTGTCTATCATCAAGGTATCGCGCACTGGATCCATATGTTCGGTCATCGCTTTGACGACGTCATTCCAGTCGCGCGCATTTACCGACTCATCACACACAATCACAAACTTGGTGTACATGAACTGACGCAAGAAGGACCACACTCCCATCATCACGCGCTTCGCATGACCTGGATATTGCTTCTTCATGGTTACAACGGCCATGCGATACGAACAACCTTCTGGCGGTAGGTAGAAGTCTTCAATCTCAGGGAATTGCTTTTGCAGAATTGGCACGAATACTTCATTCAG
>NZ_JAWOVT010000590.1:0-554 GCF_033340055.1 Vibrio sp. 1580
ATGTAGCCATCGACAGTGAAGGCAAACCACGTCCAGTGCAAAGCTAAGTTGTCATAAAATCGAATTGCTAGGAAGAATCTCACATTTTCTATTGTTCACTTGTGAGAGGTTCAAAAAAGACGTTAAATTAACACTTTACCCTACCAATTAAGGAACTATGCTATGTGGTACGTCATCTTTTCTCAGGACGTCGAGAACTCATTGGAAAAACGTATGGGCGTTCGTCCTCAACATTTAGAACGCTTGCAACAGCTTCAAGATGAAGGTCGTTTACTTACCGCAGGTCCAATGCCAGCGATCGACTCTGATAACCCAGGAGAAGCCGGCTTTACTGGTTCGACAGTCATTGCTGAATTTGCCTCTTTGGAAGATGCCAAAACATGGGCTGACGCCGATCCTTATGTGGCGGCGGGCGTTTACTAAAACGTGATCGTAAAACCGTTCAAAAAAGTGTTTTAAGTTATGAAAAAATTACTGTGTCTCTTCCTCGCCTTTGGTGCATTGGCGGGTTGTTCATCAAGCAATGACAACCAACGCCAACTTGAATTAATGGC
>NZ_JAWOVT010000591.1:0-554 GCF_033340055.1 Vibrio sp. 1580
GCCAGAAATTGTAAGAACCCCGACCAAACAAGCATAAAAAACGGCCTCATTAAGAGGCCGTTTTTTATCACTATCAACAAAGTATTAACCCGTAAACTTCGCCATGAAGTTACCGACGTTAGTCAAACTCGATGCAGCCATCACGATAACAATCGCTGCTCCAGTTAGCGTTAAGTACATTGGGTGTTGGTAGTCACCGACGATATCTTTGCGTTTTGTCGCAACTAAGACGGTACCCAAAACGATAGGAAGGATAATGCTGTTCACTAAACCCGCTAAAATAAGTAGAAGAATTGGCATATCCATGGTAACCGTGCCTAGCGAGGTTAGGATAATGAAGCCGACACACCACGCTTTTTCGTTTCGCGCCACAACTGGGAAAAGCGTCTTAATTAATGAGATAGCCATATAAGAGTTGCCCACTACAGACGTGATGGAAGCAACAAACAGTACTAAGCCAAAGATGAAGTAACCAAGCTGGCCAGCACCTTGACGGAAAGCGTCGGCTGCCGGGTTAGCAGAATCCAACGTTGCGCCTGTCGCGATAACGCCAA
>NZ_JAWOVT010000592.1:0-554 GCF_033340055.1 Vibrio sp. 1580
ATCTATCTGGTTTTATTCCATCTAGTCATTATTGCATCCAGCAATTATCTGGTTCAGCTACCGTTTACTATCTTCGGTCTGCACACCACTTGGGGCGCATTCACCTTCCCATTTATCTTCCTAGCGACAGACTTAACTGTTCGTATTTTTGGTGCTCAGTTAGCGCGTAAGATCATCTTCTTAGTGATGTTGCCTGCGTTAGCGGTGTCTTACTTCCTGTCGGTTGTGTTCTTTGAAGGTCAGTTCCAAGGCTTTGGCCATCTAGGGGAATTTAACCTGTTTGTCGCACGTATTGCGATTGCGAGTTTCATGGCTTACTTACTTGGTCAGATCATGGATGTGCATGTGTTCAACCGCCTACGCCAAATGAAGCAGTGGTGGGTAGCACCAACGTGTTCGACACTCTTTGGTAATGCGCTAGATACCATCGCGTTCTTTGCGATTGCATTCTACCAAAGTCCAGATCCATTTATGGCTGAGCATTGGACGGAAATCGCGCTGGTGGATTACGGCTTCAAGTTGGTGATCAGCCTTGGCTTGTTTGTCCCAATGTA
>NZ_JAWOVT010000593.1:0-554 GCF_033340055.1 Vibrio sp. 1580
TCGCTGAAGATGAGTACGATTACCGTGCATTCCCTACCGCAGAACAAATTGCTGACTTACAAGACGAAGATAACGACGGTGTGATTAACGCTCGCGACCTATGTCCGGGGACGCCAGCTGGCTCTGAAGTTGACAATGATGGCTGTGGCGAATACATCAAAGCATCTGAGAAAATGCAAGTTCGTGTGCTATTTGCCAACGATTCTGATGAGATCAATCCGGTATTTCGTCGTCAAATTCGTGAGTTGTCTGACTTCTTGAAGGATTACCCAACGACCTCGATTGAACTACAAGGTTACGCGAGTAAAACAGGTGGTTCAAAACACAATCAAGATCTCTCTGAACGACGAGCGAAAAACGTGCGTGACGCGCTATTAAGTTACGGTATTGAACCAAATCGTGTTCGCATCATTGGTTTTGGTGACACACATCTAGCAGAGCAAGGCACCGATCAGGTCAGCCACGCACTTAACCGCCGAGTGACCGCATCTGTTGTTGGTTACAAAGGTAAAGTTAAAAAAGAGTGGACGATCTTTACGACGCTTCCTGAAGCA
>NZ_JAWOVT010000594.1:0-553 GCF_033340055.1 Vibrio sp. 1580
TGGAACGCGCCGTTTTCTTCTGTCCAGTTGCCGCCTACGTATTCGTAAACACGACGGAAGTTACGGTCGATACCCAGATCTTTGTTGTCTTTACAAGAGAGCTGACATGTTTTGCAGCCAGTACATTTGCTTGAATCAATGTAAAAGCCATACTGCTTCGCTGTGCTCATTATTTAGCCCCCATTTTCTTAATTAGCGTCACTTCAACGAGGTTGGTATGGCTCGGGTTTGATTTTGCCAAAGGGCTTGGACGTTGTGTTGTTAGCACGTTAATAGAGCCCGCTTGGTCAACACCTTTTGCGTTTGGTGCGTACCATGCGCCCTCACCTAAGCCAACCACATGCGGCATGATGCGTGGGGTCACTTTTACGCGAACGTTCATTTCACCAAACTTGCTACGAACGCTCACCAAATCACCGTTGTCGATGTTGCGTGACGCTGCATCAATCGGGTTGATCCAAAGCTCTTGTGGCGCTGCTGCTTTTAGGATGTCCACGTTGCCGTACGTTGAGTGGGCGCGCGATTTGTAGTGGAAGCGCGTTCGTTGAAGTGG
>NZ_JAWOVT010000595.1:0-553 GCF_033340055.1 Vibrio sp. 1580
AGGAATAAAGAGGAAAGCATGAAAACTTTCATCATAGCGTGGTTGCTTACCCTACTCGTAGGGTGTGATAAACACGCAGTAGTTGTTGAGGCGAGTAAGCCAGAGTTTGATCCTATCATTCAGCGAGTAGAACAAGGACAAGCAGCAAACCTGCATAGCTTACTAGTGTGGCAAGATAACCAGTTAACGTTGGAGCTGTATCGTCAAGGTGGTGGGCTTGATGGTAATCGTCAAACACCAAATGTGCCTGTCGGGCAAGAGGTTGTGCATAACGTGCATTCTGTCACGAAATCCTTTGTCGCTACGCTGATTTTCATCGCTATTGATGAAGGCAAAATCGAAGGGTTAGATACGCCAATATTTGATTTCTTTCCAGAGTATACCGAGCCAGATAGAAAGGCGAAGCTAGCGATAACATTACGAGATGTTCTAAATATGTCCACAGGCTACGCATTGGACGAATTGTCCGTACCATATGGACAAGGCAACATTTTTTCTCGTCATTACAATGCGAAGGACTTAAAACAGCAGTTTCTTTCCACTCAATTAGCTT
>NZ_JAWOVT010000596.1:0-553 GCF_033340055.1 Vibrio sp. 1580
TAGTGCAACAGTACACGCGGCAGTTGGCGGAGCTCGTTCAACAACGACAGTAGACATGTCAAACACTTACCTGAACTGGGCAAAAGACAATATGCAGTTGAATGGTTGTATTGGACGCCAACATCGCTTTGAGCAAGCCGATTGTCTGCAGTGGCTTGAAAATGCAAAAGGCGAATACGACCTTATCTTTATTGATCCACCGACGTTTTCAAACTCAAAACGTATGGAAACGTCATTCGACGTGCAACGTGACCATATCAAGCTAATGACGAACTTGAAACGTTTGTTACGCGCAGGCGGTACGATAGTGTTCTCGAACAATAAACGTCACTTTAAGATGGATGAAGAAGGGTTGGCTGAGCTAGGACTAAAAGCTCAGAATATTTCATCGCAAACTTTGCCTTTGGATTTTTCTCGAAACAAACACATCCATAACTGCTGGTTAGTGACACACGCAGAGTAAAGAAACGATTGAGTATAAGGACGTATAAGTGCTGACATTGTATAGCACAGAGGGTTGCCATCTTTGTGAGATGGCATTTGCTCTAGTAAG
>NZ_JAWOVT010000597.1:0-553 GCF_033340055.1 Vibrio sp. 1580
TCCGCCAAGATGGTTAATCTTTCTCACGATTTCATTCGTTTGCTCAAGCATTGGTAATTGGTCATCCCCAACCGGAACAAGTGTAGCGCGAAAACCCGTTATATCAGCGGCTTGAGAAATTGGGTAAGTCAGGAACCCTGCAGGAATTGAACGCTCAAAACCTTTGCTTTGAATTTCATTTTTTACGGTTGGGTTACGCTCTAAGCGAGCAATGGAAACTAAGTTGCTGTAATACATCGTCAATTCAGCGAGGGCTGGTAGTTGAGATTGCAAACAGATAGTGGTTTGAATGGGGTCGATGCCAACTGCAAGGTAATCTGCGACTACGTTTAGAATGTTCGAAGATACCTTTGAAGGATTGTGCGCGTTGTCGGTCAGGCCTTGCATATCGGCGACCAGAATGGTTTGGTCATGCTCCGATTGTAATGCCACACGCTGTTGTAACGAACCGACGTAATGACCAAGGTGTAAAGGCCCTGTAGCTCGGTCTCCCGTGAGAATGATTTCGCGTTGTTGATGCGTTTCTTTGATGTTCATGGTTATCTCCTAGTCA
>NZ_JAWOVT010000598.1:0-552 GCF_033340055.1 Vibrio sp. 1580
GAGCTACATGGATGCCCTGTTACTGAGTGCCGTATGCCCTCGTTTGATTCCCTTTGTGATGGAAGAAGATTACGCCAACCTGCCGCCGCTAAGACGCTTTTTACGCCGTGCTGGCGTGATACCAATTTCTGCTAGCAACCGAAGTTCTATTCGTCGAGCATTTAACGACGTCGAAGAAGCTCTCAATGAAGGCCATATTGTCTGTATCTTCCCTGAAGGGCGATTGACCTCCGATGGCGAAATGAACGACTTCATGCGTGGCATCGACATTATTCTGCGTCGAAGCCCGGTACCTGTGATTCCGATGGCATTGAAAGGATTGTGGGGCAGTTATTTTAGCCGCGCTAAAGGACGAGCATGCAGAGGGCTCCCGACTCGCTTCTGGTCCAAATTGGAAATTGAAGCTGGCGAACCGGTAGATCCTAGCTCAGCCACCGCACAAACTATGTTCGAAAAAGTACACGCATTGCGCGGAGATTGGCGATAAACAAAACGTTGAGAATTATTTGAGCACACGTTTAGATTATCTGAACGTGTGTTCAAATCATTAAG
>NZ_JAWOVT010000599.1:0-551 GCF_033340055.1 Vibrio sp. 1580
TGGCCGTACCGGTTGGTTGGCGTATCCGCCGCTGTCTGGCATTGAAGCAAGTCCGGGCGTCGGGGTCGACTATTGGATTTGGGCGCTGCAGATATCTGGTGTCGGTACCACGCTAACGGGTGTGAACTTCTTCGCCACCATTTTGCGTATGCGCACACCGTCAATGCCTATGATGAAGATGCCAGTTTTCACGTGGGCGTCGCTATGTGCCAACATTCTGATCATCATTTCGTTCCCAATTCTGACCGTCACCATCGCACTGCTGACGCTCGACCGTTACTTGGGCATGCACTTCTTTACCAATGATCTTGGCGGCAACGTAATGATGTACGTCAACTTGATTTGGGCATGGGGCCACCCAGAAGTGTACATCTTGGTACTACCTATCTTTGCTGTGTTCTCAGAAGTGACGGCAACTTTCTCGCGCAAAAAGCTATTTGGTTACACCTCACTGGTGTGGGCGACGATTGTCATCACCATTCTTGCGTTCGTGGTTTGGCTGCATCACTTCTTTACCATGGGTTCTGGCGCGAACGTGAATGCCTTCTTCG
>NZ_JAWOVT010000600.1:0-551 GCF_033340055.1 Vibrio sp. 1580
TCTTCTTTTAATGTGCTGATTGCTGATTGCTCAAGTAGCAAATCGCCGCTGGTGGCGACCATGACGGGATCTATCACAAGATGTTTAGGCTGGTACTGTCTGATCTTGCTTGCCACCACTTTGATGATGTTCGAATCCGCCAGCATGCCGACTTTTACCGCCACAATATTGAGATCGGTAAACACCGCATCGAGTTGGCTTTCAACGTGATCAAGTGGGATAGGGAAAATCGCAGAAACGCCTTGTGTGTTTTGCGAAGTGATGGCGGTAATTACCGAGCATGCAAAACTGCCTGTTGCCGACATCGCTTTGATGTCTGCTTGAATACCTGCGCCGCCGCCACTGTCGGAGCCTGCGATGGTCAATACGATAGGGGTAGGTAAGGCTGGCGTCTGATGTGAATAAGGCTGTGATTGCTGTGTCATGGTCGCTCCTATTACAAGACGTATAGGAACTGACTTTGACCGCTGTGGGCAGATCGATTGTTCGATCGTTTCACTCGCCAAAGAGAGGCGGCGAAAGGCAAAGTGTGCATAGTTCCCTACGTCAGT
>NZ_JAWOVT010000601.1:0-550 GCF_033340055.1 Vibrio sp. 1580
TTTTGCCCATTGGCCAATCGCGGATATTAAAGTTGATCAGTTCAAACAGCAAAACGCTAAGTTTTTTGAACAGCGTGGAGAGAAGGTTGAACATCAGTGGTTACGTGATTAACGTTGTCATCTGAATCTAGATAAAAATAAAGCCCGCTAAACATGAGCGGGCTTTGTGTTTTAAGGTTTCTAACTCGTTTAAGTGCAGGCTTAACGGTTCTTTGTAGAGCTATGCTTTTACCGCATCAAGATCATCAGATTGAACTGAAGGGTTAAAGAACAATTTAGTTTCTGCTAGTACAACATGACGAAGCGCAATCAAACCAATAAGGTTAGGGATCGCCATCAAGCCATTTACGATATCTGCCAGAATCCAAATCATGTCTAGATGCAGGAACGCGCCTGAAGCCACTAGAGCAAGGAAGATAATCTTGTAAGGCAGAACCGCTTTTGTGCCCATTAGGAACACCACACAACGCTCACCGTAGTAGTTCCAACCAAGGATCGTTGTAAACGCAAAGAACATCAGACCGATAGACACCAGCATTGGGCCAAATGT
>NZ_JAWOVT010000602.1:0-550 GCF_033340055.1 Vibrio sp. 1580
ATTGGCCCCACGAGTTCGCCAAAGGCTTCGTTTGGCATCCAACCCGTAGGAATAAAAAGTGCAGTGATAAAGCCCCAAGCGATAAAGGCTCCGATATTTGGCAGCACCATGGCGGTCAAATGACCTCCGAAGGCTTGCACATTGGCTCGCATGTTTGCTTTCACGTTATGTTCCTTTTAGTATGCTTTTATTATGTCTAGCACTTGTTCTTTGGAAGAGGCTTGTGCCAGTTTTGCAATGTTCTCTTCATCCACAAACATCTCGCTCAACGCTTGAATCACCTCAATGTGGGTATCAGAGTCTTTCGCAGCTAAGGTAATAAGAATATTGGCCGGACCGAGATCCGATCCAAAATCAACAGGTGACGGGAAAATATGGATGCCTAAGCCTGTTTTTAAAACGCCAGTTTCAGGTCGGGCATGAGGCATAGCCAATCCAGGGCATAACACATAGTAAGGACCGTTTTCTTCCGTTGAACGGATGATCGCATCAGCATAGTGCTGGGAGACATAACCTTTATTTTCTAGGTATTGAGTGGTCTTTTTAACCG
>NZ_JAWOVT010000603.1:0-550 GCF_033340055.1 Vibrio sp. 1580
TTACTTAGGAATTCCTTTCCTTGCTGGTTTTCTCAGTCGTAAGTGGTTAGTCGCTGCAAAGGGTGAGAAGTGGTACAACGATGTGTTTATTCCTCGAATTTCACCCATTACTTTGATCGCTTTGCTCGCCACCATCGTGCTGATGTTCAGCCTCAAAGGAGAGATGATTTTACAACTGCCAATGGATGTGTTCCGCGTGGCAGTCCCACTAGCGATCTACTTCGTATTGATGTTTTTTGCCAGCTTCTTTATCGGGAAGAGAATGGGCATCCCCTACGATAAAAATGCCTCCATCGCATTTACGGCAACGGGTAACAACTTTGAGTTGGCAATTGCGGTTTCCATTGCTGTGTTTGGCCTGAATTCCGACCAGGCATTCGCTGGCGTAATTGGCCCGTTGATCGAAGTTCCGGTTCTGATTGCTTTGGTTAACGTCGCACTGCGGATGAAAACCAAATATAAAAGCTAAAATGGGAAACATTGAGACCGAGCCAAATAGCAATGTTAGGTACTAACTGGCAACGGTTTTGATGTACTCGCTGGGAGTTAA
>NZ_JAWOVT010000604.1:0-550 GCF_033340055.1 Vibrio sp. 1580
ACTTTTTGGCTCAATCACAGACGTTACAGCAGGTGCTCGATACTGTCGCAGAATGGATCAATCGGATTTTTGAATCTGACCGCACCAGCATTACGCTGTACGAAAACAGTGACTACCTCAAGGTCTACTCTTTTTCCGGCAACAAAGCGATTCCTGCCGATTTTCTCGTGCCGATTGATCAAGCCTTCGTCGGGCGTGTGTTCAAAAACCAACAACTGATCATTTGTGACGACGTTTCTCAATCCGACGAGCTAGATTGCGTCATGTTGACCTCCAGCGGTATGGGCACGTGTATGGATGCGCCGCTGATGCATGGTCAAATGTGCTTGGGCACGCTTAACGTCGCGCATCATCAAACCCATTTTTATACCAAGGAACAAGCAGCACAGTTGCAATGCATTGCCAACTGGATAGCGTTGAACATTGCACTGCATATTCAGATCATGAAAATGGAGCACCTCGCCACCACAGACGATCTTACTGGCATTCCAAACCGCAGAGAGTTCATGCGTCAAATTGAGCATCGTCTTTCTGAATTTCGCACGCAAGG
>NZ_JAWOVT010000605.1:0-550 GCF_033340055.1 Vibrio sp. 1580
CCACCTTTATAGCTCAATGTGCCCGAAGTTGCATCGATGACCAAATCACCCGAAGTCACATTCGCTGTCGTAAAGTTGATGAAAGACTGGCTGAACGACAGCACACCTGCCGCAATATCCGCATCAATGGTTCGCTTCATTGCGTTGACCATTGGTGCATCCAGCAGCAATACAGGATCGTGGAACGCTGGGACAATCGCTGTTCGGAATGGCCCCCAAGCGCTATCGATGCTCTCTGCAACCTTGTTTAGTGTTGCAGGCTCATAGCTATCTAGGTACGTTTTTAGATCGTAACCTTTGGACGTCACCAGTTGATTTGCGTAGTCGTAAGCCAGCTTGTTTGCTTTTGTTGCCACAAACTTCTCGCCGTCGATAACAAACTCAACCTTGTCACCCGCGATAATACCGTAGCGGTCTTGTTGCTTCGTAAACGTATCAAACTGAGATTGACCACGAGTCTTCACTGTGTAGTCGTAAGACTTCATTTGGCGCACACCCATTCTCAAGATGACATCGCCAACACGTCCGCGACCTTCTGCGCCAATATCAA
>NZ_JAWOVT010000606.1:0-549 GCF_033340055.1 Vibrio sp. 1580
GGAAATGATGTGCTTTTGCATCGACTCAATGATCTGTGCCGTCATGCCCCAGATGAAATGTTGACGATATGGGATAGCAAATACACGATGACTGCTTCTTTTTAACTCAAACTTACTGCTGTAGAGCTTATTTGGGTTCAAAATATGGTTGGCTGGTACCTCAAAAACCGACTCGACCTCATTTGGGTCAATATGCGTTTTATAATCCGGAGAAATAAAGGCCAAAAATGGTGTCACATTAAATTGACTAATCGTTGGCAGTTTTGGCAACTGACCGAACACATGAATGTGTTTATCTTCTATACCGACCTCTTCATTAGTCTCACGAAGCGCCGTATTCACCAGATGGATATCTTCGGGTTCAAACTTACCGCCAGGAAAGCTGATTTGCCCTGGATGATGCCGAAGATGTTCGGCTCGCTTGGTCAAAATCACTTGTAGGCCTTCAGGTCTATCCACAAAACCAATCAGAACCGCGGCGTCTCGAAGCGGTTTACCTTTCATAAAATTCAGGCGGGCAAGAGACTCCTTGTGATAACCCGTCGGAAG
>NZ_JAWOVT010000607.1:0-549 GCF_033340055.1 Vibrio sp. 1580
TATATCAGGAATCTAGCTCAACAGTATGGAAATTATTCTAATTACAACGGCTTTTTTAGCAGGCTTCATCGCGCTCAAATGCAGCCTTCCCCCGCTAGTCGGTTTTCTACTAGCGGGTTTTGGCTTACATGCCTTTGGCTATCAAAGTAATGACGTTATTGTCACTCTGGCTGATCTCGGCGTTACTCTTTTGCTTTTTACTATTGGCTTAAAGCTCGATGTAAAAACATTGCTTTCCAAAGAAATTTGGGGCGGCGCAACAGCGCACAATATTCTTTCAACCGCTTTTTTTGCTCTTGCGTTGTCAGGGCTGAAACTGCTTGGATTAACGTCCCTTGCAAGTATGGAAAGCGGGCAGATATTGCTCCTAGCCTTTGCACTTTCCTTCTCTAGCACTGTTTTCGCGGTAAAAACACTGCAGGAAAAAGGTGAACTCAACGCGACATACGCCACACTGGCCATCGGTATTTTGGTTATGCAAGATATCTTCGCCGTCGTGTTTCTGACTGTTTCGACAGGCAAAGTGCCAGAATGGTACGCCATAGGTCT
>NZ_JAWOVT010000608.1:0-549 GCF_033340055.1 Vibrio sp. 1580
CGAACAATGTGCGACTTGCCATGCTATTGGTCAGTCACAAGGGGTGGATAAGGTTCACAAGGTATACGACTACCGTTGAATTCGTCATTGAACACAATGCTTTGACAATTAAGGATAAGAAAAGGAAGAGCTATGAAAGCAATGTTTCTGCGGTGGTTGGTAGCTGGGATACTTGGGTTAGGCGTCATCTTCACCGTCAGTTCGGAAGATGTCGCCAAGCCAGAACCCGAAGCGACGACGTTAACTCAAGAAGAAATTGAAACCATATTAGACACCAAGTTTTCCGAGGGGAAATATTCACGCCGCGGACCAGATGGCTGCCTTCGTTGCCATGACGATACATCAGACAAACCTGCTACGGGTATTTTCGACAACATTCATGGCAAGTCCGCAAACCTGCATGGGCCAATGAATGATAAACAGTGTGAAGCATGCCATGGCCCAGCGAACAATCACGAACGCAATCCACGAAAAGGACAAGTTCGTGAACCGATGATCACTTTTGGGCCAAACTCCCCTGTTCCGGCCGAAAAGCAAAACAGCGTGTGT
>NZ_JAWOVT010000609.1:0-549 GCF_033340055.1 Vibrio sp. 1580
TCTTTCTTCTTCAAGAGGTGAAGCAAAAAGGGAACGAATCGGAAATTTACGGACAGTTTTTGGAAGACTGCGTGATTAACAATGGATCTACAGGTACTGACCCTTCAGACAAAGGCCTGTACAAAATTCAGCTTTACAAAGATCCACTCAGCGAGGCTTCCTAATATGTTGTACGTTAAAGCTCATAACCAGTTAGGCAAAAATTATCAACGGGGGCTTGCTGCAGTTGAGTTTATTTTAGTGCTCCCGGTTTTATTGATGCTATCTGTTTTAGTCATAGATGTTTGTCGTGCGTTTATACAATACACCGAAGTTAACAAAGCGCTGCAAAATGGCGCGCGATATGCTGTGGTGGACACTTACGGAACATTAGATTTTGATTCAATTGCAGATGAAACCAATATCAAAAATGTTGTTGTGTATGGAACACCGTCAGCGTCTTCAACGCCTATAATTGATTACATTGCTGTTGGGGATATTGTTATCACGCCTCCAACCTCGACAAATAAAATGGTTACTTTGTCTGCAACTTACAATTACGTGCCAATC
>NZ_JAWOVT010000610.1:0-549 GCF_033340055.1 Vibrio sp. 1580
GAAGCTTGAAGGGCCAGCACTTCATTTAGTTTAGCTTTATTTTCGGCTTCATACAGTGAGTTATCCGCCAATTGTTCTTCAGCCTCTGCCAGTGCTACACCTAACTTATCCATTTTATTTTCTAATTGTGTCAGGGTTTTGCGAATTGGCGCCGTCAGTTTACGAAATTCCGCTTCGCGACGTTTTTGCTCTTTCTTCGCAGCGGCACTGTTTGCGGTATCTTTAACTGGTTGCGACGCTTGTGCTTCTTTTCGCTCGGCTTTTTGTTGTTCAGTCAGCCACTTGTAGTAGTCGTTTAGGTCCCCATCGAATGGCGCAACTTGGCGATCATGCACTAAGTACAAATCATCGGTGGTTGCGCGCAGTAAGTAGCGGTCGTGTGAAACAATCACCATCGCACCTTCGAACGTTTGCAGAGCCATGGTTAACGCTTGGCGCATGTCTAAGTCTAGGTGGTTGGTTGGTTCGTCGAGTAGCAATAAGTTTGGTTTTTGCCACACGATCAACGCCAGCACCAAGCGTGCCTTTTCACCACCAGAGAACGGTGCG
>NZ_JAWOVT010000611.1:0-548 GCF_033340055.1 Vibrio sp. 1580
GAAGTCGATTTCTACCTCCTCAATCACACCGCACTTTGATCGCTACTTTCAACTGCACGACCTTCTTCCTCACTCTAAGAAAATCTGTTTAGCGATTGTGAGGTTAGCCTCACTTCGCCCATTTGAGTATCGCGGCGAATACGCAATTTATCGTAAGCTCGAGCATTGTGACCGTGTAATACGAAACTTGTGTGATAACCGAGAATTACAATCCATTAAATACAACAACATGTATCAATATGCGAAACAGAACATCACGGTCAGCAATGGATGAATTAACGTTTTCTGTTTGTTAGTTTTCTGTCAGGGCATGTTTTTACACAATTTTCTCATCGTTAAGTGTTTCAATGGCTGCCGCCAACATTCCAAAAAATAAGACACTGATTTTCATTTTTGGAAAGAGTCATTTTCCTTCCTCTCAGCAAGGTTTTTCCTACAATCCTACTCATCCAATCGAGCTGTTGCCTGACAGCGTACTAGTTGAAATATTAGATGAGGTTCACTTTGAATAACGTTCTTATTATCGACGACCAGCCATTGTACAGCGA
>NZ_JAWOVT010000612.1:0-548 GCF_033340055.1 Vibrio sp. 1580
CGTCAGAAATCATGACGGCGGTCATACCATCGAGTGCGGCACGGGCTAACTTCGATTCCACACTATGGCGACGGTAATGCAGCGCCAACGCGGTAATTGGCAAAGTGAAAACCAGCACAAGACTTAATACAAACAAGGATTCTTGAATAAGGTCATTGATGTCGCGCGTCGCTCTTTTTGACAACTGCTCATTCGAGAGGTCGATGATGAGATGCAAAGGTTCGTTGGAGACAAACTTAATCGAGCTAAACGCAATCAAATGTTCACCGTTATAAGAGTACCCCGCTTGCTCAGATACCACTCGCGGCCATATATCTGGATACATGTTCGAGAAATTAAACTGAGAACGCTCAGGAATAATATCGCCATACAAGCGCGACTCGTCAGGACTCGCGATATAAAAGCCGTTGTGCTTAACCAACTCGATGTGGAAATCTCGCACTGGTGAATAGTTGAGAAGGGATGACAGATACTCGATATCGACATTCAACACTAAGTAACCCTGTCGAACGTCATTCACTGAAATTGGCATCAAAATGCGTAGTGAC
>NZ_JAWOVT010000613.1:0-548 GCF_033340055.1 Vibrio sp. 1580
TAACCCGTTGGTCTCCTGACCGATCATGCCGTATTTAAGCGAGATGCGTTCATCGCGGATGCGACCTTCCAAACAACCTGTGCGAAATTGAGAACAGACAAAATCGGCGTCTTTTAATGCGGGTTTGCGATCCAGCGTGACGTGAACATCAATATGAGACATGTTGTTTTTCGCCAACATACGGCGCGTTAAATCGCCAATGATGCTGACTTTCTCTTTGCCATCTTTAATATCGACCAACCACAACTCGCCGATAGGCAGTTCATGATTGCGCTTGATGAGACCTTCGATAAGCTCAGGCGTGTAACTGGAACCTGCACCAATAATGGTAATTTTTAGATTCTTTTTCATCGTGCTGTTTCTCGTTATGGATAAGACAGTTTGATTTAAAAGCATCGTGATTCGCTATACAAACCAATTTAAACTTGCTATGCATTAGCCTTTCTAATTTATGTTGAGTGCCAAGATGGACAGAAAACAGCAGATGCTCTCTAACATGTACACTTTCGCCGTTGCTGGTAAGTGTCTCAGTTTTACCAAAGCCGCTG
>NZ_JAWOVT010000614.1:0-548 GCF_033340055.1 Vibrio sp. 1580
GACCTGCAATTGCTACTGGATCAAAACCAACTGCCTGCAAAAATTTTGGCAGCGAGTTTTAAGAATACCCAACAAGCGATGGAAGTGATGAAGTTAGGCATTGAAGCGATCACCTTGCCTGTCGATGTGGCCGCGCAGATGTTTTCTCATCCAGCAGTTCAGCCGGCTGTCGATCAATTTGATAAAGACTGGAAATCCGCGTTTGGCAACAAACTTTCATTTGAAAGTTAAGCATAAAATTATCGAAAGTCCCATTCCTCCTCGATCGAGGGGCTTTTGATATGGGAATCTCTGAGAAAAAGTAACATTCGCGCAGGCAACTGTTTATAGATGCGGCTTACGAAGAGATTCCCACCCCACTAATCTCGCCTCAACCTTCACGCAAACTACTCTATTCGTAACATCACTACTGACGAAAAACGCTCGTTCCACAAGCAAAAAATTTTGCTTCAAGCCGACAAACTCACAATCTCAACGCATCAATAAGTCGGTAATTATTAATTTTATCTATTGGAAATGAACACTGTTCATTTATAATCAGCGAACCT
>NZ_JAWOVT010000615.1:0-547 GCF_033340055.1 Vibrio sp. 1580
TTCCTTACCATGGCTTACATTATTTTTGTAAACCCAGCTATTTTGTCTGATACCGGTATGGATCGTGGTGCGATCTTTGTTGCAACGTGTCTTGCCGCCGCGATTGGCTGTTTCATTATGGGCTTAGTCGCAAACTACCCAATTGCTCAGGCTCCGGGCATGGGTTTAAACGCATTCTTCACATATTCCGTTGTGTTAGGCATGGGTTACACATGGCAAGTCGCGCTGGCTGCAGTGTTTGTTTCTGGTGTTTTATTTATTCTGCTGAGCATTTTTAAGATTCGTGAATGGATCATTAACTCGATCCCGCATTCGCTTCGTACCGGCATTTCTGCAGGTATTGGTCTTTTCTTGGCGTTTATCGCCCTTAAAAACGCAGGTATTGTGGTTGATAACCCAGCGACATTGGTTTCAATGGGCGATATCACGTCATTGCCATCAGTGTTGGCGGCGATTGGTTTCTTCCTTACTATCGCGCTTGTTCACCGTGGTGTGAAAGGTGCGGTGATGATCGCGATTTTGGGTGTGACGGCGCTTGGTCTTCTAT
>NZ_JAWOVT010000616.1:0-547 GCF_033340055.1 Vibrio sp. 1580
TCGCGATGGCACGCATGGCGTTGATTGAGGATGAATTGACGACGAAACGTTTGGTTTCTCCATTCCCCCCCATTCCTGCCAATGCTGGGTATTACTTGATCATGAATACAAGAAGCCAGTCGACTGAGCGATTTAGAGAGTGGCTTTTGAAGCAGATTGAGTCACGACGATGATTTAAGTGTTTAAGAAATAATAAAAATAAATTTCTTAATTACATATTATCTTGAGCCACTTCCCACAAATTATCTTCACTTTATTAACTTCTCTCTCTTACTCATCTTTTTCCATATCATCCTAGAAAATAACTAATGGATAGAGAAAGGCTATGGCTAAAAAAAACTCGCTTATATTGGTCCTAGCTCTATTTTCGGTAGGAGCAAGTGCAATGTTTTGGCCGTTTAAAAAATACGATGTGGAAATGTCACCAGAAGTACGTGGTGTTATTAAGCTTGATGGTAAACCACAAGTTGGGCTAACGGTTCATCGAGAACTTTTTTATGAAGGATATAAAGACGGAGAAAAAGTTTCTGACGTAGTAAAAACCAAT
>NZ_JAWOVT010000617.1:0-547 GCF_033340055.1 Vibrio sp. 1580
GGTTCTCCTTCAACCGTCAGCAAATGCTCAGGAGAGTAGGTTCGACAAGCTTTTGTTTCGTCATTTTCTTTGAAAAATTGTTGCAAGGCAGAGATTACTTGTTCTGCCAGTTCATTATCAGACATCGAGTGATAGTCGTGTAAGAAACCAGCTTGGTAATTGCTCATCTGATTTTCGATATGAGCACGTAGCAATTTGTGCTGGTCCAAGATTTGGCTATAACTGAGCAAGTCTTCTTTGCAATTACGTAAGATAAACTGCGTCAGCTCTTTTTGAGCCGTATTAAAAAGGACGTTATCTGGTAGAGGCTTGGTCAAACAATGATCCAAACGACCTTCATTGACGGCCGTGAGTATCGCCTCAATATCTGAAGAGCAACTGATGAGAATTTTACGAGCGCGCTCTGTGTGCGGTGTTTTGTCCAGCCCAATGAGAAAATCCACACCATTAAAGTGCGCGTGATGGCTGGCGATCACTAACGCGACAGTTTGTTCTCTTTCTTCAAGATATTCCAACGCGCTTTGCGCTTCTTCTATCGACTCGACAG
>NZ_JAWOVT010000618.1:0-547 GCF_033340055.1 Vibrio sp. 1580
AATTCATTTTCGCATCCATGTTCTCAGTGCTTTCAGCATGCTCATCAATCGAATCAAATCAGCCAAGTGAGAAATCCACAACTTTTCATTTCGGCTATCAACAAGATTCGGTTCTGGCTCATTACTTTGAAGCTTATGGCGAAGATCCTAAAACCATCACTGGCTTTTACCCGCTCAACCAAGGACACGATGCCCTTCTTGCTCGTACTTCTCTCATCGAGTCCGCACAAAAAAGCTTGGATCTTCAGTACTATATTTATCGCGGTGACGAAACCAGCCAGCTGATCACTTGGCGTTTGTACGAAGCAGCCAAACGAGGCGTCAGAATCCGACTGCTGCTTGATGACATGCAAAAACGCAACGACAACGTCATGGCGGCTCTAAATGCGCACCCCAATATTGAAATACGCCTGTTCAATCCTCATCAATACCGTTCTGCACGAATCTTTGCGTTAACCAGTGACTTCGAACGTCTGAACCGCCGAATGCACAATAAATCGCTGATTGCTGATAGTGTCTCTGCGATTGTCGGTGGACGAAATATTGG
>NZ_JAWOVT010000619.1:0-547 GCF_033340055.1 Vibrio sp. 1580
CGAATCAGCACTGCTGATGGTTCTATGATACGTCCGGATCTCTTTTTCCAATCTCCTTCCATCCCTGAACATGTTCAACTTAATGTCGAGCGACCTAGTCGCCTTATTCACATCAAAAACTTTTGGCAATCTCGTTACCGCAACAAAAAGCTCTTTCTTAATGTGCTTCCCAGAGCTGCAGAAATGCTGGCGAAGGACCTTTCATACAGCAATTTACTGAAGCAAGTGATTTGTGAGGCGGATTTGCGTCGAGAACAAATCGTGATGGAGTTAGTTGAATTAAGCGCAGGCGATGAGTCCTTTCTGTACAAAGCGACGAAAGAACTGAGTGACGGAGGCTTTAAACTTGCTATTGACGACTACGGCATTAATGCCTCAACCATCGAGCGAGTGAAATGCGTTCGACCAGACATCATCAAGATGGATCGTTCATTGCTGTTGAAATACGAAGACGGGGATTTTTCTGCGTTAATAGAAGCGTTAGCGCTCGCGAAAGAACTGAGTTCAAAAACAGTTATCGAGGGAATTGAAACCGAGCATCAACTTA
>NZ_JAWOVT010000620.1:0-546 GCF_033340055.1 Vibrio sp. 1580
CTACATCCTTTATTCTACTTATAAAACCGTAATCACAACGTTCAGAGACTGCCCCTTAAGTAACGCGGCGTTTCGAGCTGGATCACAGAGTAAACTTTTTGTCCTCCGCTCATGGTTCTAATAAATACTTTGAAATTAAAAGATATTTTCCACATCCATTTAATTAAACGTTGTTTTTTAACTTTACTCTATCAAAAATATCGCTAAACACAGTTTTATTAATTAGCGAAATCGGCTAGTATTTACGTCGAAGTTTTTCAAAAGCAACGATTAACTTATTAATATTAAGCAGTTTCAATTGGTTAGACAGAACCCTTGAAACTTAATGGAATCCCAACATTACGTGCTTTTGTGCATAATAAGAAACATTGGGAATATAGTTATATTGATGTGCAAGTTGTTTTAACGAGTGCATGAAGCAATCGATAAATTTGTAACACCAAAGAGTTTTTATTTAGTCAAAATGAAAAAGTTATTTTTATTGTTGATATGGACATGTTTGTCGGTTTCTCCTTTTGCAATGGCGCAACACCCAAATAGCAAGGC
>NZ_JAWOVT010000621.1:0-546 GCF_033340055.1 Vibrio sp. 1580
TTAAGCATGACGAGCAAATATCTCGGTAACTTCATCGAATTCTCATAAAATTCTCACAACTTCTTATCTCTTTCATTCCGTTATAAAATAGCGTCCATCCGTTCCCCAAACGCACATTAAAATGCTCAACAATTTACTTACTGCATACTATGGAGAAATCTACGGTATTGCCTTTTTCAGTAACTATCTCAACAACTACAAACAGGCAGAGAAACGCGCGCTTTGGCAAACTTTAGTCGACGTGGAAAAACTGACCGCTGAAAAACTCAAACCTGTTTTGCAAGCACATGGAATGGAGATAGAAGACCGTCATCAAGAAATGATGGAAAAAGGTCTTTCCGATGCAGAAAAGTGGATCGATTTACCTTGGTCAGAGCTGGTTGCCACGCTACTCAATTGGGTTGAGCCGTACGAAGTGACATACCGAGAATGGCAAACTCTCGCGATAGAGAAGAATTCAAACGCTGTCAATTTTCAAACTGCATTTGATTTAGTCGCAGAACATGAAACCGCCATTTATCAATGTTGGCAGCGTTATCATACTAA
>NZ_JAWOVT010000622.1:0-545 GCF_033340055.1 Vibrio sp. 1580
CCTCAGCAAGAGGTGGTGCGTTTTCGCCTGTTGGAAAAATTAGAACAGCAAAACATCATACTTACCCCGCGTATGGCACTGTTCGTGGAATCGCAAGTTCGTTTGACACCAACGTATCAAATGTTGGAGCGAGGCGATGGCTATGAATTCAGTGTACCCGCATTCAATTACCCAGCGATTGCGAGTCGTTTAATTAAGCGTTGGAAACAAGACCAAAGCACGTTAGATTTTGTGCTGCAAGCTGAACGAAAAGAGCTAAACCTGCAGCAGTGGTTAACGGGGACGTCTCAACAAATTCAGACAAGAGAATCCTTGCTCATTCGTGAGCTAGATAGCTTATCGCCAAGTGCGTTAAAAGCCTTAACGACGCAGTTAACTCAAGCGAATGTCACCAGTTGGCTACCGTCCACAGCAGTGGTCGTTCGTATGGCGCAAGTCAGCCAAGACAAAGCTATGTACGATTTACTATGGCGAATGCGCGCCGATTACAATAGCCAACAGGAACTCAAGCGCTTAGCTGATACAGGAGATGCTTTCTCTTTGCA
>NZ_JAWOVT010000623.1:0-545 GCF_033340055.1 Vibrio sp. 1580
TGCATTTCAACGAGATGTTGGCCATCGTTTGTTAGAAAAGCTCCCAAGCGATCTTACCAACAAGCGCGTTTTGGACTTGGGGTGTGGAACCGGATATTTTTCTCAGCTATTGCTAGAGCGAGGCGCAAGCGTTGTGTGGGCCGATCTTTCGCAAGGAATGTTGGACAAAGCGCGCGAGCGTTGTGGTGACCATAATGTTCGTTATGTGGTAGCAGACGCGGAAAGCTTGCCATTCGAGGACGCTAGTTTTGACTATGTGTTTTCAAGTCTCGCGCTACAGTGGTGTGTCGATTTAAGTTATCCGTTGAGAGAAATTCGCCGAATATTAACTGCTAATGGGAAAGGGTGTTTCTCAACACTAGTTGATGGCTCGCTATGCGAACTGCGCTATTCGTGGGCAAAAATTGACACATATCAACACGTGAATAACTTTATTACTCTCAATCAGGTAAAAATTGCGTTAGCGCAATCTCGATGCCATAACCATCATCTAGACTCGACCACCATCACAGTTTGGTACGACTCAGCATTTTCTGTTATGCGTG
>NZ_JAWOVT010000624.1:0-544 GCF_033340055.1 Vibrio sp. 1580
AGACTCACCAACGAGACCGAGCGTTCGTCCTGCGCGAACATCAAAGTTCACGCCATGGAGTACTTTTACCGGGCCATCATCCGTGATGAATTCCACTTCGAGATCTTTTACACTCAAAATTACATCGTTTTCCATAACACATCCTTACAGCTTATACGTGTCATCAACGACAACAACCGGTTCAAAGGTTTTACCCGACTTCATCGCTTTCTGGGTTTCTTTCTTCACGTCTTTGTCGATCCAATACGTGCCATCACCGATAATTCCGCCACTGAACAACGCTTCTGTCATTCGATTCATTGGTTTCTCTGGCAATTTCAACCAACGCCAGTGTCCATAACGAACGTAAGGCACCATGTAGCCAGTGACAATCACGTGCGCATCAATAATGTCTCGCTGAATCTCATGACCTAGTTGGATCTTCTTATCCATGTCCATGTTAAAGCGATACGCAATGATCTTTTCATCTAGCTCTGGCGTGCTGTAGTTAGTGAATGAGTTCGTTTGTGGTTTGTTCGCGTTCACGGAGTGGAAGTATTCCCAA
>NZ_JAWOVT010000625.1:0-544 GCF_033340055.1 Vibrio sp. 1580
TACTACAACTTCTTCAGAGTTCGAAGTCTCCTCAAGGCAATCAGCAATCGTATTGGCCTCTTGATGACGATGCATCCCCGTCGCCATCAAAGCAATTTCAGCCAACAGCTGGCGTAATTCTCGTTCCATGCATTACACCTTCTGCAGGATCGACTGCATCACATCTTTGATCGCACGAGTGGTGGTTGCGTTGATGTTGTATACCACCGACCATTTGTTGATAGCGTGCTGAAGTTCAGCCAGCTTAGATGGGTCGTCCGCGTTGGTTTCTAGATTTTTAATTGCATCGGTGACGGATTTGTTCGCGTCTTTCGCTTGTTGCTCAAGTTTCGTTTTAACGTCATCGAGGTTTACACTGTTGGTCGCATCGTAAAATGACATAGGATTTCCCTTTATTTTTGGTTAGCTTCGTATGCTTCAATCACAACCTGTGCCGCTGTGTATGCTTCATACTGTTTTAGTAGCAATTGATACTGCTGCGGAGGACATCCCAAGTCCAACTGACGCTTTACCGCTGCCTGTGCTTGTAAGAGCTTGCTCTTAA
>NZ_JAWOVT010000626.1:0-544 GCF_033340055.1 Vibrio sp. 1580
GGAATCGCACCATCTTCCAATGCCGATTTTGTCGCACTAATCGCACGGAAGTATGCCAAGTAAATCAGAATAGCCGGACCCATTTTGGCAAAGCGCCCTTGACGAGGGTTCACCGCAGACAAAGGAATCACAAGCATCGTCAACAATGGGATACATACAAACAGAGAAATACGCCATTGCAGCTCCGCTTGCGCTTCAGGATCCGGGTGGCCAATCAAATCCGCCGTTGGGTAAGCTTCCCAGTCACGACCTTTCTGTTTGACTTCACGCTGCCCGATCACCCCTTCATATTCATCAAATTTGGTGATCATATACTCCACGCGAGTTGGCACACCTTCATAACGTGTACCTTCTTGCATCGTAATAACCTGACGGCCATCTGACAGTTCTTTTACTTCACCAGAAGAAGAGAACATCACGCTAGGTAGAACCGAATCTCGTGGACGCATTTGCGCGACAAACACGTTACTAAGCGTGCTGTCCTTAATATCGTCAATGAACACCACGGATGAACCGTCTGGCGTACCTTGGAACTGACCCTTTT
>NZ_JAWOVT010000627.1:0-543 GCF_033340055.1 Vibrio sp. 1580
GATAGGTTTAGCCGATTTGTTTCTTATATGTCGACGGCGGGCATCACGATCGGTGTGATGGCGTTGGTCACTGTGCTTTCGGTTATGAACGGATTCGAAGCACAACTGAAAGAGCGCATTCTTGGTGTTCTTCCTCACGCGGTGATTTCTCAACATGATGGTCGCACTCCACTGACGGAGTCTGCGCCGCAATTCATTCAAGCGATGTCGGATGTTGCTGAGCCAGAACCTGTTGTTCGCGGAGAGGCGGTAATTCAAAGTTCGGCACAACTGACGGCAGGTTATTTGATTGGGATTGAGCCTAAGAAAGGCGACCCGATTGCCAACCATTTGATTGCGGGTCGTTTGTCTTCTCTTCAAGCGGGAGAGTACAAAGTGTTTCTTGGCCACAGTTTAGCGCGCTCTCTTAAGGTTTCTATTGGCGACAAAGTTCGTTTAATGGTGACAAACGCCACGCAGTTTACCCCTCTTGGTCGAATCCCTAGTCAGCGCAACTTCACAGTGGCTGGTATTTTTAATACCGGTTCGGATGTCGATGGCCAG
>NZ_JAWOVT010000628.1:0-543 GCF_033340055.1 Vibrio sp. 1580
CCTTCGTCACCACCAAGACCAAATGGACAGCGTAGGTTGTATGGGAAAGGCATAAAGTGCACATCTGACATTAAGCCAGTACGACGCGCTTTTGTTCCTAAATTACCCATCATGCCCATCGTACCGTTTGTCATACCGTGGTATGCCCCACGGAAAGCAAACATGGTATTACGACCTGTCGTTTGTTTCGCTAGCTTGATCGCAGCTTCAACCGCATCAGCACCCGATGGTCCACAGAGCTGAATAACACAGTTATCGCCCAGCTCTTGAGGAAGAAAAGACTTAACAGACTTAATAAAGTGAGTTTTAGCAGAAGTGGCAATATCAAGAGTTTGATAAGGCAGACCAGAGTCTAACTGCTCTTTTAACGCTTGGTTAATTTCAGGATGGTTGTAACCCAACGCTAAAGTACCAGCACCAGCTAGACAATCTAGGAAGACTTGACCACGAGTATCTTCTACCAAACAGCCATATGCTTGCTTAATCGCAATCGGTAGACGACGTGGATAAGAACGAACCTCAGATTCATGCTCCGCCTGTTCT
>NZ_JAWOVT010000629.1:0-543 GCF_033340055.1 Vibrio sp. 1580
CATCACGAACAAACCCCTGTCCTAATACAATGATGTCCGCTTGCTCGCCAAGCCCTGATAACCAAACACCATCTTCTTCTGCTTTGACTAACTGAATAGGAACAAACTTAACGTGTTCATCTTGCAGTGTTTTGACACCTAAATTCCCTTCTTCATCTAACGCCAACATTGCAGCGGTAATTTTAATCGCTAGCACTTCATTCAAAGGGAGCTGCACTTCCGCACTGATCCCCGCAGGGATGAGCGAATTACGATTATCTATTTCGATTTCAATCGGAAACGTATTGGTCGATACGGAGGAAACGCGACCAATATAACGTAAAGTCCCCAAGTGATGCTGACCATTGATAGTTCTGACATCCGCTTGAAGACCTTCTTTAAGATACTGGATATGGCGCTCGCTAACGTCGGCCTCAATGACCAGAGTCTCTAAATCAATCACTGTCGCTATTGGATCGCCCACACCGACAAAGTCACCCACTTCGACAAAATGATGATCAACAATGCCATCAAAGGGCGCTTTAACTTCGGTATTCTTGACAG
>NZ_JAWOVT010000630.1:0-543 GCF_033340055.1 Vibrio sp. 1580
ACATTCATTACTGGTCGCTTTTAGCTCTTTAAAAGTGCTCCAGTCAGTTTGTTGCCAACCGTAATGAATCGCCCATTGGTCGTTCAATTGATGGAATGCAGATAGTTCGATAATAGAAGGAAGCGAAATCTTCAAGCGACCATCAACTTTTGCTGCGGTTGCGATGCCAGAGTCGTAGCTGCTGAATTCACCATCATCAAAATCTAGATCGACTTTAGAACGGTAGCCAAAGCCAAAACGGTTGTTTTCGTTAAGTTCAAATAGGGCACCGACGTTCCAACCCCATGCGAAAGTCTCACCTTCCATGCCAATTAGGTTATCGGATTTACTGCTACCAGAACCAAATAGCGGCGCCAACGCACCTTTATGACGTGTCAGTTCAGCTTCTGCATAAACTAAGTTGATGCCGCCACCAACACTAAATTTTTCGTTGATGAGGTCAGCAACATTTGGATTGATATTGACAGAAAGTAGCGAGGTGTCGCCAGCCATCTCACCCGCAGATATATCATCTGGATAATCTGTTGCAACACCGTAAGTGGT
>NZ_JAWOVT010000631.1:0-542 GCF_033340055.1 Vibrio sp. 1580
CTTCGAGCAAGCGCTAGACATTTGTGAGCATTTCCAATGCCGTGTGCAAGTGAGCTTCGGTATCGGTACGTCGCTGGCAAATGACATGGGTAATTACGTTAACGATCAAGGCGAGGCGTATCAGCCGCTTTCCATCGTGATTAAAATGGTGACCTGTAATGGCTCTCCAGTCGCTAAGATCAGTGACGAGCCAGAAAAGGCAATGTGTGAAGACATTTTCTTTTTGATGAATCTTAAACGTCGTTTTGAACAACCGCTTGATTTAAATGAATGTCGTAAGCTCATTGATCGCCTCGAAAGCGAAGGGCAGAACTACCTTATTGATGCTTAAACACCACGCTTTTTAGCTCCTTTCTTAATAATCACCCTCTATCGTTTCGATAAATTTATATCGGTAAACGAAGAGGGTGATTTCGTTATAGTAAGTCTTATATCAATCTTTGCTCCCTTGCGTTTTTTGCGTCGCTAGAGACTATGATTGATAGATACTCCCAACGTTGCGGCATTGTGGAAAGTGTTCTTTCGCAGAGCACTCACTTAGC
>NZ_JAWOVT010000632.1:0-542 GCF_033340055.1 Vibrio sp. 1580
TAAGCCATGTAAGGAATTGCTTGCATATACGTCTGAATACCTTGGCCTGCTTCAGCGACGCCGTTTGCTTCTAGCAGTGAGCTAAAGAAGATGGCCCAAGTTGAAATTGGCACCAGAATACAGATAGGCGCTGCGGTTGAATCCACTAGATAAGAGAGCTTTTCACGAGAGATCTTGTAGCCGTCAGTGACTTTTTTCATCGATGATGAAATTGCAATTGCGTTTAAGTAGTCATCAATAAAGATCAGGATACCCAGAGCAAATGTCATCAACATCGATTGCTTGCGGCTTTTAACCTTGGTGACAAGCATATCGGAGAAGCTCAAAATACTGCCGCCTTTCTCCAACACGGCAATCAAACCGCCCATCAAACCACATACGAGGATGATCCATGCGATGGTTTCATCCATCATCACACTCATCGAAATATCGACAATTTGCTCGACCGCTTCAGTTGGATTGAGCAGAAGTACCCCAGCAATTGCGCCACTAAAAAGGGCTTCCACAGTTCGGTGTGTCGTGAGGGCAAAGACCAAAACCAA
>NZ_JAWOVT010000633.1:0-542 GCF_033340055.1 Vibrio sp. 1580
CGTTGCAATTAAACGACCTAGATTCGTCTGTTGGAATCGCACGACATCACGGTCACCCTCTAGCTTACCGTTTGATTCCGCAATTTTCACATTCAGCTGGCTTTGGCCTTGTTCTTGGAAAGTACGAAGGAAGTCCAACATCGCTTTGTCTTGAGTAATTTCATCTTGAACAAACACACGTTGTGATTGACCATCCACATTGATTTTTTTCTTCCAGCTTACCAGAATAAGATCGTAGCTCACCATTGATAGTTCGCAGTTACGGAATTCGTAATCGGCACGGCCAACATATTTACCCCACTCATGCGCCTGAACAATGTAAGTACCGTTTTGTTGGTCTGGCTGACACTCATCACCCGGTTTAAAGTTCTTTTTGATAACGTTAGGACCTTCCATACAAACGGGCTCTTGTGAGTGACCACCCACAATCATGTCCAAATCGCCTTCATTAAGGTAACGCGCCAAAGCTACATCACCCGGCGCATTGATGCCACGGTTGCCATTTTCGTAGTGACCCATGTGCGTAACAGCGAAAATCAGAT
>NZ_JAWOVT010000634.1:0-541 GCF_033340055.1 Vibrio sp. 1580
TCGTATTTCTCTGCCGATGCTTTCGTCTTCGCACTGACAGTATCGCCGTCAACGGTCAACAAGTTGAGGATTTCACCAACTGCATTGTTGTTTACCGTCGCCGTCACTTTGTACTCAATTGTAGTGCCCGCGGGGATGGAGGCATGCGTGTCGATATCTCGATTATTTTCAACTGAACCATCAAGATCAAGAATGGCTTTATCGCTACCACTGACGATGTTCTGCTCGATCGTCCAGCCCGAATCAAACGCCTTTTCACTTGTTCCATCAACAAGTTCCACCGTGATGTTGGATAAGCGATCCACCACAGGAATATTGTACGCGTTCCCCTTACCATCGTTTTCAATCGTTAGGCGATAGACCAATGGCTGACCCGGCTCATAGCTTGCTTCATCCACGGTTTTGCTGAATGAAAGATGGTAGCTGTTTGGAATAACGGTGATACCGCCGATGGTAATGTTACCTACCGACTCTTCACGAACGACGCCTTCGACTTGGTATGTGACTGAGTCCCCACCCGCCACATCAATAACGGTTGAGA
>NZ_JAWOVT010000635.1:0-540 GCF_033340055.1 Vibrio sp. 1580
TCGCCCAAGCCAAAGACCTGCGCTGTACCTGATTTACCGGCTGTCTGGTAGCTCATATTGTAGAAAGAACGACGAGCCGTACCACGAGTACCATGGTTTACACGGCGCATACCTTCTTTCGCAATATCCCAGTATTTTTCTGGCACATTTTGAATCGGTGGGTAGGTTACGTATTCAGAGGTTTCTTGTTCCTCAAAGTTATCACCATTATCGATGGTGGACTTTAGGAGGTGAGGAGCGGAAACCGCACCATTATTCACTAACACCGATGTTGCTTTCGCAATTTGCATAGGTGTCGCCGTCCAGTAGCCTTGGCCGATACCAACAGGAATGGTGTCACCTTTATACCAAGGCGTTTTGTGACGAGACATCTTCCAATCACGAGTTGGCATATTAGCCTTACTTTCTTCGTAGATATCGATGCCTGTGTAGTCACCAAAACCGAACATCATCATCCAGTTTGAAATTCGGTCGATCCCCAAGTCATAAGCAATTTGGTAGTAAAACGTATCAACAGACTCTTCAATGGATTTAATGACA
>NZ_JAWOVT010000636.1:0-540 GCF_033340055.1 Vibrio sp. 1580
GTTTTTGCGAACTCAAAAGGGTTAGACGTTGTTAACGTAAACCAAGCAAAAACGGCAATCAGAACATTCATAATGCCAAGGCAATCTGCGGTGTAGCATGGGTTAATCGGAGAACTAAGAGCAATGTATGATGCCCATAAACTGAGCGTCACGACCCAAAACAGCATGGAGCCTTGGTGCCCACCCCATGCCGCTGCAACCTTGTAAGCGGTTGGCAATTGGCTGTTGGAATGAGTGACCACATATTCAAGAGCAAAATTGTCTTGGATAAAACAGACAATCAGCAGTAATAGACAAACAACAGAGGCCAAACTGATGAGATGTGAGGTCGCAAGTTGGTGTTCTAACATAATGGGCTTAGCCGCTGCACGGCGATACCAATGCAGTACAGCGGAACAACTCGCCCCCATTGCGACAAAAATCAGTAAGAAGAACCCTAGTTCAGCCTCCATTGTTCCTCCTTAGACAACGGTCATTTGACCAGCATAGAGTATGAACGTACGCAGCATCAGCACGCCGACCAAACTCAATGTTGTCACG
>NZ_JAWOVT010000637.1:0-540 GCF_033340055.1 Vibrio sp. 1580
GAGCGTGAAACAATACTATCTTGTGGAGTAGCCAATGGCGCACATCGAAAAAGTACCGCAGAGACCAGGTTTTTCTTGGCGCTATCGTCGCATTGATGAGGTAGAGAAAGAGTACGACCTCCATTTTCACGATGATGTGTTTGAGTTGGTCATCCATCGACACTTCACTGGCAGTTTGCATATTGGTCATCACGAATTAGAAGTGACTCACAACCAAATGCTATTGATCGCGCCTGGTGTGCCTCATTCAATTCACTCCACATTGGTCGAAAGCAAGTGCGAGACTCATGTGATTTGGTTTAAGCGTGAGTGGATTGCCAATTTGATGTTCTATTGCGCAGAGCTTAGAAAGCTTGACCCGCTTTTAAAGGCGGCCAATAAAGGTGTGGTGTTTTCTGAACGGACAGCTCAGCACGTTGTGGATCTTCTGCATGAGCTCATGACGTTTCCTGCAATGGAGCAACTATCGAGATTTCTCCATGTTTTGTCTCTGATTGCTCACGATGAAGGAGCAAAAACACTGATGACTCACTCATACTT
>NZ_JAWOVT010000638.1:0-540 GCF_033340055.1 Vibrio sp. 1580
CAGCAACAACAGATTATTGAAATATGGTGCAAAGATGTTCGATATGGTGGAACTTCAGCAAATTTGATGGAAAACCAATATGCGCTTAGGAGACGCGGTAGGTAATAAGGAAATAACACGCTTTGTGTTATTTCAACACGTAACGTGATGAAAAAGGGCGGCTTAAAGCACTTTTAGTAATAAATGCTGCCTTTATGTGTGTTTTTGCTTGAGAAAGATTGAAAGGAAAGTGATGTGAGTTGTAATATAACCGCAGAAACGAAAAAGGGAGGCCGCCAAGCCTCCCTTCCCGTGATAAGACCGAAGTCTTATCAAATGTTCGTTACCCAACAGTACGCCAATACTGAAAGAACTGAACCACACAAATTCAATGCTATGGGTAACGAGTCCGTTTATCAAGGTTTTTGAGGCTCAAAAAATGGAATTGAATACATCTAAGAGAGTGCGCGGCACCCACTCAACGAAATGCAAGAATGCTAATCCGCACTTTGTGGTACCTAAATCCTACGAAGATCGTAACCCTCCAATGTTCATTCGTGA
>NZ_JAWOVT010000639.1:0-540 GCF_033340055.1 Vibrio sp. 1580
TTGAATCTCTTCTTTATTCGCCAGTACATTAAAACGTAATGTGTTACCAACGATTAAAAATACCGCACCCAACATTAGGATTGTCAGGGTCACGACAATAATGCCAGCTAGTGTTTTGATGGCATTTAAGCGCGCAAGCCAGTCTTCATCGAGCCTAACATCGGTCACATCTTGTTGTTGACCTACTTCTTTTGCTAGGGCTTGAATGTCTGTTTTGATATCAGATTCTGGCGTAATCACCAACACGCCTGGTAATGCATAACCGCTTAGCAAGCTCAGTGCTTGGTCAAAACCCGCGTACTGGCTTAAATCGGCCAAACCTTGCTGTGGAGAAATATATTCCACTTCTTTTACAAGAGGCCAAGTTTCAATTTGATCTTTGAGAACCATCACACGCGCATCCGGCATGCCTTCAACTAAGTAAGCACTAACTTGCGAGGGAGATGCCACATCTTCGGCAGCGCCTGCCACGTTTTTGCCCAATAGATACAAACAAGCTGGCATGGCAAGTGCCATGGAGATGACCGCTAGAGTCAGAAT
>NZ_JAWOVT010000640.1:0-539 GCF_033340055.1 Vibrio sp. 1580
GAGTTATCGCCGAAACTTTCTCAACAAACCGCATAAGACAAAGCTGGCGGCAACTTCCTCATCTACATTCTGTATGAAATCGTTGGTTTTAGTCTATTCGCGACCATTTTGATGACGACGTTAGAACGCCAGCGTGAATTTGCCGTGATGTTGGCCACTGGGATGCTCAGGAGCAAGCTGATTGGTTTAATTTCAATTGAATCGCTTTTCATCGCCATTATTGGCATTGTTTTGGGTTTGATTGTCAGTGCACCTGTGCTTGGCTACTTCTATTTTAATCCCATTGAAATTACTGGCGAAGCTGCTCAAGTCATGTTGGAAAGTGGTTTTGAGCCCATTGTGCCTGTTTCTCTCGATCCTCACTTGCTGCTTAACCAAATTATCGTGGTTCTCATCATTTTATCCTTGTGCCTTGTCTACCCGATGATTCGTCTTCTTCGTTTACCTATCGCCAGTGGGCTGAAAGGGGGCGCGCATGTTGATTAAATTGGCTTGGCGTAATCTTTGGCGGAACAAACTCAGAACGTCCATCATGCTTG
>NZ_JAWOVT010000641.1:0-539 GCF_033340055.1 Vibrio sp. 1580
GTTGGAACACAACGTGTTAAAAGGCAAAGCAAAGTGGAATGTACGTTGTGAACATCCCGATCATCAGTCTTTGATTTTGGCGGAAAACAGCGATGAGCTCCTCTATCCGAAGCCTGATGGCGTGTTGAGTTTTGACCGTCTTTCTTCCGTCTATTTATCCAATATTTTCCATGAAGAAGACCAACCGTGTCATTTGCAGCTTGCCAGCCAGCGCATTCCTATCGAACAGAACTTGGCGCTCTATGCAGAGCCCGCTCAACGCTACTGTCCTGCTGGGGTGTATGAAATTGTAGAAGGTGCAGAGCAAGCCGAATTACAGATTAATGCGGCGAACTGTATTCACTGTAAAACCTGCGATATCAAAGACCCAAGTCAAAACATCACCTGGACGCCTCCTGAAGGCGGTGGTGGTCCCAACTACCCAAATATGTAGTGGTCTGAGAATAATTTTTATTAACAATTTATTTACTTAAAGTTTGCGTCAGTTCAAATCTTTATCGGTGAACTCGATTGCAACTTAATCTTCAAGGCACTATTCT
>NZ_JAWOVT010000642.1:0-539 GCF_033340055.1 Vibrio sp. 1580
AACCAAGAACCATCATAATGATTGCGCTAACGGTCATTTTACTGCCTCCTTGCGGTTTGCTGCGTTGATAAGTAAGCCAAAGATAAAGAGTGCGGCAATGATTGCCCAACCTAGAGTTAGATCGTAGCCACCATAGCCTTCTGTAAATAGAGCATAAAGCTTAGTTGCCAAGATGATTGCTAACATGATTGGTGTTACAAAGCGTAAACAAATCTCAAACCATTGGCCGATAGAGAAATCAGAACGCTCATTCACGTAGCCGCGTACTTCTGGTACACGATTTAGCAACCAAGCCATCAATACGATTTCAATCAAGCCACCAACCATAATACCAACATTGTTTGCAAAGTGGTCGACTAAGTCTAGTAGCAGTAGGCCACCGTTGGTCGCAAATGCCATTGACACAACAAAGCCAGTACCGATTACCACATTTGCTGCTTTCTTACGGCTCCACTTTAACTTATCAATAATGGCTGACGTCACGGCTTCCATAATCGAAATGTGTGAACTTAGACCGGCCACAACAAGCGCAAAGAAGA
>NZ_JAWOVT010000643.1:0-538 GCF_033340055.1 Vibrio sp. 1580
CTTCCTGAAATCAAAGAAAAAGCGCTAGCGTGGGCGGTAGGCCGTTGCTCTCCCGAAGAGATTGATGAACTGAATATTCTGCAAGCTACCATGGTTGCTATGCAACGTGCGAGTGAGGGACTGAAGGTACAGATAGATTTAGTGCTGATCGATGGTAATCGTTGCCCTGAGCTACCGATGGATTCTCAAGCTGTGGTGAAAGGCGATTTACGAGTGGCTGAAATCAGTGCCGCTTCCATCATTGCTAAAGTTGTGCGCGACCAAGAGATGGAAGAGCTGGATAAACAATATCCGCAATTCGGCTTTGCGAAGCACAAAGGTTATCCAACCAAAGCGCACTTTGAAGCAATTGAGCAACATGGTGTGATAAGCGAGCACCGTAAGAGCTTCAAACCAGTAAAGAAAGCTTTAGGCTTAGATTAATAAATTGGGTGGATTGGTGTTATAAACCCAGCCCCCTTTAGGTTAGAATCCCAAACAAAATAGAGTTACACGGTACCTGTTAATGTCAGATCCCAAGTTCGTCCACCTTCGTATT
>NZ_JAWOVT010000644.1:0-538 GCF_033340055.1 Vibrio sp. 1580
CGCCCATGTGTTTCATCGCTAACGTGCCATCTTGAGCTGGTGCAGCCACCAGCAAGAAACACATTAAAGATAAAACCGCGCTAGTGATCCCATCCATTTTGTACGCTTTCGCCAGACTGTAGGCGACACCGAGCGACACAAAGATGGTCATGATCCCCATCGACATATTGAAAGGCATCATAATGGTGTCAAAGTGAGTGGTAGCAAAGTCGAGCCAAAGACGACCAAAGGTAAACGTCGTATCTTCAGCAAATGGTGGAAATGCAAAAATCAAAATGAAACTGCCCACGATGATAAACGGCATAGCGACAATAAAACCATCTCTCATTGCGCGAACGTGGGGTTGATTACCCACTTTTGCAGCGATAGGGGCTATATGCTTTTCGACTGTTCCTATAATCGCGTCATAAAGCTTCATAGAGTCCATCCTTATTTCAGACAAAATAATCCCGCATCAAATATTTATATTTGATGAACAATTTTCTTTTATTTCAAATTATTGGCTTAGTTAATTAATTCTAATGCTTGCTCTAGTACT
>NZ_JAWOVT010000645.1:0-538 GCF_033340055.1 Vibrio sp. 1580
TCGATTTTGGTTTGAGCAAAAACGGCAATGCGATTTACGACGAACTCGCGGTTGTTTTTCCTGCCACATTAGAATTGTGCTTTTTCGCCTTTCTGGTTTCGCTTTTAATCGGTATCCCGCTTGGTACGATTGCAGGGATGAAGCAAGGTAAGTGGCTAGACACTGGTATCTCGTTTCTTTCGATGTCGGGTTACTCTGCTCCGATTTTCTGGGTGGCACTACTGCTGATCATGGTCTTCTCGTTGGAATACCATATCTTCCCTGTTGCTGGACGCTACGACTTGCTGTACGAAATCGACCATGTGACTGGGTTTGCCATTATGGACGCCTTTATGGCTAAAGGTGAATACCGAGCTCACGCACTGCAAAGTGTCATCGAGCACATGGTTCTGCCGTGTTTGGTTCTGGCGTTAGCACCTACGACTCAAGTTGTTGGTTTGATGCGTGCTTCTGTTGCAGAAGTTATGAGCCAAAACTACATTCGCGCAGCCCGAATCAAAGGTTTATCGAATCGTGAGATCGTCACTCAGCACGTAAT
>NZ_JAWOVT010000646.1:0-537 GCF_033340055.1 Vibrio sp. 1580
AATTCGCTCATCTACCGGATGAATTAAGCGCACGCCTTGGTTATCCCCAATCACAATAAAGGCCGCACCAATCGCTTTAGTGAGTGCGCGAAAGGACTCTTGATAAGGTTCTGGCTGCTGAGCTTCCACCATCTCAATGACGATTTCAGACTCTGCGAGGAAACGGGCAACACCGAGTGCCTTTTCACCCATTTCGTGTTCTTGATTGACTTTGAGGTAGGTAAAACCTGCGGCGACGAGCAGAAGTAACTCGATCAAGCCCGAGAGCGTCATAATGACCAGCATGCGCTTTCTAAAGCTGATGGTTCTCCAACTCATGGTACATCCTTACCGTTAACCCACTTCCACGTCACTGTGGTGTTGTTCTAAGTTAACATCGAGTTAACAGCAAGGCTTAGATCAGATGATAAATCTGTGAACACGGCAAACAAAGCGTGACTTTTATGGTGAATTAATAGGCGGCGTGAAACATAAAATTACATCCATTCATCAGGCACAATATTCCTTGCTGATATTCAATGGTATACATAAATTGCC
>NZ_JAWOVT010000647.1:0-537 GCF_033340055.1 Vibrio sp. 1580
ACAGTATGGTGGGAAGCTGAGCTATTCAAAGGTAAACCTGAATGGGAACAATTACACGCAATTCAAGCGCCAAAACTTAGCGCTGAAGAGCAAGCGTTCTTAGACGGCCCAGTAAACGAAGTGTGTGCTATGGTCAGCGACTTCCAAGTAACGCATGAACTCGCGGATTTACCACCTGAAGTTTGGCAGTATCTGAAAGACAACAAATTCTTCGCCATGATCATCAAGAAAAAGTACGGTGGTCTAGAGTTCTCTGCATACGCTCAATCTTTGGTACTGCAAAAACTGACGGGTGTTTCTGGCGTACTTTCTTCTACCGTTGGTGTGCCTAACTCATTAGGCCCAGGCGAGCTCTTGCAACACTACGGTACAGAAGATCAGAAAAACTATTACTTACCTCGCCTAGCCGAAGGTAAAGAAATCCCATGTTTCGCGCTAACTAGCCCAGAGGCTGGCTCAGACGCAGGCTCAATCCCAGATTACGGCGTCGTTTGTAAAGGAGAATGGGAAGGCAAAGAAGTATTGGGGATGCGTCTA
>NZ_JAWOVT010000648.1:0-537 GCF_033340055.1 Vibrio sp. 1580
GGTAGAAAGACACTGGTTAACCGACGGTGGTTGGCACAAAACCGTGTACGTTCGTCACTTGTACGAAAACTTCTCGCAAGGTTTGCAAGATGATGGCGTGCAGTTTGTGCTTCCAGGGGCAACCTTTTCGCGTACTCGTGTCCGTGGTGGCAGTATGCCAATGTGGGGTGATAAGCAAAGCGTAACGGTTGAATACGGCGATCCGGCGCTACTGTCTGAAACGCGAGTATTGCGTTTGCTTGGGCGATCTTCGTGGATTCGTGGCATCGGCGAAAACCAGCGCGGTTTGTTCCGTCTCGATGGGGGGGCTAACATCACGGAGGAATTTGAAAAGCTTTCGCCATCGTTGCGTTTCTTTGCTGGTGGTGACAACAACATCCGTGGTTATGGCTATGAATCCATCTCACCTGTCGATGAAAGTGGCGCATTAACGGGTGCGAAATACATCTTAAGCAGCACCTTAGAGTATCAATATCGCGTTTACGGCAACTGGTGGGCCGCAACGTTCTACGATATTGGTGATGCGTTTAATGACAC
>NZ_JAWOVT010000649.1:0-536 GCF_033340055.1 Vibrio sp. 1580
GCCACTACACATACGAGTGACGCCAATAATGTTTTCTTCATAACAAGACCTTTCTTTGTAATGTGCTCAGTATCCTAGGGGGTTCTGTGAATTATATCTGTTTCATATTCAAGAAAGTGTTGGTCACATATCGCTTTGTTTCAATTGATTCTGTTCAGCAGTATTTATCGGTTAAATACAATTAACAGGTCATTGTTGGGTTAAAAATAAGCAAAAACAGATTGTTAACTATTTAATTGAGTGAAAATTGCCCTATGCTATAAACGATAAGCGATCCAAGGTAGGAAAGGATATGAGAGAAAGGGTTCTGTTTTTTGATTTATTGCGCTGCGTCGCCGCAGTGGCTGTGATCGCTATTCATGTCTTGGCGCCTTATCGAAACGAGTTGGGCGTGATCCCAATGGACCAATGGCTCACCGCCGTTGGAGTGAACAGCGTGACCCGATGGGCGGTGCCGGTATTTATTTTGATTACGGGCGCTCTGATGCTCAGTGATACACGTCCTTTTGATGGCAAGTATTACGTGAAGCGGCGTT
>NZ_JAWOVT010000650.1:0-536 GCF_033340055.1 Vibrio sp. 1580
AACCAAGTTAATAAGGTGATGGTTAGGGCATTTGCCCAATTGAATACACCATGTTCTAGGTACACATGATACATGGTCTGAGCAAGTTGAATACCGCACAAGATCAAAGTCATCTCACGGCCATATCGCGTTATTTGATTTACCCAACCACGATCTGGATGACGCAATCCCATCAGCCACATCAATAACAGGCTTGGAATACCAATCGACAAACCTAAATACAACGTGCTGGAATCAGGATAGACAATGGACAAAAGCTTGCTGCCGCTTTCTCGGCTGACACCCGCCATTGCAAAAACCACCCAAGAGCGAGCCAGAAACATCCATCCTAGCCAAACAAGAATAGGCGCTTTCAAAAATCCATGAGCGTCATATTGGTCAAATGAGTAGCGCACAATATCGTCTTCTTAGTTTCATAAAAACGCCACTTTAACCGATCGATTCAGAGTTGCAAGCAAGCAAAGATGAGAACTAAAGTTCATTTCATCATCTTACGCAGGTAAACTAAACGCAGATTTACAGTGACGTCGATGAGA
>NZ_JAWOVT010000651.1:0-536 GCF_033340055.1 Vibrio sp. 1580
CGCGCTATGTGACGTATAACTTACGCGACAACGTGATCGTTCCCGAACCGGGCAATTTGGCCGTCACGAAAATCACTACCGATCCAGCGGCTATCTACCATCCGGGCGACACTATTGGTTACGACATTGAGGTGAAAAACACTGGCAGCGGCTATGCAACTGACGTATTGATTGCGGATTTGTGGAAAACCATTCGTACTGAAAAAGCGGGTTCTGCCTTGCCTGTTCGTGCCTTTGAGGGTTGGTCGGATGTCAGCGTTAGCGTAGATGGAACGGATCCGAGCTTAACTCAAGCTGTGTCGGGCTCAGAAGTAACGGGCGATAACGGTTATCAAGTTCGTTACAATATTCACCCTGATCATAGCGTCAAGCTGCATGTAGAAGGTTTGGTCAAAGCCGATCTGGTTGGTGATATCACAAATGTGGTCGAAGTCAATGACGCGACGAGTAAACAAGACGCGCAAGCGACGTATGTTGCAGCTGCCGCAGATTTGAATGTGACAAAAATCGTCGATAAAACTCAGTATGAGTCTGGC
>NZ_JAWOVT010000652.1:0-536 GCF_033340055.1 Vibrio sp. 1580
GACGTTGTTGTCCCAAGTGGATTCTTCCGTTGGCGGTAAAACGGCAGTCAATCATCCGCTAGGTAAAAACATGATTGGCGCATTTTACCAACCGAAAGCGGTGATCATCGATACCAACTGTTTATCGACGCTACCTGAGCGTGAATTTGCTGCTGGTATAGCAGAAGTGATCAAATACGGCATTATTTATGATGGTGCATTCTTTGATTGGCTGGAAGAAAATTTAGACCGTTTGTACACGTTGGATGAAGACGCGCTTACCTATGCCATTGCACGTTGCTGCCAAATTAAAGCTGAAGTGGTTGCACAAGACGAAAAAGAGTCTGGAATTCGTGCGTTGCTCAATTTGGGTCACACTTTCGGTCATGCGATAGAAGCTGAATTAGGCTACGGCAATTGGTTACATGGTGAGGCGGTGTCTTCTGGTACGGTGATGGCGGCCAAAACGTCACTTCTGCGTGGACTGATTTCTGAAGAGCAGTTTGAGCGTATTATTGCATTGTTGCGCAGAGCGAAATTGCCAGTCCACACACCCG
>NZ_JAWOVT010000653.1:0-535 GCF_033340055.1 Vibrio sp. 1580
AATCCTTATTAAGATGCTTGTTTGAAGTGTTTTGCAGCAATCGTTTCTACTGCACGTTCAAAGATGCTTAATCCTTGGTTCAGCTCAGATTCACTGATGGTCAATGGACAGAAGAACTTCACCACCTCATCGTCTGGGCCTGCGGTTTCAATCACCATGCCGTCGTCAAAACATGATTTAGCGATTTCTGCGGCCAAGTCACCGTGAATACACTCGATGCCAATCATCATGCCGCGTCCCTTTTTCTGAACGAACATTTGCGGGAAACGACGCACGCAGCGATCAATCACTTCACTCACATTTTGCGAACATTGCTTAATGTGCGTTTCGAAATCGTCATTTGACCAGTAGATTTCTAGTGCTTTTGCCGCAGTAATAAATGCGTGGTTGTTACCACGGAACGTGCCGTTGTGCTCGCCTGGTTTCCATTGGTCAAGTTCTGGCTTCAGCAGTACAACCGCCATTGGCAGACCGTAACCACCGATCGATTTCGATAGCGTCACAATATCGGGTTCAATACCTGATGGCTCAAAAC
>NZ_JAWOVT010000654.1:0-535 GCF_033340055.1 Vibrio sp. 1580
TTAAAATTATTTCGTTTTTCTTTCTAGCCTTGCCAACCTTGCTGAAACCCTTGCGAGCCCTTACCCTGTCGACGAGGTGGCATTATAGAGATCGCGCTCACATTGGCAAGTGTTATTTTGCAAAAATTGCAAAAATAATGATTAAACGACGACTTTTCGCCCAAAGCTTTATTTATCCAACTTTACCCAAAACTATCAAACAACTTATCCACAGAGTTATCCTAAAATGTGTATTTTTAATACCATTACGCATGCCTATAAATAAAGAAAGCTGCGTGATCGCAGCTTTCTTCTATAGATAGATATATCTGTACCTAGATACCTGAACCATCTTGTTCATTACCATCATCTTCATGAAGTCCACATTCACGCTTTAAACCAAAGAAGCGAGTTTCTTCCTCTGACATTCCTGGCTCCCATTTACGTGTCGTATGTGTATCCCCAACAGACTAGTAACCTTCTTCCCAAAGTGGGTGATAGGTAAGACCATGTTGCTCGAGGTAGTAGTGAACATCTTTATTAGTCCAATCGATTA
>NZ_JAWOVT010000655.1:0-535 GCF_033340055.1 Vibrio sp. 1580
TGTTTGGCTCTCGCTCATTAAATTGAATCGACTTGCCGACGGAAAACCAGAGAAACAACGTTCGCTACAAGCCATTGAAAAACAACTGTTTGAATTACCACTGAGCAAAGCGCAAGTAACCGAAATTGCGCAAAAGCTGTCGACCATGGATAAAGACTCCGAAGTTGGCATGACGCACTACCAAGCGTTATTGGCAGAGTTTTCCCATGAATTGGGGCGTGCGATGTCGGAAAAATTGGACAATGTAAATCAGCAATTGGCTCAATGGCGAGGGAAAGAGAAGTAGTGTTATACCCGAAATACAAAACCATCGGTGCACGCTTAATTGCCGCTTTTGCTTGCAGCACGCTCTTGCTCACCGTGGTGTGTTTGGTCGCTTGGGCGACATGGAACAGCTTGGATAATCAGCTGCGCCTTTTGTTGGAAGATAGCGTGCCTAAATATAACGCCAGCTATTTTCTCGAAAGTAAAACCAGTGAAATTACCCGCCGCGTAGAAGCGCTGCAAGCGGTAGACAACAAAGTACAGCTGACTG
>NZ_JAWOVT010000656.1:0-534 GCF_033340055.1 Vibrio sp. 1580
TTTTCAGCACTATTGGTTGATTATCTATCACGCAACCAACTAAATCTGACATCACGCGTCCATCATTTAGGAACATACCTGGCCCGTAAGAATGAGCGATTCGCACTGCAGTGAAAGGAACGTCATGCTGAATGGCGTAGCTTTGTAACAATGTCTCAGCCATTCTTTTACTCTCTGGGTAGCAAGATCTTGAGTCCAATGAGTCCAAGCTGCCACAGTCCCTTCCGCGGATCAGCTCTTGACTCTCTAAGTTTCCATACACTTCACGAGTGGACATGAACAAAAAGTTTTTTACTCGTTTGTTTTTAACGAGCTCAAGCAAATTCATGGTTCCAACAACGTTGGCCTGAATAATCCCAACAGGATCATGTTTGATGTGATGTGGGCTTGCATTACTCGCCGCATGAATAACGAAATCGACTTCGTCATCAAACTCAATCGGCTGGCAAACATCTTGGTAAAAACATTCAAATTCACCGGTTAGCTCACCAAATAAGTTTTGAACTTTCTGTTCACTACGGGCTAACAGCAAAA
>NZ_JAWOVT010000657.1:0-534 GCF_033340055.1 Vibrio sp. 1580
CAACCGCAACTTCCCCTCCGCTACCCCCAGCTCCATGAGTGTGTAGTATTTGGAAATGCTGTAGTCCTCGCAGTCTCCACCGCGGGCGCCGATAAATTCCAGCGGATTGGCCCAGTAATCCTCCATCCCCCACAGCTTGGGATCATCGCTGTAGGTCAGATTGTTGAAGTAATTGTTCACCAGCTCGAGCTTTTGCTGATCCGTGGTGCCAGCCCGCGGCGCAAGCAGGCGGGAGAATGCCTCGGCCCGCTGGATCGCCCTGCCGCCATACACTTCCTGCAATTTGGCCTGCAATTCGGGGCTGGCGATATAGTCGGAGAGACGAGAGGCCTGCACGCTGTTCCCCAAAAGGACCAACGCACAGGCAGGGACGAGCCACCATTTCATACCGGACACTCCATGCCAGATGCTGGAGGTCAGTATAGTCGGCGGGCCAAGCGCTATCGCGACAAGGACAGGCTTAACGGCACTGGGCGAAGGCATCTGCCAATTGCTGCATGAACTGGGGATAGCCATCCGGACCGAGCGGCACCT
>NZ_JAWOVT010000658.1:0-533 GCF_033340055.1 Vibrio sp. 1580
CATATCGGTCTCCTAACGTTTCACAACGGCGGTGAATTTGATGACCCTTCCCGCGAGTGGGAAGGGGAAATAAGGTCGGGCATTCTAGCACCGAGGAGAAACTTAACCTAACCGTTTTTGATGACGTTCGCGGTTTTCTAGTTTCTTGTCTGCGCTTTTTCTTAGCAATACATAAACAGCACCACTGCCACCGTGAAAGCGTTGTGCACTGTGCACGCATTGCACTTCTTTTATTTGTTGTAACCAACTGCTGACGAAGCTTTTCATTAATGCTGGTGGATTCGAACGTTCGCCACGGCCGTGCACAATCACAACAGTACGAATATCCATTGAGATACATTGCTTTAAGAACTTCACTACTTCATCACGCGCTTCTTTCAGCGTTTTACGATGCAAGTCTAAACGGGCTTGGATAGGGTACTTCCCAAGGCGAAGTTTGCGAAATACACCATCTTGAACACCATCTCGTTTGAACTCGACGAAGTCATCGGGTTTGAGCATTTCTGCATGATCGAGAGAAAGGTATTCTGGGT
>NZ_JAWOVT010000659.1:0-533 GCF_033340055.1 Vibrio sp. 1580
AACGGCGCCAAGTGTTGCATCAATTCCAATGCGTTGTTGTCCGTCACCAAAATGGCATCAAAACGCTCATCGCTCAACTTGGTGCGATAGAGTGATTCGAGCTGGGTAAAAAACTGCTCGCTCTGGTTACGCTTGGAGTCCAAGTATAAAACTCGCATGTCCATCTCGCGGTCATCGAGTTGTTGATCGATCCCGCGCTGAATGGAATCCGTCCAAAAGAATCCTTGGTGATAAGAATGGACGACAAGCACCTTCGGCTCTTGAGCAAGTGTCAGTTCACTCCAGGCACATGCACTCCAGAATAAGGCGACCAAAATCAGAAAACGCTGCACATTCTCTCCATAGCATCGGAGTTAACCCGCAGTTACTCCTGCCAAACCTTGTGAATCGTGTCCGCTGTGAGTATAAAAGAGACGTAACTCTCATACCCAACGGAAATAATAGTATGAATGCGAGCCTGCCGAAACTCGACGACCTTGACCGCGCAATCTTAAAAACACTTATGGCAGACGCCAGAACGCCTTACGCCGAAA
>NZ_JAWOVT010000660.1:0-533 GCF_033340055.1 Vibrio sp. 1580
GTGGTCTACCCCTGCAGAAATGGCGCTTGCAACGGAAGAATATGTTCATAACTACCCGCATGTTCTGGCTGGTTTCCAAGGGCCGGGTATAGACGAAGTACCTGAAATTATTCAATACGCTCAAAACCAAGGCTGGGAAATTGCCAATATTGATATGGTTAAGCACATGAATGCTGACCAAGCCACTTGTGGTTATGGCTGCTCTGGTAACCCGTACGATGCTTATTGGGCCTTCAGTCCTTTAGGTCACGGTGATTTGCATGAACTAGGTCATGGTTTAGAGAAAGGACGATTCCGATTCGCGGGTTGGGAGGGGCATTCGACGACCAACTACTACTCCTACTACAGCAAGTCTCGTTTCTTCCAAAATACGGGTAAGGAATCAACCTGCCAAAGCTTGGATTTCAAAGGTCAGTTTGAACTGTTGCAAACCAGTCGAACACAAAGCGATCCAAATGCTTATATGGCGGAGCAAAACCAAACGGGTTGGAGCTGGGGTGCTCGCGTTTACATTCAAATGATGATGGCAACTC
>NZ_JAWOVT010000661.1:0-533 GCF_033340055.1 Vibrio sp. 1580
CGTACTCACCGCTGTATAGCGTTAGGTGGCTGCCATTTAAGCGTGCAAACACGTCCATCTTCATGCCCGTGTGCATCTCTAACAAGTCACTTACGTTCACAGGTTGGTTGTCTGGTTGCAGTTGAAGCTGCGCCAATTCAGGAACTAGCATTTGCGCAGTTTGAATCAACATGTTTGGATCTTTCGCAGACAGAGTAAACATGCCATCCATTTGGCTAAACACTTCGCCAAACTGTGCATCAGGATTGATGTTCAGATCGAACAGTTGCATGCTCAACCCTTTCAACCCATTCAGCATGCCAGAGCCCATACTCACCGCTGCCGCCGGGTTTTGTCCGCCCATGTCTTTTTGCATTTGGCTCAGCAGCGCACATTGGTATTGTGGCTGAGTTATCTCTGTCCAAATTTGACCAATCGATGGCGCAAGCGTATTGATGTCGATGCCTAGCGCCAAGCTAAAGAAGCTCTTATCGCTGTTAGACTCGGTTAACACACCACGAATCGATTTAAGCGCATCGACGATGACTTTGTTC
>NZ_JAWOVT010000662.1:0-532 GCF_033340055.1 Vibrio sp. 1580
GGTTATATTCCTTTGTTCACGTTTTATGCTTTGCAGAATAAAAGTTAAACAGGCTGGCAACAACCACAAAAATCTTATGGAGAGATTCGAATATTTCGAAGGAGTTGATTTCAATTAAAAGGCGAGATAACGATAGAAAAGATATGCTCAGAAATAGCCAAGAAGCACGCCTAGAATAAGGTGACGTTTGATATAACCCGTTGAAAAAATAGTCACAACAAGGTTAACAGGCTTTCATTCAGCTACACTGAGCACTCATTTACTGCAATTCGTAGATATTATGCTTGTGATTGCAGTTCTTGCCATAGATCACTAACAATCACGCGATCCGCAGGCGTCAGTTCTGCACGTGCTTCTTCTAGGCTGTTCGCGATACGAGATTTTAGCTCTTCAACATCGTTGATGCCGTCTTCTTCACAAGATGCGGCAGACAGAGAGATGTGACCACGTAGATAACCACCAGCAAACAGTTCATCATCAGATGCGTTTTCAATACGAGCATCAATCAGTTCTAGTAGTTTTTCTTCAAATT
>NZ_JAWOVT010000663.1:0-531 GCF_033340055.1 Vibrio sp. 1580
CTTCGCAATATTGATTGCGCCATACTCATCGCAATCTTTCAGTAGCACCGCGAATTCATCGCCGCCCATTCGCGCAAGCACGGAATTGTATGGCAGCACCTCTTCCAACATGCTGGCGCAAAATTGAATCGCGGCATCGCCCGCATCGTGCCCAACGGTGTCATTAAGCACTTTCAACTGGTCGAGATCGAGGTATAACATCGCATGCACTCGGCGGTGGCTATCCACTTCACGCAGCGCGGTTTTCAACTCCAACTCAAAGTGGTTGCGGTTGTATGTCCCCGTCAATAAGTCATAACGCGCCTGATACTCTAACTTCTCAGCCAAAAGTTTGGTCTCTGAAATGTCTTCACCCACAATCAGCAACTGATCGGAATCGTTGAGCGGTCGAATGTTTTCGCGTACCCAAACACTGTGCCCGTCAGCATGGCGATACTCCATTTCACGTCGCCACACATCATGAACTTGATGGCTAGGTTGCAACAACACCTGACGTGGGAACAGCGCTTTGTCATCAAGATAGAACTCTCG
>NZ_JAWOVT010000664.1:0-531 GCF_033340055.1 Vibrio sp. 1580
CTTCCGAAATGCTTTGTCCTTGCGTTTTTCCACCACAAAATACGAGAGCAGTATTCTCCATTGGCATTTCGCGGATCTTAGCGGCTAGAGCTTCGACTCTCGAGATGCCTTCGGCACTCAATTGGTTATTAACCAATCGCTTACCTAGTACGATGACCACGTTACCTAACTTCATACTTCTCTCTCAATTTCCCCTGCGACAAAGTCACTGTTGTGTGGTCTTTGGCATAGTTACAAAAATCTTCTTTGCCAACCGCCTTACAGGCATTAACATCTAGTTAACAACATTGTTCTAGAGACCTATGAAAGGTTCATTGCTGAAGGAAGTCAATTATGCTGTCGATTTTCGATATTTTTAAGGTCGGTGTTGGGCCATCCAGCTCCCACACTAACGGTCCTATGCTCGCCGGATTCCATTTCACTCAACTACTTAGCGACTCTATGGCGAAAGTGCGTCGGGTGCAAGTTGACTTATATGGCTCTTTATCACTGACTGGTAGAGGACACCACACCGACCGAGTCACGGTGCTA
>NZ_JAWOVT010000665.1:0-531 GCF_033340055.1 Vibrio sp. 1580
CAAATTATAGAAGGTGTTGGCTTAGACCCTCGTATTGGCAATCACTACAACAACCCGTCATTCGGTTATGGTGGTTACTGCTTACCAAAAGATACAAAGCAATTGTTAGCAAACTACCAAGAAGTTCCTAATAACATCATTGGTGCAAGCGTTGATGCGAACCGCACTCGTAAAGATTTTGTCGCAGAATCTATTCTCAAGCGAGAACCAAAAGTAGTGGGCATTTACCGCTTAATTATGAAAGCTGGTTCAGATAACTTCCGCGCTTCGTCTATTCAAGGCATTATGAAACGTATTAAAGCGAAAGGTATTGAAGTAGTGGTTTACGAGCCGGTACTGCAGGAAGATGAGTTCTTCCATTCTGCCGTTATCCGCGATATTGAAGAGTTCAAACAAATGTCTGATGTTATTGTTTCTAACCGCATGGTTGAGGAACTAGCTGATGTGGCTGATAAAGTTTACACCCGCGACCTGTTTGGTAGCGATTAATTAGTCTTTATATTCAAAATAATGTAATAGGCTCCCTCAGAG
>NZ_JAWOVT010000666.1:0-530 GCF_033340055.1 Vibrio sp. 1580
AGCAAACTCGTCTCCACCCATCCGATAGGTACTGAAGCTATCAATATTCATGTCTTTCAATCGCTTGGCAATTTCGCACAACACCGTATCACCAGCTTGGTGGCCGTACGTGTCATTCACGTTTTTGAACCCGTTTAGATCCAACAGACACAAAGAAAAAGCCGTTCGGTTGCGGGTGTTATTTCTCAACGTGAGAAACAGAGCATTTCGGTTGCCAAGGCCAGTAAGGGGGTCACTCAACGCCAGCTTACGATGGAAGTGCGATTCTCTGTAGAAGAAGTAAGTCAGCGACAAAATCGACAAGACGAAAGTGGCAAACAGCATGTATTGCGCTTTCATCAATCGTTGGCTTTCATCTTTTTGTGTCTCGTACACTTGGCTGGTTAATCGAAAGTTCTGGTTCACAAACTCCACTAAGTTTAAATACAGCGTTTGAGTGGCGCGATAAAACTGAGCTGCCGCTTGGCTGTCTCCGGTTTTAGCTTCCACCAACAGAGGTTCTAACTCTTTAAACTCATTAAACAGTTGCA
>NZ_JAWOVT010000667.1:0-530 GCF_033340055.1 Vibrio sp. 1580
TCAGGAATACCGTGCCACCAGCCTAAACACGTTAATTCAAATGGTAATGAGTGGAATGGGCACAACCTTGATCCCGGAAATGGCACTGGAACAGCTCGTCACGCACTACCCAGTATTATCGGCAGTGCATTTAAATGAGCCCGGCCCTCACCGCAGAATAGCCCTCGCGTTTCGCCCAAACTATGTGGACGTTTCCAGTCTCGAAGCGCTTTCCCGTATCGCGAAGCAATCTCTCAAATAATCTCGAAATCAAAATCGTTTAAACCCAGCAGCGCACCGTTACCTCGGTGTGCTTTGTGTGCTTTGTGTGCTTTGTGGGCGTTGGTATTTGCTATAGACAACGCCTTCCATTCAGTAATCAAAATTTCCGAACGTTACATTCATTTTTATCATTTTTACAAATCAGAACATCTATCCAATACTTTTTTTAGTTGTTTGCTGACGGCTTACAAAAAGTCGTGAAACCAGATGGAATGAGAGGAAGCTAGCATGACGCACATCGATATCGGCATTGATAGAGAGCACCGATT
>NZ_JAWOVT010000668.1:0-530 GCF_033340055.1 Vibrio sp. 1580
CGAGATGCCAGAAGAAAAACTGATCGCATTAAAAAACATACTGCCAAATGGCATGACTTTGGTACGAAACACTCGTACTGAGCTTGAATCTTTGACCAAAGCATTCCACATGAACCTAACCGCGATGGGGATGTTGTCATTTTTGGTTGGACTTTTTATCTTCTATCAAGCGATGTCACTATCTTTTATTCAGCGTCAGAGATTAGTCGGCATTTTGCGTCAAACCGGTGTGAATGGAACCCAATTGGCGCAAGCGTTATTACTTGAGCTCTCGATCCTCGTTTTGGTCGCTTGGGCTTGCGGTAACTTCTTTGGACTCATGTTGGCGAACGAGTTGATCCCTGCAGTATCTTCCAGTTTGAGCGATCTATATGACGCCAACGTTGGCCTTACTATCGGTTGGTCGTGGCAGTCGAGCTTATACAGTTTGATTATGTCGGCGATGGGCGCTCTGATTTCCTGTTTGTGGCCACTGATTCGATTGTTGAAATCGCAACCAATTCGTTTGTCTTCGCGTTTATCGTTAATGC
>NZ_JAWOVT010000669.1:0-530 GCF_033340055.1 Vibrio sp. 1580
CTGAAGGTTTTAAGTGGGTCGATATCAATACACTCATCGCTGCAAACGCTCAACCGTCTTCCGAATTTATTGATAACTTGAAGCTACACGACGGTTTCCAGTTTGAATGTCCACTGCTGCAAGCCGTGCAATTTTTCTTGCTTGTCGCGGTTGGGCTCTATCTTGCCACCATTCAGTGGTTACGCCGCGTTAAACACGCGCTCACGCCCTACCATTTTGCTCAATGCGGCAGATTGGTTTACCAGCATATCGCACCAAAACAATCTCCTCCTTGTGTTTTTCCTGTCTAATGGTTCTTTAAGAACCCAGGCTCACAATAATAACAACTATCCCATTGAGCATTTGCTCGGGAAGTCATTCTATTTAAAAGGAAAATACACATGCTTAAACAAATGAAAATCGCCACTTTGTCACTTATCGCTCTCATTGCTAGTCCTATGAGCCTTGCTCACGATTACGAAGCCGGAAAAATTCACATCGATCATCCTTGGAGTCGTGAAGCGCCACCAAATGCTCCTGTTATTGGCGGA
>NZ_JAWOVT010000670.1:0-530 GCF_033340055.1 Vibrio sp. 1580
CCTTGCGAAGTAAGCCCATCAACAGGCGTCGCACTGGCATCCAATTGGTAACTCACTACGCCATCAGAACCTTGATTGGTGGTGAAGTGCCCGTCAATCGATACAGAACCGTCTTGAGCCGAGCCAATCTGCGCGAGGTCATCTTCATCAACGGTGATCGCTTGAACATCGTTAATTGTTGGCTGGTCATCAACAATGGTTACAGGGATGGTTGCCGATGACGTATCGCCATCAAAGTCGGTCGCGATGATTGGAAAGTTTAGCGTCAGTTCATCACTACCAGTCGCGTGATCGATTGGGCCTTCCAACGTAAAATTGTATGAACCATCAACATTCACCACCAGCGTAAATACTGAGTTGCCGTTTGCTGTCGCGGTGTAAGTGAAGCTGCCGTCGGCATTTGCGGTTTCTACCAGCTCAACGGCTTCACCATGTGAAGTCAAGCCATCAATTGGATTGGTCGATGCGTCGAGTTGATAACTCACCACTCGATCGGAGCCTTCTGTCGTGGTGAACTTGCCGTCAACCGA
>NZ_JAWOVT010000671.1:0-530 GCF_033340055.1 Vibrio sp. 1580
CCGCCTGCGAAGTAAATATCTTCCATCATTTTATCCTGTAAAACTTTGCGCCATTATGGACAACACCATCATGCAAACACAACTCCTACCATAAAACAGGAACAAGGTTGCAGTGATTTGCTCTCTTTTTCATTCAAGTCGTCCTCGTTAGATTTGATACCAATGCCAGCAATTATTGAATCACAAATACTTACTAAGAGAGCCAATATGAAAATAGAACATGTCGCAATTTGGACAGAGCGTTTGGAAGAGCTGAAAGGCTTTTATGAGAAATATTTTAACGCCGTATCCAACGATAAATACTACAATCCGAAGAAGCATTTTTCGTCTTACTTTCTTTCGTTTGAAAGTGGTGCTCGATTGGAGTTGATGTCGATGGAAGGAGTGACCGCCTGTGAAAACTCTCACTCGATGCAAGTAACAGGGTTGGCACACTTTGCTTTCGCTCTAGGATCAGAGCAGGCGGTGGACCAATTAACCAAAACCTTAGTGGATGATGGCTACCAATGGATCGACGGCCCGAGACAAAC
>NZ_JAWOVT010000672.1:0-530 GCF_033340055.1 Vibrio sp. 1580
TGGCACTTGGTTTGATATTCACCTTAAAGGCGCGGGGCTAACACCCTACTCGCGTATGGGGGACGGCAGGGCTGTGTTGCGCTCAACCATTCGTGAGTATCTAGGTAGCGAAGCCATGGCGGGGCTTGGGATCCCGACGACTCGTGCTCTTGGCATGATGGTCAGTGACACGCCTGTTTATCGTGAGAAAACAGAATTCGGCGCAATGTTGATTCGTATGGCGGAGACTCACGTTCGTTTTGGCCATTTCGAGCACCTTTTCTATACCAATCAATTGGCAGAGCAAAAGTTGCTGGCGGACAAAGTCATCGAGTGGCACTTTGCTGATAGTGCGTCGGCAGAGAAGCCATACGCTGCAATGTTTGGCGAAATTGTTCAGAAAACAGCGGACATGATTGCTTACTGGCAAGCGTATGGGTTTGCTCATGGCGTGATGAACACCGATAACATGTCAATTCTTGGGCAAACCTTTGATTACGGGCCATTTGGTTTTCTCGACGATTATGAACCGGGGTACATTTGTAACCATT
>NZ_JAWOVT010000673.1:0-529 GCF_033340055.1 Vibrio sp. 1580
TCTCGATATCACCCTTAACGATTTAATACCCCAGCTTACTTAACTGAATCGCATAGATGATTTGCGAAGCTACGAGTCATCATCTGACTTTGGTACTGGTTATTTAGCTTCAATGTATTGAGCCAGAACTCATCCCCATCAACTTCGAATTGCATAAATGCTTTCTGCTCTTGATTGCGGAAATTCACATCACCTTCAATATCAACGAAGATTCGCCCCGATTTGGTTTTACCTGATTTCCAAGTTTCATTGGTGAATGCCGAGTCGATCATATCCCCTATTGCGAAAGGGCAACCATCTGGACTGCCTTCTTTAATTGTCTGGATTGCATCATCTGTATCCGAACTAAATAGACCTGCTGATGAGCCAAAGCTAGCTAGAACTAACGCACTGATTAGTAGTTTTTTCATTACTACATTTCCTTATTAGATTTACTGATTGAAGAATTTGATAGTGATTGCTGTCGGCGTCGTCGAAACGACGTCAACGACGATAAATGGAAGGGTTATTTTGTTTTCTTGTCTGCGAG
>NZ_JAWOVT010000674.1:0-529 GCF_033340055.1 Vibrio sp. 1580
AATACAAACGCATTACGCTATCTCTGGCGCTTGGTTCTTTTTTGGTTTTTTCTAACCTATACCTTTTACAACCTATGCTTCCGACCTTCGCAACGCTGTTTTCCATTTCAGAAACGCAGGTTAACTGGTTGTTTGCCGCCTCAACGTTAGCGCTTTCATTCAGTTTGGTGCCAATGGCGGTCTTGTCCGAATCCATCGGTCGTAAGCCAGTGATGATGGTTGGCTTATTCTCTATTCCTGCCATTTCTGCGTTGATGCTACTCGGAGACTCATTTATATTTTTGGTGGCATGCCGAGCATTAATCGGAATCGCTTTAGCCGCATTTGCCGCTGTTGCCGTCGCATACATGGCAGAAGAACTTGATAAGCATGCATTTTCAATGGCCATTGGTACTTACATTGCAGCAAACTCATTAGGTGGTATCGCAGGACGTATTAGCGGCGGTTTGTTAGCGGATAACTTTAGTGTCGATGTCGCCATCGAAGTCATGATGGTTGTAACACTGATTGGCGTAATCTGCGTGCACTA
>NZ_JAWOVT010000675.1:0-529 GCF_033340055.1 Vibrio sp. 1580
CCTAAATTTGACCTTAAGACCTACCAGTTGGTTGGGGTTGAAGCTTTAGTGCGATGGAATCATCCCGAGAAAGGTTACATTGGTCCTGAACAGTTTATTCCGATTGCAGAACAAAACGACTTGATTCTCGATCTTGGTGAGCATTTGATCGAAACCGCGATCAAGCAAAGAGCGGAATGGGCAGAAGCATTCGACCATGATTTTCATATCGCGTTGAACTTGTCCCCACGACAAATCTACCGTCAGGATCTTAGCCTCATATTTGAGCATTTTTTATCGCAATACAATGTATCCGCCAAAGACATTCACGTAGAAGTGACGGAGTCACTTTTGATGGACGACATCGAAAAAGCCCACTTCGTTCTGCGCAAACTGCAAGCCACTGGTATTGAAGTCTGGTTAGATGATTTTGGTACTGGCTATTCTGCCCTGTCCTATCTTCAACAAGTTAACTTTGATGGGCTTAAAATCGATCGCTCGTTTATCGCACAAACCCAGCAAGACAACAAAGATGACTCTCTGGTACGCG
>NZ_JAWOVT010000676.1:0-529 GCF_033340055.1 Vibrio sp. 1580
ACTCGGCATGGCGAAACAAGTGTTACCAAGTATTCTTGATTACAAAGTTCTTGCTGAAAAAGAATCAATGTTTAACACGCCACCAACGTTTGCTTGGTACTTGTCTGGCCTTGTTTTCAAATGGCTTAAAGCACAAGGCGGCGTTAAGAGCATTGAAACAGTGAATCGCGAAAAAGCAAAACTGCTTTACGATTACATTGATCAGTCTGATTTCTACCGCAACGGCGTTCATCCATCGAACCGTTCATTAATGAACGTTCCTTTCCAATTAGCGAAGCCTGAACTTGACGCGACTTTCCTTGAGCTTGCAGATGCAAAAGGAATAAAAGCGCTAAAAGGTCACCGTGTGGTGGGTGGTATGCGCGCATCGATTTACAATGCAATGCCGCTAGAAGGTGTGCAAGCGTTGGTCGACTTCATGAAAGAGTTCGAGCAAAACTACGCATAGAGCACAAATTGAATGAGTTAAAAGCGTCGCAATTGCGGCGCTTTTGTTTATGTGCGTAACCAATTGAATGGAAGATTCTAA
>NZ_JAWOVT010000677.1:0-529 GCF_033340055.1 Vibrio sp. 1580
GGGGCAAGATCATGCTCTAGAAATCATGTCCGAAGTGATCAAAACAGCAAGTGCCCAATTGACGGATGAAACCAAACCTAATGGCGTGTTTTTATTAACTGGCCCTAGTGGTGTCGGAAAAACGGAATCCGCTCTTGCTATCGCAGAGAAAGTTTATGGGAGCGAAGACAACGTAACCACGATAAATATGTCGGAATTCAAAGAAGAGCATAAGGTTTCATTGTTGTTAGGCTCTCCTCCTGGATATGTCGGATACGGTGAGGGGGGCGTTCTAACGGAAGCCGTAAGGCGTAAACCTTACAGTGTGATTCTGTTGGATGAAATGGAAAAAGCGCACCCCGGTGTGCAAGATATTTTCTATCAAGTGTTTGATAAAGGCTCCATTAAAGATGGTGAAGGTCGAGATATCGATTTTAAAAACACCATCATTATCATGACGGCGAATACTGGCACAGAAACCACAATGTCTCTCTATGCAGATCCAGATTTAGCGCCAGAACCGGAAGCTTTAAAAGAAGCGCTTAGAGAT
>NZ_JAWOVT010000678.1:0-528 GCF_033340055.1 Vibrio sp. 1580
TATATAAGCGCCTAGTTGAACGTGAACGAAGCATGAGTATTGAAAACGTATCAGGTCAGCCATTAGAAATCATGAGCTTGCTTCGTATCAACCATGCCATTCCCGTCAATTCAAAAGGACACTAAAAATACCGGTTTAAACGGAGGTTGGCATGGTAAATCTAATACGACGAAGTGTAGTTAGCGGTCTCGTTGTCGGCATGTTTGGTTGTTCGTCATTTGATTATCCCGATCATGGTCAGGGTGGATTGGCGGAAAGCTATCAAGATATTTCGATTGAGAACTATCAGTTCTCGCCTGTTATGCCAGATGAACCATTGGGCCCAGAGCATGGATTGCGATTCGATTGGCAGTTGACCAAGCTTCATCTCGACGCTTTGATTCAAGAAGGCGCTCGTTGGTGCTTCCCTGCTGCAGTGGTGCAAGCACTCGAGAAGCAAAATCGCATTGCTCGTGAACTAGAAGGCGGTTTACTGCTTGATGCCGCCAATGACCTGGTCATCCAGCGTCGTCGATTAAACCAGCTTGA
>NZ_JAWOVT010000679.1:0-528 GCF_033340055.1 Vibrio sp. 1580
CAGTCGCATTATGATTCGCGTAATTGAACAAACAATGTAGATCATTCTTGTCCGTCAGTTTCAAAAAAGCATGGCTCAAACTTAACGCCGTGAACTTAGTAGATTCTTGGCTGCGTCGTTGTCGCAACATCAGCTTCGCCAAGGTTTTACTCGCAAATGGCGTGATTTCCGGGAGAGGGTCGCCAGACAAAAGCAAGCCGCCAGACGCCAATAATACGGTACGGTGAAACTCGTAGTCTTCACGTGATGCAGCTTGATTAGCAAGAGAAGTAAACGTCGCGCAGTCTGGGTCAATTTGCCACAACTTACGGTGCTGCCAGCTACGGAAAAACGTCTCTTTAGCGATCTGTTCAAAACGGTGGCTATGGCGCTCGACGTCATCAGACACGCGCATCGCATCCACCAGCCCCAAAGATGGCCACATTGGCGCGTTGCAGCCAAGCAACCACGCGTCTCCTGCGCCTCTGGCGATCGCCTCCATCCCTAATCGATACGCTTCGACACCCGTAATACCAGACTGACTACGTT
>NZ_JAWOVT010000680.1:0-528 GCF_033340055.1 Vibrio sp. 1580
GCTTCAGCAAGCGCTCAAGGTCACTCGTTCGCTCGAACTTCGGCAGCTTGATGTCGGTTTCTTTGACAGGGTCGACAAGATTAACTGTCGCGACGATGATCAACTCCGTCTTTCTTCTTTCGGTATTGGTCTTACTGAATAACGCACCAAGAATTGGGATGTCGCCTAGATAAGGAATTTTTGCCAATGACTCCTGCTCTTCCGACGTTAAAAGACCAGCTAACACGAAGCTTTGGCCGTCTTTCAGTTGAACTGTTGTCTGAGCTTTTCGAGTTCGTAGCGAAGGGACGCTAACTAGACCAGAGTTCACACCATTGGTTTTATCAATCGAGCTCACTTCTGGTAACAGTGACAGGCGGATGTTTTCTGAATCTGTCACCTTAGCAACCATAGACAGCTTTACCCCGTATTCTTTATAAGTCACGGAAATACCATCGTTGTCTCGGACGGTGATTGGGATTTCACCACCGACAAGAAAGCTCGCCGATTCGCCAGAAATTACCGACAAGTTTGGCTCAGCCAGCACTT
>NZ_JAWOVT010000681.1:0-527 GCF_033340055.1 Vibrio sp. 1580
TTGACGTTAACCGGAAGTTTGGGATCACCACATAATAGCCATAGCCGCTGTGAAGCTTTAGATTCCCAATATGTTGGATGTCACCACGTAAAATAGAAAATTGCGCCATAAAATCGGGCAGCAAAGCCAAGCCCTTCTCCATTCTCACGGCTTCACACGCCAAATAAAAATGCTCAAACCCGACGGAGTGATAGGTGATTGGGCACTCTAAATCGTTCTCCTGTTTGAATTGCTCCCACAGTTGCGGGCGAGTCGTTTGCGGAATAAATGGGTAATGGCTGATAGCTTGGTTGTCTGACAGTTTTGGTAGGTTGGTGTTGCCAATCAGCAACAAGGTTTCCTCACATAAGAGCTGGCTATATTCATAATGAGTCGAAAGAGGCAAACACCGCACATGCAGATCACTTTCGCCATGAATGTTTTTAACTGCGCCATCTCCGGTAAGAATTTTCACGCGAATATTTGGATGGCGTTGGTGGAAATCATCGATATTTGGCACCAGCCAAAGACTGGCAAACGAGGGTGTG
>NZ_JAWOVT010000682.1:0-527 GCF_033340055.1 Vibrio sp. 1580
CTCGGTATCGTGGGTGAATCTGGTTCAGGTAAATCACAAACTGTATTCGCAATCATGGGTCTACTGGCGAAAAACGGCAAGATCTCAGGCAGTGCGAAATTTGAAGGTCGAGAAATTCTTAACCTTCCAGAAAAAGAGCTGAACAAAGTTCGTGCAGAACAGATCGCGATGATCTTCCAAGATCCGATGACCTCGCTAAACCCATACATGAAAGTGAGCGATCAGCTGATGGAAGTGTTGATGCTGCATAAAGGCATGGGCAAGTCAGAAGCGTTTGAAGAATCTGTTCGCATGCTTGAAGCGGTAAAAATCCCTGAAGCTCGCAAACGTATCACCATGTATCCGCACGAATTTTCAGGCGGTATGCGTCAGCGTGTAATGATTGCGATGGCGCTATTGTGCCGTCCTAAACTGCTTATTGCTGATGAACCAACAACCGCGTTGGACGTAACCGTTCAGGCACAGATCATGGACTTGTTGAATGAGCTGAAATCTGAGTTCAACACTGCAATCATTATGATCACCCA
>NZ_JAWOVT010000683.1:0-527 GCF_033340055.1 Vibrio sp. 1580
AAATTCACATTAAGGAAATCATCGATACCAACACCATCACCACCCTCTTCACCTTCGCCATCACCACCACCTTCGTACAAACCGATTGTCGCTAGGTTGTTCTCAATAGAGCCACCAACGGTGTTATTACCATTAATAGATGTGAAGCCCCAACGAATACCTAACTCGTCCATGTTACCCTCACTGATGGTCACAATTCGGGCTTCAATTTGTACTTGTTTGACTGGGATATCGAGCGATTCAATGATTTCGCGAATAACGGCGATGTTCTCTGGCAATTCTCTGATTAATAGCGAATTGGTTCGTTCATCAATGGTCATACTGCCACGCTCTGACAACATGCTAATGTTGCCTTCACCATTAATCATCTCTGCAATATCCGAAGCTTTAGCAAAATTGACTTTGATGATTTCTGATGAAAGTTCCCCCATTTCTTCCGTCAGTTTTTGTTTTTCTAACTGCTGCTTCTCGCGCAAATCCAGCTCATCGGTCGGGGCGACCAAAATCACGTTGCCATCAACACGCTT
>NZ_JAWOVT010000684.1:0-526 GCF_033340055.1 Vibrio sp. 1580
TTCCATCGATCCTGACTGATCGTGGTCGATCGCTCGGCCTTGACGCTCACTTGAGGTCGCCACCAACATCTCTTCAATGATGCCCGTCAGCGTATTCGCTTCAGATTCAATCGCACCTGTCAGTGGATAACAGCCCAACGTACGGAAACGCACGCTTTTCTCTTCAATTACTTCACCCGGTTGAAGCTCCATACGGTCATCATCCACCATGATCAGCATGCCATCGCGTTCGACAACCGGACGCTTATCAGCAAGATAAAGCGGGACAATTTCGATGTTCTCTAGGTAGATGTATTGCCAGATATCAAGCTCGGTCCAGTTAGAAAGTGGGAACACTCGAATGCTCTCACCTTTATTCACTTGACCGTTGTAGGTTTTCCAAAGTTCTGGACGTTGGTTTTTCGGATCCCAGGTATGGTTCTTGTCACGGAACGAATACACTCGCTCTTTTGCGCGTGATTTTTCTTCATCACGACGAGCGCCACCAAAAGCAGCATCGAAGCCATATTTGTTTAGCGCTTGCTTA
>NZ_JAWOVT010000685.1:0-526 GCF_033340055.1 Vibrio sp. 1580
CTATCCGCTAAAACCACACCCAGTTGAGGCGCAAGTGCTGGTGATAGTGCCACCAACGGCATGATGGTTGCAAAAATTTGCTGGCTACTGCTGGAGTAACGCTTGATTACCATCGCTTGCCAGATAACCGCAGGAGCACACACGCCGATTGCTTGCACAAAGCGCAGTGTCAGTAGCTGCCAAACTTCATCGCAGAATGCTAAGCCGAATGAGGCAATGGTAAAGAGTACCAGACCTGCGGCCAGCGTATTGCGGTGACCAAATTTATCCGATGCCAATCCCCACATCAGCTGACCAAAAGCCATACCTACAAGAAATACGGTCAGAGAAAGTGCGATTTGTTCGGGACCTGTAGCAAAGTCGATTTCCATCGCTTTGAACGCAGGTAAGTACATGTCAGTGGCAACAAAGCCAAGCATAGATAAAGCTGCAAGATAAACGAGCTGTAGTTTTGATATTTTCATGATTCAACCAATCAAATTATTTAATCATTTTTTAATCAATATCAGTTGGCGCCAACCCTGAT
>NZ_JAWOVT010000686.1:0-526 GCF_033340055.1 Vibrio sp. 1580
TAATCCAGTTTGACGTTCAACTTCGTCAATGGTGGTAATAAAGTTGGCTAACTCAGAGCTTGAAACATCACGATGCGGGACAATGAACGCAATGGCTTCATCAAAGCTTGGATCAAGAATGACTTTGTAAAATGCGCTCGGGATCACCACGCCATTACCGATTGTTCCTTCGTTACCTTGGTAAATCGGTCCAGTCACCACATAAAGCTCATTGTACTCATTGGCGAGATCACGAACATGTTCCTCTAGAACGCGCCAACCAACGCGGTTAAACCCCGGCAGTTGAGGCGACATGTTGCTCATCAAAAAGCTTTGCTTCATTGACTCTTGGGTGAAATCCATTGTCGCTGACGGCGCAAGGTGCCCTCTGTCGTACCCTGAGCCTTTGTAGTCCGATAGGGTAGAGCGCGCGTAATCCGGCATTTCAGTGTCTTCTTGGAAGGCGTTACTGCGTTTGTTGGTGATGTTCACGCTTTCCGCGGTAATGTGGTAAGCAACCCAGTCTGCGTTTTTGGTGTTGTAGTTG
>NZ_JAWOVT010000687.1:0-526 GCF_033340055.1 Vibrio sp. 1580
ATGCATTGAGTTCGACTACACCAGCTTTTTAGGAGCTACAGGAAGTAAGAAATGGACCTTCTTAGAGGCGTTCGCCACCATTGCGCCCATTTTTGGTTTGATGTGGAAGCAGAACATTGCAGAGTTGAGCCGACCGGAAGATCGACTCTGGGATGCGGCATTAAAATCGATGTCTTCACGTCAAAGTGACGAATCGAACTTAGTTCGTTTAACTCAGCTCGCAAAGCATGAAGGGATAAATGAATTACGTGTTGTCATGCCATATTCACTCGACTCAAAGCAGATTGAATATATTGAATCTCGCAGTAAGTTGAAGGTCGATGCATCGGAGCAAGATGTTCTGAATATCAAGTTTTAAGCGTGGCCTTCTAATCTCACTTATATGCTTAAATAGAATCACCACAAAAGCGACCTCTCTGGGTCGCTTTTTCGTATCTCAAGTGCCATGCATTCCACCTGTTCTATCTAGCTCTTATTATTGATTGGCTTAGTCCAATGCCACTTTTGTTGGAAGTGTGATGAATAT
>NZ_JAWOVT010000688.1:0-526 GCF_033340055.1 Vibrio sp. 1580
GACCAAAATATCTGAAATGGTTGGATCTTCAAGCAGTGGCTCAAGCGGCCCAAGACCAAACACTTCGTCTTCGATTTGGTGGATCACGCGGTTGCGCGCTTCTGAACTTAAAGGATGCGTTTGGTCTTCGGCGATCAACTGAATCACCGCTTCCCTTAACTCTTCTTTCGCGCGATCTTCTTGCAGATGTGATAACAAGCCAAGGTCTAAAGTATCCAGCAATTTCTTATGGTAGTAGTGCTTAATAGCCAGATCTTGCTCGAGCTGTTTTTTCTGCTCTTCAATCGCTTTCAGCTTCGCTTCAACCGGCGTTAATGGTTTGTTTTCACTGACGTAATCTTCGTCTTCTGCTTTCGCAGCAAGATCGACCTTGACGACTTTCGATTCTTTTTCTTCATCTACGGAATTGAATGAACTCCCGACGCCTTTCCGTTTGAAAAACATAACTCCCCCTTACTAAGAAAAGAATTTCTTAATCCAACTCTGGTGCTCTTGTGTTGGGCTTTCTAATAAGTGCGATATTTCC
>NZ_JAWOVT010000689.1:0-526 GCF_033340055.1 Vibrio sp. 1580
GGCGCTCTTTGCGCTACTGCTCGGGTTTCCCGTCGCGTTCACATTCGGCGGTATTGCTCTTATTTTTGGTGTTTGGGCAGAGGGCATGGACATGTTTGCCTTCATGCCATATCGAATTCAATCCATCATGGAAAACACGGTGCTGATGGCTGTACCGCTGTTTGTTTTCATGGGGCTCGTGCTGCAAAAAACGAAGCTAGCAGAGCAGCTGCTGGAATCGATGGGGCGTCTGTTTGGTGGCGTCCGTGGCGGCATCGCAATTTCGACGGTGCTGGTGGGCGCGCTACTTGCGGCATCGACTGGCGTAGTGGGAGCGTCGGTGGTGGCCATGGGGTTGATCTCTCTGCCTGTGATGCTCAAATACAACTATGACAAAGGCCTCGCGTGCGGAACCATTTGTGCTTCAGGTACGTTGGGGCAAATTATTCCTCCTTCTATCGTACTCATTTTGCTCGGCGATGTGCTTGGCGTGCCAGTGGGAGATTTGTTCCAAGCGGCCGTGTGGCCGGGTATCGCGCTAGTGGGT
>NZ_JAWOVT010000690.1:0-526 GCF_033340055.1 Vibrio sp. 1580
GTGCTTACGTTTAAGGAGTCTCAGGTGAGATTAAACAGTAAGCAGTTGATTTTTGTCACTTTGGCGTTGATATTGACTCAGCAGGTGTATTTGTTTGCTGCGACGAGCGTCTCTTCCAGCGGTTTTTGGTCATTGGTGTTTATGACGTTCCACTATCCGATATTGATGCTGTTGTTCATCTTTATGGCAAGAAGATTGACTCATCAAAATCAGTACCAAGAAGAGCTCAAACTGTCAGAATAATAAGTTCTTCGGTATCAAGTAAAAAGCCTCGCAATTCGTGAGGCTTTTTGTGTTTTAGGTGCTTAATTCTCTAAAGCTACTTTTATTAAAGCGAGGCCTAAGCGTTAAGAACAAATTTCTCAATTGCTTTCGCTACGCCGTGGTCGTCGTTACTTTCAGTGATGTAATCTGCGATTTTCTTGGTTTCTTCCATCGCATTTGCCATCGCGATACCAAGACCGGCGTACTTCAGCATATGGTGGTCATTTTCAGCATCACCCATACAGATCACTTCTTCTGGTTG
>NZ_JAWOVT010000691.1:0-526 GCF_033340055.1 Vibrio sp. 1580
GTAGTTTACTGCAGCAGAGAAGTTGTCCATGTTGAAACGAACAGCCGCACCCATTACTTGGTAATCAGTACCTGCAGCATCACGGTTCTCTTGATCTTGGTAAGAAGCACCAACTGTGAACATATCGTTGATTGCGTATTGCGCAGATAGACCGAATGCAGTATCGATTTTCTCGTCTTGATCTAGGTATGCATCAGCGATAACTGTTAGCTTGTCGAAGCTACCTTTAACTGAAACAGCGTGACCTGCACTTTCTTTTGATTTTACGAAATCATCAACGTAACCAAGACCTTCGTTAGTGTTGTCGATAGTGATTGCGTCTAGAGAGTCACCGAAATCACCAACTTCACCGAAAGCTACACCCCAGTTGTCACCGAAGTAAGCACCGAAGTAAAGATCATCTGTGCGTACACGTGCGTGTTCTCCGTCAATTTCACCAGTAAGTTTGTTGTCGTTATCGAAGAATTCACCGTTTTCTAGTTCAAATGAACCGAATACCTTAACGTCTTGGTTTAGTTTGTGTTCA
>NZ_JAWOVT010000692.1:0-525 GCF_033340055.1 Vibrio sp. 1580
TCAATATCCCGCTTGGTATTATTGAGCGTATTCGTAATCTGATGCTTGTTATGGTCGTATTTGCGTTTCGCTTTGATCGTGTCTTTCAGCACATTGCCGGCACTTGCGGTTAGCGGCAGTAATACTAACGCAACTAAAAAGTACTTTTTCATATTTCAATATCACTTATTACTCAATCTCAATGAGCCAAGTAGACCAAAGCGATCCGATAGAATTGTCAGAAGTTCAACAAGCCAAACTATCGTCTTGATTATGAAACAGAATGAGTCTTGGCGTTAATTACTGTATTTATTAATTACTGTATTCGTTCCAGCCTCGTTGCCATTCCATACGGAATTTTTGCGCTTGCTCAGTGCCCTCACAGACACCCTCATAATATTGGCCAGATAGACCCATTTGATAAGCAAAGTCTGGATTGCAATATTCAGCGACACCTTCCAAATAGCCACGGTCATAATCCCCAGGGTTAGCAGTGCCCAACGTTTTCAGCTCTTTTACACTACGAGAAGTGTGCCCTGCGATGCC
>NZ_JAWOVT010000693.1:0-525 GCF_033340055.1 Vibrio sp. 1580
TGAGTCGCCAAAGAGAAAGGCTTTGTGCTAGATGAGTTGATCCTGGTCGATCAAAAACAGTAAATTGTCCAACTGCTGACCTTACAGTAAGGTTCGATGCTTCATAAAGCTCAGTGGTGTTTGTCCCGTTTGTTTTTTAAAGAACGCAATGAATGCGCTGTCTGATGAAAACTCTAAGCAATGGGCAACATCACTGACTTGTCTCTCCTCACACAACAGCTCTATTGCCTTTAACAATCGCCATTGCTGGCGCCAATCTTGATAAGACATGCCTGTTTCGGACTTAAACAGTCTTGTAATTGTCTTACTGCTTGCCCCGATTGTTTTCGATAAATGGTTGAGATCAGGAGCAATGAATCCGTCTTTTGTCATCGCGTTTCGAAATGAAGCCAAACGACGATCCGATGGCAATGGTAAAGTGAGCTCGAATTGCTTTGCTTGATAAAACTCTTCCCAAAACAATATGGTTGTCGCATTCGTTTTGGTTTGTTCTATGTCCCACTCCCACAAAGCCATTTTATTGAT
>NZ_JAWOVT010000694.1:0-525 GCF_033340055.1 Vibrio sp. 1580
AGGTCATTAGGATCATAGTTGGGATGAATCGTAATAGTGCGAACGTCTTTGAACTCTTCGACATAAACATCGTTCATGGTTGGATTTTTTACCAGAACACGGAGGTCATTCGCTGTCCAACCGTCAGTAAAAACCGAGGATTCTACGCAGTGGGCTGCCGTTAATATGAAACGATCATTAACGATAGAACCACCACAAATATTCGCGAATTGTCGGTCGCCCGTTTTGTGTAAAATTAGCCGAGCAAAGAAGGGGAGCTGATTTTGAGACGCTTGCTGGCCTCCAATAATCGCGGTTGAAATGCCTTGCTCGTCAAGCTCTGCCACGTCATTGGCATTACCCACTGCTGGTACAACGAGACAAGCCCCAATCACTACTCTATGAAACAATCGCATAGCCTCATCCTTGAGTTTTTTCGCACTCTATTTACTTTAGCCGAGAGTTCACCAAGCTCAAGTTAACGTATTGAGTAACAGGCTCAGTTACGCAAATTCTTGTTTTAACCACGAGCGCAATAGGTGAAAG
>NZ_JAWOVT010000695.1:0-525 GCF_033340055.1 Vibrio sp. 1580
TGACGTGTCAAACGACTCAAATGCCCTAACTGCTGGCGTTAACTTCTCGCAAGAACTTTACAACCGCGCATCTTGGATCACATTAGATACTGCTGAAAAAAGCGCTCGCCAAGCAGACGCTACTTACGCAGCAGCACAACAAGGTTTGATCCTTCGCGTATCTCAAGCGTACTTCGAAGTATTGCGCGCTCAAGACAACCTAGTCTTCGTTCGTGCAGAAAAAGCAGCCGTTGGTCGCCAACTAGAACAAACAAAACAACGCTTTGAAGTTGGTTTGTCGGCAATTACTGACGTTCACGACGCACAAGCTCAGTACGATGCAGTACTAGCGGATGAAGTGTTGGCAGAAAATGACCTGATCAACAGCTACGAATCGCTACGTGAAATCACAGGTCAAGAACACAAAAACTTAAACGTTCTTGATACTAACCGTTTCTCTGCGACTCGCACTAGCAGCCCTGCTGAAACATTGATCGAAGAAGCGAAAACGAAGAACCTTAGCCTATTGTCAGCTCGTATTTCTCA
>NZ_JAWOVT010000696.1:0-524 GCF_033340055.1 Vibrio sp. 1580
GCGACATTTCAATATTTTTTGTTTAGTGAATGCTTAATTACAAAAAATATCCAGTCAATATGACTAAACAATAATAACAAAACGACATTAATCACTATTTAATAAAAATATCAGAGATTGGCTATTTTACAGACACATGACATAAAACTTGTCGGTATTTCAGTGATTTGTATGTAACTTGATACGTAACAATTAGTTCAAAGGTACGACCACTCCATATAGCTAATGTGCTTTGAGAAAGCTTGATTTAATCCACGGTTCTCATTGTTTCACCATGACGCAATGCATAAAGGTTTGATACTGTGATTATCACTTAGTTGATTAACCAACTAAGCGCACATCTACCTCATATACACTAAGGCGACCATGATTAATCAGATCATTAATATTCTTTTTCCTGTGTTCGCTCTTGTCGGTGTGGGCTATCTTGTTGGGCGCCATATCAAACCTGATTTTCGCCCCATCAATCGAATTAATATCGATGTATGCACGCCAGCTCTGGTGTTTTCCTCATTAGTGAGCAT
>NZ_JAWOVT010000697.1:0-524 GCF_033340055.1 Vibrio sp. 1580
CCACGATCCGAATCAACCATCGCAAGTTCAGGCTGAGTTTGGTAAACCGCCTGAATTGCCGCTTCAATCTCTTCTTTTTGTGCTGCTGGTAGTGACTCGATTTTCGAGTAAACATCACCAAGACCATTATTTACATCAACGCCAAGCTCTTCGAATAACTTACCGTATTTAGCAAAAACGTCTTTGTAGTACACTTTTACAGCTTGACCGAAGATAACCGGGTCAGAAACCTTCATCATCGTCGCTTTCATGTGTAGAGAAAGCAGTACGTCTTGCTCTTTTGCATCTGCAATTTCTTTTTCGAAGAACTCAACCAATGCTTTTTTCTTCAGTACAGAGCTATCAATAACTTCTTTGTCTAACAGTGGGAAAGCAGATTTTAGCTCTTTTACAGAGCCATCTTCGCCAACAAACTCGATTTTTACTTCTGTTGCGCCAGAAATGGTTGTTGATTTCTCGCTACCAAAGAAATCGTCACCCGCCATGCTTGATACATGAGATTTAGAATCTGATGACCATGCGCC
>NZ_JAWOVT010000698.1:0-524 GCF_033340055.1 Vibrio sp. 1580
GTGGTATGGGTAACATCCGTGACGAACACGTTCAGAAGAAAGAGATCCCTGTTGGTGCGAGCCTAATCGTACTTGGTGGTCCTGCAATGAATATCGGTCTTGGTGGCGGTGCGGCGTCTTCAATGGCGTCAGGTCAGTCAGCTGAAGATCTGGACTTTGCTTCAGTACAGCGTGAAAACCCAGAAATGGAGCGCCGTTGTCAGGAAGTGATCGACCGTTGTTGGCAGCTAGGTGAAGAAAACCCAATCGCATTTATCCACGATGTGGGTGCGGGCGGTATCTCTAACGCACTTCCTGAGCTTTGTGACGACGGCGAGCGCGGTGGTAAGTTCCAGCTGCGTGATGTACCAAATGATGAATTGAGCATGAGCCCTCTGGAAATCTGGTGTAACGAATCTCAGGAGCGTTATGTACTTGCAGTAGCACCAGAAAACATGGAAGCATTCGATGCAATCTGTAAGCGTGAGCGCGCACCTTATGCAGTGGTTGGTGTGGCAACAGAAGAGCGTCATCTGACGCTAGAA
>NZ_JAWOVT010000699.1:0-524 GCF_033340055.1 Vibrio sp. 1580
GCCAGTTTCCCGCCTAACTTTCCACTAGGCGTAGAAGTACGTCATATGGCCTTTTTCTCTAAAGGCGAGGAAGAGCGAGCGCTTAATCAGTGGTTGGTGGAAAACGGTATTGACCGAATAATCATGGATAGCCGCCCTGTGTTTGCGGCAAAGCCTGACAATGAAGCCATCATTGATGCTCAAATGAAGAAGCCCAAAGTTCCCGTTCATGCGATTGCAACCGCTTCACACCCGATGATTCGTTTTATTGGCCATCCGGAAGAACAACAAAATTACGACTTCTTTGTGCCTTGGCTAAGTAAATTGCCACAATGGATTGCGGAAGGTAAACAACCATATGTGATGATTCACACAGCAGACAATATTATTGCGCCTGATCTGGCAGCGAACATTTACAAGAATCTACAAAAGCATGTCGACCTGCCAGATTTAGCCCCCTTCCCTGCCAATGATGGCAACTCGCAGTTACAGATGTTCTAACAATAATTTGCTCAACGCATGACAGAGGCGCGAATTTCTCATAA
>NZ_JAWOVT010000700.1:0-524 GCF_033340055.1 Vibrio sp. 1580
CCGCCTCACACAATGCAATTGGCACCGCTGCCGCAGAGGTATTGCAGTACTTTTGAATGTTCACAAACGCTTTGTCTTGGGGAATACCGGAAAGGTCGCACAGCGTTTGAATAATACGGATGTTCGCTTGATGCGGAATCACCACATCGATTTGTTCCGTCGTTAACTGTGATGCTTTCAGTACGGTTTTCGCCGCTAGGCCCATGCCTTTCACTGCGCGTTTGAAGATCTCTTGACCCACAAAGTTGAAATCCCAGTAACCGTTATCTTCCGCAAAGCGGTCCATACAAGTACCAAACTTCGGCACAGAAAGAATATCGCGACCTTTGGCATCACAACCAATTTGCGATTGCAGCAAGCCCGTTTCTTTCTCTGTGCGAGATAGAACCACCGCGCCAGCACCGTCACCAAATAGAACCGCGGTATCACGCATCGCCCAGTCAATGTAGAAAGACAAACGTTCCGCACCGATGATGATGGCGTGTCGGTAGTTACCGGACTGAATCAAACGCGTGCCCGTTTCT
>NZ_JAWOVT010000701.1:0-524 GCF_033340055.1 Vibrio sp. 1580
TGTAGTCGTTGTAGGCCACCACTCCAGTAATCTCCAAAGATTTGGTTAACAGGTTGGTCATCGCAACTTCGCCACCATCACTGTTGGGTTCACCGTACTCGATGTAGCTTTTGGAGAGTTCAATACCATGTTCTTTCAATGCTGCTTGGTAACCTTGCAATCGCTCATCGGTATCTTCGATATCGTGGGATGAGGCAATACAAGCGATTTTGCGATGCCCGTGACGAATCAAATATTCTGTCGCGAGGAATGCTCCTTTGCGGTTATCAAGGGAAATACAGCGTTCGGCCAGCTCTGGGATATGACGATTGATAAGCACCATACCTTTCACCTCTTGGGCGTAGCCAATTAGCTCCTCATCAGATAAGCCTTTCGAGTGGATGACTATTGCATCGCAACGGCTGTTGATCAGTAATTCTAGAGCTTGACGTTCATCTTCTGGATTATGGTAACCGTTGCCGATCAAGATATGTTTGCCATTTTCGCGCGCGACATTATCGACGGATTTGACCAGCGTGCCGAAG
>NZ_JAWOVT010000702.1:0-524 GCF_033340055.1 Vibrio sp. 1580
GACTGCGGCAAAGCAGCGCCCAGTAAACCTTGCGTTAACGGGTCCATTATTTGCGCCCACCACGATAACGTAGGCGAGAGAGAAGGCATATGCGCTTCAAAATCGGTTCAAATTTAAAAACCAGAACGTTCTCCGACATAAATTATCCGTATTTAAGTGGATTGGAAATCACGGCTTAATGATGCATTAAAGTGTTCGAAAACAAATGCTTTGATTTTAGTGTAAGAAGGAATCGCCCTATTCGCTAGTGAGAAGCGAACCTGAAGCGAGGATCGTGGTGTACGTCAGAAGTCCAAAACGGCGGATTTTACAGACGTAAAATAAAACAAGGCGAACCAGATAGCTCGCCTTGTTTACTGAACGATTAACGACAAAAAACCTTAGTCTTGAGGGTTTTCTTTCGCGTTGATTTCAGCGTAAGTGTGCAGAAGCTCTGTCAGAGTTTTCACCCAAGCAAAAACATCCGAAGGGGTATTTTCGAGTAGTTTTTCCACTAGTGCACAGTGTGTTTCTAGCGTGATTGC
>NZ_JAWOVT010000703.1:0-523 GCF_033340055.1 Vibrio sp. 1580
TACTAAGCTGACACCTACGCAGCTCAAGCAAGCGCTTGAGCATGAAAAAACACCAGAAATGGCACAAAAGCTGATTGATGAGTCACTTGAACAAAACGAGTGGGCGCAAATGATCAGTTTGATGAACCTGCCTAAGCTGGTGGAACAACTTGCGCTAAACTCTCACTATAGTAAAGAAGGCTTGACCGTTTCTTTACAGTTGAGAAGCAGCCAAGCACACTTAAATACAGATAGAGCTCAAAGTGAGCTGCTCAACGCACTAAACACGGCTTTAGGTGAAGAGTGTCACTTGAGTATCGAAGTAGGAGAGAGTGGCGAAACACCACTTGAACTGAGAGACAGGCTCTATCAAGAGAAGTTACAACAAGCGCTGAACAGCTTGGAGAACGACCCGAATGTCGACTTTATCGAGCGTCGTTTTGCTGCAGAGCTTGATAAAGATAGTGTGCGCCCTATCTAACTAACAAACGGAATGGGGTTGAAAACGTCAAGTGATAACCCCATTAACTGATGCAACACCCAA
>NZ_JAWOVT010000704.1:0-523 GCF_033340055.1 Vibrio sp. 1580
TTTTTTATTGCTGCCAAGGACCGCAAATAAAACCGTCAGTGCGGGCCAAAGGTAATTGACAATCGACACCTCAATTGCCTGCGCGCGCGAGTTGGAATATCCCAAAGATAGAGCGAGAAATATTTCATAACAGACGAACATCGCACCACCAAGCGCAAGATACTTGGGAGAAAAGTAAGACAACTTTGGGATGCCCACCACAATCAACAAAAAGATTGAACTTAGCGAATACAACATCGCCGCCCCACCTACTGGCCCTAAACTTTCGGTTACGAGCCTTGCAATACCCAGTAAGCAACTCCAAGAGAGGATGGCAATGCAGCCATAAAGTGTGAAGCGAAATTGCACGGATTTCATGTGACCTACTACTCACGAATGCCAAAGGAAACTTCAGCTTAACTCAAAAATGATCCGCTTCAACGTACTGTTTTATAAATTTCAGTATAAAAATGATTCTGTTATGCGTTTGGAGTCGATATGAAACACTTTCTACCATCGAGCGTCATGCTGACACCTTTTGTGG
>NZ_JAWOVT010000705.1:0-522 GCF_033340055.1 Vibrio sp. 1580
ATAAGCCTTGCGAACGTAGGAGTGAGATGGAAACAAAAACACATTTTTCGCAGCTTGTTGGGTAATGGTGCTCGCGCCTCTCGACGGACCATTATCACCAGCCTCGGAAATCACGTCGAATAGCGACTCGAAATCGACACCATAATGATGAGGGAATTTTTGGTCTTCGGTCGCAATCACCGCTAACTGCATATTTTTTGAGATACGCGACAAGGATACCCATTCATGTTGGCTGCTGTCTGGATAGTTCTTTGGTGGCGCAACAATGCGGCTTAACTTCCATCCCCATATTGGTGGATCGACATATTTCACCACACCAACCAAAACGATTGGGGCAATCAGTAATATCAACACCATTTTAAACAGAAATGACTTAAGCCTTTTCAACATGTGTGGTTCCCCAATGCATTAGCGATTGATGATAAACAAACCAGCGAGCTTGCCTGATTCAATCAGGAACAACAAGTTTTCGAGGTAAAAAATAGGTCAAAAAAAGCCCGATTTACAATGTAAAACGGGCTT
>NZ_JAWOVT010000706.1:0-522 GCF_033340055.1 Vibrio sp. 1580
CCTAGCTCGTCCGAGCGTTGCCTCCTGAGCAAAATGATGTAGAAAAGGAGTTACTGAAGGGCGACAATACAAGCAAACCAATTCATCCAGAAAAGATGAGGCATTAACCAATAGCGAGTTATCGTGAAGTCTTAGGTCAAACGTAAACCAGTAAAGCCCTATTTTCTTTTTCAAAAAACGTCCTTAGGCGAGGAGCTAAATGTACTGATTTGTTTTACGCTCGGCATCGCAAGCGGATCATCCGTTCTTACTAACTACAGCGCTTTCCATGCTCTTTGCATGAATCGTGAACATAAGAGCCAAATCGTATTTCCATCCTCAATCGTTCACTTTTTAAACTGAGATTTTATAAAATCAAATTTCAGATTTATGAATATCACCGCTATTTGCTCATTTTTTTATATAAACCAAGCAAAAATGATAAAAATTAAAGCGATATTAGTTAATATCCGGTAATCTAAATCCAATTCCATTTTGCTAGTAACATCGCAGAAATGACTGACGAGTTTAAGAAATCGACCG
>NZ_JAWOVT010000707.1:0-522 GCF_033340055.1 Vibrio sp. 1580
GCAATATCGATAATGGACATAGTAAACAAAGCCGCCAACACGATGATGGTAAGAAGCAACAAGGTGTCAGTCGAATAAGATGAGATGACTCGGTTGTACACTTGCAACATATAAAGTGGGATAGCAAGTACGAGTAAATTAATGAAGAGACTAAAACCGATCAGCAAACCTGCAAGCGTGCATAGTTTTTGTCTGACTTCTTTGAAAACTGTTTTCTGCACGATTACTTCCACTTTAATCGAATGATGTAGGCGCTAGATGACTAGCGCCTTAAACTAGATTTTAAATAACAAATAAATCGGCACCGTAGGTGTTAATATCTGTTTCAGTAACACCAATCAGCTTAACGGTTAAATCTGCGCCGTCAGTAAATACTGCATTGCCAGCCGCATCGTAGCTGAAAGTTAAATCGCCGAACTCTGTCACAGTGTCACTAATGATGTGAAGCGAGTCTTCACCGATAGTGAAATCCACTACCTTCGCTTCACCATGACCACCAAACTTGTCAGTGAACACAAATTT
>NZ_JAWOVT010000708.1:0-522 GCF_033340055.1 Vibrio sp. 1580
AATCTGGAATTGCCAGCCGCCCAGCTCTTGCGCGAAAGTGATTGGCATGGCGTCCATCAAATGAGTTCGGCCTGTTTTTACCACACCTTGCAAAGCTTGCTTCTTGGTTTCTAGGCTTTGGCTAAGATGAGCCAGTGCAGGCAACAATTTGTGTTCAATAGCAAGTGCTGAGCTGACTTGAATCGCCGTCGGCACCACATCGTTACTGCTTTGACCCATGTTAACGTGGTCATTCGGATTGACGTTGCCGCCAAGCAATTCAGACGCGAGCGTGGCAATCACTTCATTAGCGTTCATGTTGGAGCTTGTCCCAGAACCGGTTTGGAATAGGTCGATAGGGAACTGATCGAGATGTTGGCCATCAATAATGGCTTGCGCAGCCTCTGCAATCGCATTAGCGATATCACCTTCCAGTAACCCTAGTTGTGCGTTGGTCAGTGCTGCCGTCTGTTTGATGTGGGCTAAAGCTTGGATGAAACCGCTTGGCATGGTGTGCTGGCTGAATGCGAAGTTATCGGTAGC
>NZ_JAWOVT010000709.1:0-522 GCF_033340055.1 Vibrio sp. 1580
GGCCATCTGCTAGGTTGATAGACAGGTTGCGATCCTGCATATCTTCAAAGCTGTATTTTTTGTAACGAGTATCTTCAGTTGAGTAAGCACCGCCACGGTAGGTTGGCATTGTGATGCTACCACCATCGTCCATTAGGTTTTGACGTAGGTGTGCGTACATACCGAAGGTTGCGTTGTTACCAGAGTTGTTCGCTACATCGTATTCAACGTTCAGCGCGTAGCTGCCGCGTTTTAATACGTAAGTTTTTGTGTATTCGATGCCGTTTGCAGTAAATGTCATCGGAACGCGTAGTTCGTCTTGACCGTCAGCTAAAGTGAAGCTGTCTGCGCTCACATTGTAGTGAGGACGGTTAGAGCTGCTTAGATCGATACCTTGAGGACCAACAAGACCGCTTTGTGCGATGAATTGATGACCTTGTGTGTCTTTTAGCAGAACGAATGGGTCTGATGAATCAAGTTCAGCAGAGTATTGGTTTAGGTCGGCATGTACCACATCTCCACCAACGGTGTCGATCGACAGAG
>NZ_JAWOVT010000710.1:0-522 GCF_033340055.1 Vibrio sp. 1580
CAACAGCGCCATGTTGACGAACGCTGACAATGCCGTAGCAATAGCCAAGCCGACGTAACCGTAGAAATAGGCAAAAATTGCGTTGAACACCATGTTAGTCACCATCGCGATGATGCCGTATTTCACTGGCGTTTTTGTGTCTTGACGTGAGTAATAGCCTGGCGCCAACACTTTAATTAACATGAAATTCAATAGGCCAGATGCGTAAGCGAGCAACGACAGAGACGCTTGGTGCACATCTTGTGGAGAGAACTCACCGCGCATAAATAGCACCATCAACATCGGCTTCGCCAACGCCATCAAACCCAACATCGCCGGAATCCCGAGCAGCGTTACCATGCGAACGCCCCAAGCCATGGTATGTGCAAAACCTTCGCTCTGCGAGTCCACATGTTTACGAGACAGCGCAGGCAAAATCACCGTCGCAATCGCAATACCAAACAGCCCCAGCGGGAACTCCAACAAACGATCGGAATAATACAACCAGCTGATTGAGCCAGTTTGTAGAAAGCTGGCAATAAA
>NZ_JAWOVT010000711.1:0-522 GCF_033340055.1 Vibrio sp. 1580
AATCCACCCACTGTGAATTGCGAGCTTGAACGTCGCTGGCACGAAACGGGCCCATTCTGAGTCAATTACTACAGCGATTTTTCTATTCCTCATAACTCTTATATAGCCATTATTTATGTAGTTAGTTGCACTATATCGGTATTAGTAATATTTGTTCAAATGGGATTGTTCAGAAATGATAAGAGTAACAATTCTAAACAGGAATGGGGCAGAGACGAGTTATAGTTGGTGCTCAAAATCGTGCACTTCGGATAAGTTGAATTGGATAAAACCAAGTAAACGAGCCTAACCGAAGCATGTCTATAAAATCGGTGACTATTCAGATATCGTTGTTTCTCTTGACCTCTCTGTCATGAAAGTGGCGTCCACTGGTATCGTTGTTTTCCTTGACCTCTAAGATGGATTTTTGAACCTTCCCCAACGATGTTTATGATCGGTCAAAGGTTACGTCATCGCAACACATCACAATTTCTATTACTATCAGTGAGTTAATGACCATTTGCAGTACTTTGGTATCTTTGT
>NZ_JAWOVT010000712.1:0-521 GCF_033340055.1 Vibrio sp. 1580
GATACCCAAACGGTCTACACCCCAAGCTTGGCCTGTGCTCATTACTTTGATCTTGTCGTTCTTCTTCAGTGAACCGTTTTTGATTCGTACCAAAGATACTACGCCAAGATAATTATCAAACCATGAGTCGATGATCAGCGCTTGTAGTGGCGCATCAGGATCACCTTCTGGTGCTGGAATTGCTGATACGATGTTTTCTAGAACGTCCTCAACACCAAGACCTGTCTTCGCAGAACAGCGTGTTGCGTCCATCGCATCAATACCAACGATTTCTTCAATTTCTTCAGCTACACGTTCAGGATCAGCGGCTGGCAAGTCGATCTTGTTTAGGATTGGCACAACTTCCAGATCCATTTCGATCGCGGTGTAACAGTTAGCAAGTGTTTGCGCTTCTACACCCTGACCAGCATCAACAACCAATAGCGCGCCTTCACAAGCCGCTAGAGAACGTGATACTTCGTATGCAAAGTCTACGTGTCCCGGAGTATCGATGAAGTTCAGCTGATAAGTTTCACCGTCTT
>NZ_JAWOVT010000713.1:0-521 GCF_033340055.1 Vibrio sp. 1580
ATCGATCCACTGCGTGAAAAGCATGTTATGTCGTTAGCCACCAGTATAGGTCAGGAGATGAACGTCTTCTGTGAAACCGACGGCCACGCGCATCGAGTGACATTTGATTCTCCAGTGCTACTTTACTCTGACATGCAGCAGTTGCTTGAGCTGGGTGACGATCACTACCGCAATACCATTCTCGACATAAACTACGATCCACAAGAGAAAGATCTCAAGCAAGCGATCGATGACTTATGTGATCAAGCTGAACAAGTGGTGCGAGAAGGTACCGTTTTAGTGGTTCTTTCTGACCGCGCATTAGTCAAAGGCAAATTGCCAATTCCAGCCGCCATGGCTGTCGGCGCCGTGCAAACTCGCTTAGTTACAGCCAACCTTCGTTGTGATGCCAACATCGTCGCGGAAACCGCAACCGCACGTGACCCTCATCAATTTGCCGTATTGCTAGGCTTTGGCGCTACGGCGGTTTATCCGTATCTAGCTTATGAAGCTTTAGGCAAATTGATTGACGATGGTGCCCT
>NZ_JAWOVT010000714.1:0-521 GCF_033340055.1 Vibrio sp. 1580
GGGTAGAGGAACCAGCTCGGGACGATGTTCGACATTTTGAAGTTCATGAGCTGGAAGCCAAAAAACAGCACCATCATTGTAAAATGAAGCAGTACAGCTAAACACCAAAGGGGATAGGCAATGAGTGGTGCAACCGACGCGAGATAATCGGTCAGGATCAATAATGCCATGCTCATTGGTGCCATTAAACTACCACTTAACGGGTGCTTAATATCCGCCATAAATAGGCGAGGATTGGTGGCGTACTTAATCAGAACGGGAGCGAGCAATAACGCGCCAAATGAAGCCAGAAAAGGACGAATTGGCGTACCAATATCGGGAACATAGAGCGCCCACGCTTGGCCAAGCCCGATCATACCCAGTGCCAGCGCCGCTTGAGAAGGCGGGACACTATAAAACTGCACAAGTCTTCTCCAGTTCAAATCTACTCCGAATTGATTTTGCCCGAATGAAACGAAAAGTGATGTTTAAAACCAAATTATCTTTGGCTGCTTTGCGTGTGAAAATCGCGAACGGTGTGG
>NZ_JAWOVT010000715.1:0-521 GCF_033340055.1 Vibrio sp. 1580
TCTCATAGTCTATGAGTTGAGCTGTGCATCACCATTAGCCTCTAAATGTAACAGATGGCATGAAAAATAATGTGATAGCAATCTACTCATCCTGTGGATAGGTTGCTCACGATGATGCACAGTTCTCATTCAGACATGTTTTGTTCCAAAAGGCTCTCAACCTTGCATAACAGAAGGTTCGCTTCTGGCTATTCACCATTAATGTGCTTAACAATCGCCTCTTTTGCGTGCTCTTCTGTTGGTGTTTCACCTTCTGGAACGACTAGATCCGCTGTTTTGTGCACACCTAGCGCGTCTTCTGCAATATGTAACCAGTCAGGGTGCCAGTAGTAAGGCGTTGTGCTGGCTGGGTGATCCCAGCTGTGTACGCCTTTATGAGCACCTCGGTATGAGAGGTCATCCATAGTAAATACTTTCATCATTTTCTCCCGAAATAAAAGTCATACCTTTGAAAGTATGGAACATAAATTCTCACTTCGTATCGCGAATTGATATCACTAAGATTGATTAATTACGTTTCA
>NZ_JAWOVT010000716.1:0-521 GCF_033340055.1 Vibrio sp. 1580
CGCCATGTCGCACAAAAATAATTTCCATCTATTTGTTTTCTCTTAGCTTTTACTTATTTTATAGTTTTTCGAGATAAGCTTGTGCTTTTTTCGGGTTAGTCAAATGAACAAATTGAATGGGTGAGCCGCTCAATTCACGTTTCAGTTGAAGATATTTTCGTCGTCGGTTTGCGTAGTTTTTAATAGACCATAATACGATGGAGTCTTTTGTAAACAGTCGATACAGACTTTCTCTGTTACCAGTCCCTTCCCACACCTCTTGCTTTGTGTAAATACGAGTGAGTGCACGTTTGGTCGCTCGGTAAAACGTCACCGTTCTTGAATAGTCCAACCAAATTATCGTGTCGACGTCTTGCCACTTTATGCTTTCAGTTCGAGAATAGTTTCCATCCAAAACCCATTCGCTTTGCGTGAGGGCCGTTTTTAAGTTGCTGAAAAACTCATGGTCGGTGCTTTCTTGCCAGCCCGCTTTCCAAAACAATTTGTCCATTTCGATATGTGTAACGTCGAGCTTCTGAGCT
>NZ_JAWOVT010000717.1:0-521 GCF_033340055.1 Vibrio sp. 1580
CGAATACGAATGGGTACGAGAAGCCATTGCCGAATACATTGAGGAAGAGAAAGGCCATCAAGAATGGATTTTAAATGACATCAAAGCGTGCGGCGGCGATGCCGAAGCAGTGCGCAACAACAAAGATGTAGGTCAAGTCGGTGCGCCGATTGAATTGATGGTTTCCTATCTTTACCACAACATTGACCGCCACAACCCACTCGCGCTGTTTGGCATGGTGTGGGTATTAGAAGGCACCAGCGTCGGTATTGGTGGCCAAATGGCAGAAAAAATCCAGTCAACGCTAAGCCTACCGCCTTCAGCAATGACTTACCTAGTTTCACACAGCGTGTTAGACCAAGATCATCTGCAATTTTTTGAATCACTGATGAACAAAATCACCAAAATGGAAGATCAACAAGTCATCATCGACTCTGCAAAAATGGTGTTTGCACTGTACGGAAAAATGCTGCGCTCTTTGCCTTCCTTCCCAACCCAACAAGAGACGAGAGGAGAAGCATGATCATAAACAACAGAAAAAT
>NZ_JAWOVT010000718.1:0-520 GCF_033340055.1 Vibrio sp. 1580
GTTCACGAGTTGCACGGAGAAACGCCTTTGGAGAAGTTCCAGTCGTAATGCCAACTGCCATTGGATAGAAGATGAAAATCCAGAACACAAGCATAGCCACGACAAGCGCAACGTAACCTGCAACAGACATCAATGTATTAGCATTTAAGGTTGCACCTAGTTGAATCATCAGAGCAAACACACCGTAAGGTGCTAGACTCATGACCAAACCAACCAGCTTCATCATGATCTCATTGGCCATCTTAAACGTGCGGATAGCAGGGCCACCACGAGAATCCAGAGCTTGAATGGCTAGACCTGTCAAAATAGCCATAAAGATAATTTGTAGCATGTCGCCGTTAGCAAAAGCTTGTACTGGATTGCTTGGTACAATGTTTACCACGAGCGAGAAAATATCTGGTGTTTCAGTTGTCGTCAGCTTGACGGTTTCAGAAACCGTACCCGCTAAGTTTGCACCAGCACCCGGTTGGAAAATTAAACCTACGGTCAGCGCTGCTGCGATCGCAATGATGGTATTGAG
>NZ_JAWOVT010000719.1:0-520 GCF_033340055.1 Vibrio sp. 1580
TTAGGGATGTTACACCGCTTAATTTACGGTCAAAACGACAAGTTTTATCGTAAATGGATGCACAGCGCGAACCATTCACTTGGTGCGTTTTGCTCTGGTGGCACAATCGCGAACATTACGGCACTTTGGGTTGCACGCAACAAAGCGTTGAAAGCAGATGGTGCTTTCAACGGGGTAGAAAAAGAAGGTCTATTCAAAGCCATGAAGCACTATGGCTACGAAGGTCTGGCAGTTCTGGTTTCTGAACGTGGTCACTATTCACTTAAAAAAGCAGCAGACGTACTTGGCTTAGGTCAAGAGGGTTTAGTCGCGGTGAAAACCGATGCAAACAACCGTATTGTTGTTGACGACCTAAAAGCAAAAATTGCCGAGCTTAAAGAACAAAACATCAAACCAATTGCGGTTATCGGTGTCGCTGGCACAACAGAAACGGGGAACGTCGATCCTCTGTCGCAGATCGCTCAAGTGTGCCAAGAGCACAATTGTCACTTCCATGTAGATGCCGCTTGGGGTGGTGCAA
>NZ_JAWOVT010000720.1:0-520 GCF_033340055.1 Vibrio sp. 1580
CACTGACAGCCGGAAAGTAGTAACTACCATCGTACTTAACGATCAACGCTTTACTGTTGATTAACAGCTCGGCAAATAGTGAAAGAATCAACATGATAGATAAGATCACAAACGACCAATAACCACGTTTAATTTCTTTAAAGTGACGGATTTTCTTTTGAGTTAATGGACTTACTTTAATCATATTACGCTCCAAACTTCACACGTGGGTCGACTAAAGCAACACAGATATCCGAAATAATATTGCCGATCAGCAGCAATACCGCGTTGATAGCAACGATGCCCATCACTACTGGGTAATCACGTTCCATAATGGATTCGTAACCTAATAAACCAATGCCGTCGATGTTGAAGATAACTTCGATCAAAAATGCCCCTGTCATGAAGAACAACAGTGAGTTGCCAAAGTGAGAAGCAATTGGAATTAAGCTATTGCGTAGCGCGTGTTTGCGTACCGCTTTCTTAAACGGCAAGCCTTTTGCGATCGCGGTACGGATGTAATCCGATGATAAGTTTTCCA
>NZ_JAWOVT010000721.1:0-520 GCF_033340055.1 Vibrio sp. 1580
CTCGGTTTGTGTGAATCATCACGATAATCCCTAAAAAACAGATTGTTATTCGAGTGAGAGGATTATGCTAAAGTGAGCAGCAAAGAAAATAACAGTTAGATTCAATAAGGACTCGCTCATGGAAGCTCTCGATCTTTTGCTTAACCGTCGCTCTATCGCTAAATTATCTGCGCCAGCACCAGAGGGCAAAGCGTTGGAGAATATTATTCGTGCAGGTCTTCGTGCTCCTGACCATGCGGGCTTAACCCCTTGGCGTTTTGTGATTGCTCAAGGTGATGGTTTGAAGAAGCTATCAGATATTTTGGTGAAAGCCGCGATTGCAGACCATAGTGATGAAGCCGTGATCGAAAAAGTGAAAAATGCGCCGTTTCGTGCCCCAATGGTCATTACCGTGATCGCGAAAGTAACCGAGCATGAAAAAGTCCCTGCATTGGAACAATATCTTTCTGCAGGTTGCGCTGTTCAAGCAATGCAGATGGCGGCGGTTGCGCAAGGTTTTCAAGGTTTTTGGCGTTCAGGT
>NZ_JAWOVT010000722.1:0-520 GCF_033340055.1 Vibrio sp. 1580
TATTTATTAGATTCGAGTTTATTGCTCGTCACTCTCTTTGTGGTTACTACGGTAGTATTCCCACTGTTCAACACGTTCATCGTCAGAAAGCACACAGTAAGTTACACGCTCACCATTCTCTGACACAGTGTCCAGTTCGCCACCTTGTTGTACACAGTAAACGGCCGCCGGATTGGCAACAGAGGTGTACTCTGTTGAGCGAGTTGCGCCGTCATAGGTTGAACAACCAGCAAGTACCATTGTCCCTGCCATAGCCATCATTAAACTTGTTTTTTTCATCTTTATCTCCGCATGGGATAGGCGAGTATTGCCTTGATTATAGGCAACTTTCGTCAATTATTGTCTTATCGATGTTAAAAGTAAGAAGGGCGTAGACATATTTAGAAGAATTTTAGACATTTCTCATAAAGAGCTTGCTAGTACGTCACATCTGTTGCGGATACATAGTGAATGTATCGAGCGTAAGCCGCTCAACAAAACGCGATCTCGTGAACGGTTTAGTACACTTTAATTGGGTTAG
>NZ_JAWOVT010000723.1:0-520 GCF_033340055.1 Vibrio sp. 1580
TTTTCAAGAGAATCGACTGCTTTTTTTATTGAAAAGCGTAAAAAGAGATCTTGCTCTTGTTTTACTCCACAGAGTTGAAAACTAAATCCCCCATCATCCCTACAACCCATTAACATTTCTAAAGGCATAAAAAGGACGTGTAATAGGAATGCAAGGATGTCTCAACGAAATCGTATTTTACTGATTTTTTTCGCCTTATATTTCCTGTGCGCCATTGTGGGCGGGCGCTGGGTGTGGCAACACAGCTATCAATCTTTGCTAGATAAACACCAATCACAGCTCGAACAATTTTCTAGCCACATCAAAAATAAGCTCGATAAATACGCCCATATACCCAATCTTTTAGCCAAAGATGATCCTCTTTTTGAAGCTCTACTGAATCCTTCAAATAGCGCTCAACTCGAAATCACCAATCGCTATCTAGAATCGGTGAACAACGTTATTGAAGCGGCAGATACTTATTTGATTGATCAATGGGGCACGACCATTGCAGCAAGTAACTGGCGTAAAAAGCGCTCTT
>NZ_JAWOVT010000724.1:0-520 GCF_033340055.1 Vibrio sp. 1580
CTCAGAGCCAGTAAGCCTATCGTCAACGATCCGGTCATCAACGAATATATCGATTCCCTCGGACACCGCCTCGTGGCCAACGCGAACGATGTAAAAACGCCGTTCCACTTCTTCATGATTCGTGATCGTAATATCAACGCCTTTGCCTTTTTTGGCGGTTACGTTGCATTGCACTCAGGGCTATTTCTTCATGCTCGTAGTGAAAGTGAACTTGCATCCGTTGTCGCGCACGAAATTGCACACGTAACACAGCGCCACCTAGCGCGCAGTATGGAAGACCAGGCAAGACGCTCTCCAGCTACTTTAGCTGCGCTTGCTGGTGCATTATTACTTTCGATTGCTTCACCAGAAGCAGGCATGGCAGCGATTACCGCCGCAACAGCAGGCAACATGCAAAGCCAAATCAACTACACTCGCTCAAACGAGAAAGAAGCCGACCGCTTCGGCATCGCAACCTTGGCGAAAGCAGGATTTGATGTGCAAGCAATGCCGCGTTTCTTTGGACGTTTAGCTGATGAGT
>NZ_JAWOVT010000725.1:0-519 GCF_033340055.1 Vibrio sp. 1580
GCCAAAAATAATTGGCTATCCAGTCTAAGATGATTTGAGTGGGATACTCCATACCAGCCTCTAGTACAGAACCTGAGGCAAGCGCTCAATCAAGCCGAAGAAATATTCCATCAGCATTTGCGTCATCCAGTGACCAAACAGCATCAAAGCTAACAAAGTCACGATCAAACGAGGTAAGAAGCTTAATGTCTGTTCGTTAATTGACGTCGCGGCTTGAAAAATCGCCACGACCAAACCGATGAGCAAACTGGGGATAATAATGGCACAGACCATGATCAACACCATCCACAGTGCCTCACGGAAAAGCTCGACAAACATTTCAGGAGTCATGTCTTACCTCTTTTCTCTGTGCCAACCTAAAGGGCGAAACTGCCGGCTAAGGTCGACAATATCAAGTTCCAACCATCCACCAACACAAACAGCATCAACTTAAACGGTAGCGATACAATCATTGGCGATAGCATCATCATACCCATGGCCATCAAAACCGATGCCACCACCAAGTCGATGATCAAGAAC
>NZ_JAWOVT010000726.1:0-519 GCF_033340055.1 Vibrio sp. 1580
AAAACGCGGTCGACTGGATTTAGATCAGTTGATGCAATTCATTGCGACATACGGTTGTAAAACACGTCCTTTTCAATAGGATGTGAGTTAGTCATGATTAGCGCCTTGTAAGCTAGTTATGATTAGCCATGCATTCAGATTGCACTCTGAATGCATGGCGTTTATGAATTTAAATTGTTTGCTGTCTAGACTTCCAATAATCAGCAGCACAAGACCACTTAGTCCCATCTTGAGCTATGTATCCCTCTATTGGGACTATTTTAGATTGTGTAGTTAACCCCAAGCGCTCAAGATTCAAATAGTATGTATTAGCTAAACTTTTCGATTTATCCCCTGGCTCGTAAGTTAACCAACCAGACTCAGAGAGCTTCTTGATTGTGTTTGCAATAGATTGTCGAGATAACCCCGTCTCATCCATTAGAGCGCTGTAGCTAGGGAAACAAACTCCATCGCCATCAACAAATCTAAATAGCCCCAAGAGAAGCAGGCGCTGTGTTGATGGTAGATTTTCACGTTTCA
>NZ_JAWOVT010000727.1:0-519 GCF_033340055.1 Vibrio sp. 1580
TCCGACACTGGCCCGGAGATTCCACAAGAAACGCGAGAAAGGATCTTTGAACAATTCTACCGAGGTCACTCAGAAAAAGGCGATGGTGCAGGGTTGGGAATGTCGATTTGCAAAGATATCGCCACGCTACACAGCGCAACGATAGAGCTGATTCCGAGAGAAAATAGCAAGAACACGTTTGTCGTCGCATTCCCAAAGTACTAGCGAAAAAAGACGACTAAAAAGGCGATATGGAGCACACTTCTATCGCCTTGTTTCGCACCAAGCATGAGACGCCTCCCACTCTTACATAGACATACGAATACTTACAATTCAGTCCATAGATTTTCATTATAATTCACGTTTATTTCACGCTCGCTTTGCTAGAAACGACACAACATCACGACTAAGTCCATCACAAAATAAATATGAAAAGTTCGTCTAAGAGACCCATGTTTGGGCCATTGCAGCCTCTCGCTGTTTTTTCTTTGTTTTCACTTACATTTTTGTCCATATCACGCATTTTACTCGCCTTTTGGC
>NZ_JAWOVT010000728.1:0-519 GCF_033340055.1 Vibrio sp. 1580
TGCGAGTAACAAAAATCAATGTTTGTTACTTTGCCATGCGACCCAAGATGACGTGCAGCGTCGCGTCCTCATCTTGAGTCAGCTGGTTTCCGATGCATTGTTTAATCAACAAGAGCCTTTACTCGACAGTCTAGAGCGTATTCTCGAAGGTGAGCCTTGCGATATTGCGATTGTTATTGATGACGCTCATTTACTTAGTGAAACGCTCATTTCGGAGTTATGGACGTTAGTCTTAGAGGCGCATGAAAAGCCGAACTGGACGATCAACGTGTTGCTTTTTACTCAGTCTGGGCGTTTGGAGTCGGTCTTGTCTCGATTGAGTTATGGGCAAGAACTTAAGCCAGTTGAACTTGATATCGATATGCTATCCGAAGTGGAAGCGCGTCGTTTCTTCGAATCACTAGTGGTTAGGTACGTCGATGACGATGCGGAGAAACGTGTTCGAGATGCATTTAAGAAAGTCGACCCGATTCCGGGTGACATCATGGCATTAGGAGAGATGAAAGTGGAAAAAAGGAT
>NZ_JAWOVT010000729.1:0-519 GCF_033340055.1 Vibrio sp. 1580
TCTCTGCCCGCCAGCAGTTGTGCTTCCTCATCGCTGATGTTCTTAATACCTTGCTGAGTTTTGAAGTGGAACTTCACCCAGTAGCGTTCATTTTCAGCGTTGATAAAGCTGAATGTATGGCTACCGAAGCCGTGCATGTGACGGTAAGACGCTGGAATACCGCGGTCACTCATGACGATGGTTACTTGATGGAACGCTTCTGGGAGTGAAGTCCAAAAATCCCAGTTGTTCGTCGAGCTGCGCATGTTGGTGCGTGGATCGCGTTTCACCGCGTGGTTGAGGTCAGGGAACTTCAACGGGTCACGTAAGAAGAAGACTGGCGTGTTGTTGCCGACTAAATCCCAGTTGCCTTCTTCGGTGTAAAATTTTAGGGCAAAACCACGGATGTCTCGTTCTGCATCCGCTGCGCCGCGCGCACCCGCAACGGTCGTAAAGCGAGCAAACAGTTCGGTCTTTTTACCAACCTCAGAGAAAATTTTTGCACGCGTGTATTTTGTAATGTCGTGAGTCACGGTGAAT
>NZ_JAWOVT010000730.1:0-518 GCF_033340055.1 Vibrio sp. 1580
AAATCTTCCGCCAAGGTTTGGTCTGCAATGCTACTTTCAACCACAGGCGTGTCGTTCACCGCATTCACGGTGACGTTAACCGTCGCTTGGTCGGTCAGTGCACCATCGGTCACGGTGTAAGTGATTTCAGCGTCACCATGGAAGTTCTCAGCCGGTGTGAACACCAACTTGCCGTCAACAATCTCGACTGTACCTTGGTCACTCGGCACTGACGCCGATTGGATAGACAGCGTATCGCCATCCACATCGGTGTCGTTTGGCAGGACATCAATCGTTACTGGCGTGTCTTCGTCAGTAACGGCATTGTCATTGGTCGCCACTGGCGCATCATTCACTGGTGTGACATCGACGTTCACCGTGGTGGACTCCGATACCCCACCGGAGGTAACGATGTAGGTGAAGCTGTCAGCCCCGTGGTAGTTGTCGTTTGGCGTGTAAGTGACGCTGCCGTCCGGGTTGACCGAGACCGTGCCGTTGGCTGGGCCGTTATTGGTATCCAGCGACACCACTTTGTCGTC
>NZ_JAWOVT010000731.1:0-518 GCF_033340055.1 Vibrio sp. 1580
CTTACCATCATGGAGATAAAAATGAAAAAGCTTATGACGTCATTGGCTGTTGCAGCCACTATCGCATCACCTGTTGCTCTTGCGAACAGCACCCCTGTGATGTTTTCAACGATCGACCATACTAACGCTCCATCAAACTCTGCTGTTGGTGGTGTTCGTTTGGCGGTACTGCATGGCCAAGTAAACGAAGTAAAAGGCGTCGACTTCTCAGTTCTAGGTATGTCTGAAACTGACCGTACTACGGGTGTGAACTTCGGTCTGTTCTTTGGGGCAGCGAAAGTAAACCAAGAAATGAAAGGTGCGTCACTTGGTTTGGTTAACTGGAACCAAGGCCAAACAACCGGTGTGAACTTTGGTGCGGTAAACATCACGAACAACGTGAAAGGCCTAAACTGGAGTGCGGTGAACTACTCAGAAGGTTACACCATGGCAGACGTTGGTCTGGCGAGTATTTCTAAAAAGTCTAACTTCCAACTTGGCTTTTTCAACATGACAGACCAAATCGATGGCGTGCAAAT
>NZ_JAWOVT010000732.1:0-518 GCF_033340055.1 Vibrio sp. 1580
CAAGTTATTTGCCCTATAGAGTGAGAAAGAGCGCCAGTTGGCGCTCTTTTTAATTTGTGTCTTTGATGCGGGAGTTTGCTTTACTGACCTTGTTGGTAAGCCTTTTCGACTTCTTCCGCGATAATCGCGATACCTTTCTGCATCATCTCATCGTCTTGAACGTAGTTCATGCGCAAGCACTGATGAGCATGGTCCCACTCGTCTTTCTGACCAATAAAGAAGTACTCACCCGGAACAATCAATACGCCACGCGCTTTCAAGCGTTGGTACAACTCCATTGTCGTAATTGGCAACTCATCAAACCATAACCACAAGAAGATCGCCCCTTCAGGTTTGTGGATACGGAATCTCTCATCGGTAATCGCCTGTTGTAGCAGTTCTACCGCGCGTTGTGATTTCTGCTTGTAGAACGGCTTAATCACCTCTGAACTCAGTTTGAGTAGATCGCCTTTAGCGATGATGTGGTTTGCCAATGCTGGGCCAACACTGCCTGGCGCTAAGCTGATGATGCCATTCAT
>NZ_JAWOVT010000733.1:0-518 GCF_033340055.1 Vibrio sp. 1580
TTTCGCCGTTTCGAGTCATCTGATAGATCTCGTCTAGCATACCATCCGTGATCTCAAACTCAGCAAACAAATCGCTTTGTCCTGGCTTGATAAAGTTGATGCTCGCCTCTTTATCCCACACGTAATACTCTTCACGTAGAATACCCATCAACATGAGAGAGTAAATGGGATCTGTTAAGGAAAAAATACTGCCTCCATACTGCGTACGATTGGCATTTTTGTTCCACCAGCGAAGTTTCAAACGAACTTTAACCGTTCGGAAGTCTTCAGAAATATGTAAGATTTTAATTCCGGCCCCCCAAAATGGTGGCCATACATTCAACGCAAATTTCACAATCCCTGGTTTATAAATCTTCGCGAGTCGCTTATTCATTGCAGTCCATGCCCTCTCTAAGCTCATGTTACAAAATTGTAACTGGTCAGATCTGTAATATAATCGACCCATTTCCAATTTACAAAAAGATTCTATTAACCCTTTGAAGTTCGTGGTTTAATGTTTTTAGCGCTTCGCCTATAAT
>NZ_JAWOVT010000734.1:0-518 GCF_033340055.1 Vibrio sp. 1580
ATAATGGCTTTGATTGTGTGCATGCGGTTTTCTGCTTTATCAAAGACGATAGAGTACTCTGACTCAAACACATCTTCGGTGACTTCTAGGCCTTTCATGCCGTATTTCTCTGCGATTTCTTTACCGACAGTGGTTTCGTCATTATGGAACGCAGGTAGACAATGCATAAATTTCACGTGTGGATTACCCGTCTGCTTGATGACATCCATATTGATTTGATAAGGCGTCATAAGCGCGACACGTTCATCCCATGCTTCTGCTGCTTCACCCATTGAAACCCAAACATCAGTGTAGAGGAAATCACAGCCTTTCACGCCTTCTTCGACGTTTTCCGTCAAGGTGATTTTCGCGCCGGTTTGTTTGGCAATGTCTTGGCAAGTCGCGACAAGATGTTCTTCTGGCCAGAATGCTTTTGGTGCCACTAGGCGAATGTCCATGCCCATTTTCGCTGCGCCAACCATCAATGAGTTACCCATGTTGTTACGAGCGTCGCCAAGGTACGCAAAGGTCATTTCGTG
>NZ_JAWOVT010000735.1:0-518 GCF_033340055.1 Vibrio sp. 1580
GTAATAAATACTGGCATCACGCGCGAGTGAACGATCGGTGACTTCATCTTGTTCGACATCTTTATCGGCATAAGCTAAATCGAGGGTGAAGTTTCTATCGACCAAACCTTTGATTTGAAATCGATAGGCGTTACCACCTTCATCCGTTGTTTTACGAGCCGTACTCACTTGATAAGGATTACGCCACGTTTCGCCTTTGAGGACGGTCGGAAGGTAAGAGACATCCAATACTGTGCCTGACGGCAGTTCGTACTGATAGCCTAATTGAAAAGCCAGCGTACCGACTGCCACATCGGAACGCGTTGTACCAGCATACACTTGGTGGTTGAGCTGGTGACCAAACGTGTAGGCGATACTTCCGAGTGGCGCTGCGATGACGGTTGTGTCGCTTTCAGCGCTTTGCTCTAACGAGTCGATGGTTTTGCTGTTGTCGGTATTAAAGTTCGATTCCGATGAAATCACACCAGCATTGATTGATATTTCGCCGCTGAACCCTGCAGTTTCAGCGAGTTGAGCCT
>NZ_JAWOVT010000736.1:0-518 GCF_033340055.1 Vibrio sp. 1580
ATACCGAGGGTGGCTACTCGTAGTTGTCATCAATAAACAACTCGACTTTGTCTTGAAGTTCGTCCACGCGCATATTTAAATGAATCGCATGGCAACAAGCCGGGCAATCATCATAAAACTCTTGATCCCCATTACTGGCATCCAATGTTATGCCTATTGAGTGCCCACAATGCGGGCACTTAACATGCCTTTCAGTATAATTTTTCATACAACAACTCCTAGTATTGCAGGGCTTTTAAAACTCGATATTTAAGGAAGTACAGCCCTTTCACTTACTTTGCCTGACCATTCACAAATCGCGTAAACGCCATTTATGCCAACGGCTCAGGCACAATCTAAAGATAAGTTACTTAGATATTAGGTGGACTTGTTGCTAATTGATTCGAAATAAGTACAAAACTTGACCCCAAACTCAACCTTGAATCTGGGGCCTGTAGCTTGAGTGATGTGCCTCGAAAATTGACACAAAGCAGTGAATTGTGCCTTCCAAATTAGTAAGAAATAATTTTATTGATAGT
>NZ_JAWOVT010000737.1:0-518 GCF_033340055.1 Vibrio sp. 1580
GTTCCCATCGGTACAGAAATCGTAAGACTTACGCTCAATTTCATTCACTTTATCTAGGTAGTAAAGTGCGCCATAACGAGTTTTCGCATTCAGTTCTGGATCATCAGACAACGCGGCGGTATCGAATCGGCTGAAGTCACAGTTGTAGAGTGATTTGCCTTTCTCGTTCCCCGTTAGTGCCTTCACTTCAGAACACACCATCAGCGATGTGTTGTCTGGATTGTTGCCAAACTTGTATGCAAAGCTTTGTTGGTAGGCTTGCTGATCAGCGAGGTAACGAGCGTATGCCGCTTTGTCTTCATCGCTCGCACTGTCTGCCGGTTTCGCAACAGGCGCAGGAGCTGAACCTGAAGAATCTTGAATCGTCTCGACTTTACGACCGTAACCAAACTTAAACGCCGCAATATCGTACAGACCCCAAGTTGGCGTTTCATCCAACATGCTTGGTGCGTAGTCCATCGTCGAACTGTAAGCAGGAATGTTGTTCAAACCAAGTTGATGCGCTTGCTCTAGCGTGT
>NZ_JAWOVT010000738.1:0-518 GCF_033340055.1 Vibrio sp. 1580
CGGTAACCATTTTAGATTTTGGTCAACGTTACCTTGGATCAGCGCCACTTTGGTGGTGTCTTCTGGGCGAGGTGTCACCCAATCATATTGGCGAATCCCAAAACCTGCGCTCATCAAAACAACAGGGATGATAATCATCAACCACTGTTTGTGAATCCATGCATATGCTAACGCTCCTGCACTAATAAGAACAAACAGCGTAAGCAGTTCTACACCACCGATCGGTGCAAAGCTTGCTAGTGGCGCATCAATTTGACTATAGCCCAACCACAACCAAGGGAAGCCAGTCATCACCCAACCGCGTAACCAATCGGTAATTAACCATAAGGCTGGTGCGGCAAGAAGCGCTTTACTGAGGCTAAATTGAGGGAAAAACTTATTGTTTAGCCAAGCGAACAATCCGGAATAAGCTGCAAGGTAGGCAATGAGCATACCCATCAAGAAGAGGTTCGCAATCAGCGGCATCCCGCCGAAGCCAGAAATGCTGACATAAACCCAGCTAACACCTGTTGCAAATT
>NZ_JAWOVT010000739.1:0-518 GCF_033340055.1 Vibrio sp. 1580
TGGCAAGACGTCGTCCAATTGGGCATTTCGAGATAAGTGGGCGCTTTATGACGCTGCGTTCAAAAACGATAATCGGCATTGCACTCATCGAAGCACTTGCGCTCGGTGTACTCATCATCAGCGGCCTCAACTGGTTTAAAAGCTCGAACGAGACCAGTCTCGAAGTTGGTAGCCAGAATTTGGTGAGTGTGTTTGCTCAAGCTTCGAGAGACGCGGTAATCGCGACGGATCTGGCGTACTTAGACAGCTTTGCACGCTCTGTCGTAAGTGAGCACAAGTTGGCTTACATCCGTATCGTCAATCAAGATGGCATCGAACTTACGCTTCAAGGTGATTACACAGGCGTTGACACCAATGTTCGTCCTTTCGATGCAAGCGACGGTGTTTATGACGTGGCGAAAGCAATCACGTTAGGCGATCAGACTTTTGGCGTGGTAGAAATGGGTGTTCACGTCGGGCATGTTCATCAAATGCTTTCGTTTGCGACTCATGCGAGTTTGGTGATTGCCTTTGTCGAA
>NZ_JAWOVT010000740.1:0-517 GCF_033340055.1 Vibrio sp. 1580
CAATTAGCAGAGAAAGTAAATAACCACCATAGCTATTCACAAAGCATTCTCTCAGGAAGCCTCGCTCTTATTTTGATGACATTGCCGTGTTTGGTGCTCTTAATCGCTCTAAAGCCCTTAGTTTGGCAAGAGCCTCTGTACGAACTTGCTCTGTTACTATTAGCGTTAGATTGGCGAAGTTGCGAAACCCTCACCAAACAACTTGCCCTCGCCTTGTCGCGTGAGGATAAAACGCGCTGTCGCGAGCTACTCAAGCCTTTTGTGAATCGTGATACCGAAACGTTGTCTCTTGTCGGTATAGGTAAAGCCGGAGCTGAAACCATCATTATGGGCTTTGGTCGCAATGTAGTGTGTGTACTGTTTTGGTATGCCATCGCAGGTGGGATTGGTGCGCTCATGTACCGCTTAACCATGGAGCTAGCACGAGCTTGGTCTCCTAGCCGTCGTCAGTATGCGCCATTTGGGAAACCAGCCATTCAAATCGTTGCCGTTTTAGAGCTCATTCCATTGAGATTAT
>NZ_JAWOVT010000741.1:0-517 GCF_033340055.1 Vibrio sp. 1580
TAGCAAGTAAAGTCGCATCATTCACTAACTTTTCACTCGCTTGCAGAATTGCACGCCCTCTTTCCAAAATGAGCTTACCCGCCTCCGTAAAGAGCGCTTTGTGTCCTGAACGGTCAAAAATATTGATGTCGAGATCTTGTTCGAGCTTTTGGATTTGGTAACTCAGTGAAGATGGTGCTCTATCGAGCTCATTTGCCGCTGCCGCAAAGCTGCCTCTGCGATCTATCGCATCCAAGATATGGAGCGCTTCTAAAGTGATAGGGCTCTGCACGATAACTCCCTTTGTGTGATGTGAATCACAGCTGTGATATTTGGATAGATTTGTCAGAAATCGTTTTCAACAATATAACACACTGATAAATAAAGACTAGAAATGCCAAGCATTCAAGAATAGACGACATCAAAATTTGAATGCTAAAATGATAATGATAGTAATTATTATTTAGATCCATTAACATTTGCGCGTTGTTATTGCCTATTATGGATTTAAGGTATTGAAACCAATGTATAATAAATC
>NZ_JAWOVT010000742.1:0-517 GCF_033340055.1 Vibrio sp. 1580
AATGACTCGGTATGATATTCCACTTCGAGTTTGAAGTGTTCAGCCAAGGTATCAATGAGCTTCTGATGAAAGGTACTTTGTGTAAAGTACACTTCCTCTACCACTTTTTGCGGCAGAGCTTCAGACACCCATTTCCCTTCTTTGTTGTATTTCCCAATATGGTACTTAGCGGTAAAGCCCCCTTCGATGGATTCTAAATCCATCCACCAGCCCCAGAACTCGCGTTTCTCAGGTGACTTTTTGTCATCTACACAAACAGATAGACAATCAAAATAGTAGCGCCCTTCTTGTGATTGCGGTTCACGCAGGTAAGGCCCAATGGCCTTCAGCTTTGACATCAAGCGAAAGTGTGTTGGACCCTGAGTCGTCTCTGACATATGAATCTCCGTTTCCATATAGTTAAAGTAAACACCCAATAATGATTATTATTTTTTATTATCATGAGCTTATTTTTTGCTCAGGTATATCACTCTTAACTAAATTAGGAGATTTGTCATCTTAATAATTCATCTTCCAA
>NZ_JAWOVT010000743.1:0-517 GCF_033340055.1 Vibrio sp. 1580
TGACTGTGGCAACAATGATCAACTCTGTATGGCGTCGGTCTGTGGATGCTTTCCGAAATGCCGCTCCCAAGATAGGCACATCACCCAGTAGAGGGGTTTTCTGTAACTCTTCAAGATCGGCACTGCTCATTAAGCCCCCCAAGACAAAGCTGTCGCCATCACCTAGCTCAATGGTGGTCATGGCTCGTCGAGTAGCAAACTGCGGTACTTCTATACCTGCAGCACGAATGTATCTTTCCACTTCACTAACTTCCGGGATCAAGCGCATACGGATTTTGTCTTCATGCAGCACCTTGGCAGTGAGATCAAGCTTAATACCAAACTCTCTAAAGGTGATGTTGATGTTACTATTAGTACTAACGACAATTGGTACTTCACCTCCAACTAAAAAGCTTGCCGACTCACCAGAAATCACAGTAAGATTGGGTTCAGCCAAAATTTGCGCTACGTTTTCATTTCCGAGTGCTGTAATCAATGTTGTTAAATCTGCGGCATCAAATTGTTGGAATAAGAACTC
>NZ_JAWOVT010000744.1:0-517 GCF_033340055.1 Vibrio sp. 1580
AATATTCAGCTGACCTACAAACGCATGTTCGAGCGTGTTGTTCCTCATCAATTGCAGCGAAGCAGTGAGCGCTTTTTGCTACGCCAAATTTATTGCTGTTTGGTATCAAGTGATTATTACGGGCGCGTAAAACCAGAGCTGGCGCATCATTGGCGATACGATGAGCAAAAATTCGAATGGACGTTTTACCTTCGCCCCGGGCTTACCTTCCATAATGGCAACCCAATCGATGCCGACACGGTGGTGAGTTTGTTTGCCAAATTGAGCTCACTAGAATACTACGAGAAAGAACTTGCGCATGTGGCGAACGTGACTGCGCCAAACCCTCTCAAAGTGGTGTTTACACTTAGCCGACCTGACTTGGGTTTTGCTGGGCTTATTTCTGGCGTGAAATATGGCATTCAGCCCGTGAGTCAGGTGAACGTTGCGAACAACAAGTTGGTGGTGGGGAGTGGGCCATTTTCCGTCGTTGAGCACAGTGAAAACCGTTTGAAACTGCAAGCGTTTGATGGTTATT
>NZ_JAWOVT010000745.1:0-516 GCF_033340055.1 Vibrio sp. 1580
TGGTAGAGACGGGTTTTTTTCTCGGTCGACGTCATGCTTTGCTTATCTTAGTGAATGTAAGAAGTTAAGGTTGTGTGCTGAGCATTTGAAGATACAGGAATCTGCACGTCATCACTAATATCACTAGAGAAAAACCGCGCAGAAGAACATTGTGATAATGATGAAAGTAAGGTTTAGAAAAGGACACATCTCACATCACTTTTCGAGGTTGCAAAAAACAGATAAAAAAATACCCAAGTAAAAACTTGGGTATCTTCAAATGCTTAAATTATTTTTTGCGGTTTTTAACCACAGACATCATACGTTTACGCTTACGCTCTTGAGACAAGGTTAGCTTGTTCGCACGATTCTCAAACGGGTTTTCGCTATTCTGGAAGTTGATACGAATTGGCGTACCCATAATTTCCAGTGACTTGCGGAAGTAGTTCATCAAGTAACGCTTGTATGAATCCGGAAGTTCACGAACCATGTTACCGTGAATCACGACGATTGGTGGGTTGTAGCCACCTGCGTGCG
>NZ_JAWOVT010000746.1:0-516 GCF_033340055.1 Vibrio sp. 1580
CATCCACCAAGTTTTGCACAGCACTGCCATCACCGAAGCCGTTATTCTCCACTTCCATCAAACCAATGATGTCAGCATCCATCTTGTTCATCGCAGACACGATCTTCGCTTGTTGGATCAAGAACTCATCGTGATTCGTCGCGCCACGGTTTTGGCCTGTCGGGTTGTTGTTTCCGCTGTCTGCAACCGAAGTGAAGTAGTTAAGCACGTTAAAGCTTGCAACGCGTAAATCCGACTCTGCGATAGCTGGCGCCGCTTTACGCTCTACATCAAAACCATCACCCGTTGCCACAAAGTTAGTGTTGTTTACATCGTTCGTCGCGATCAGACGGTATTCGTTGTAGCTGTAATTCACTACGCCCTGTAAACCTTCAACGCGCGAACCTAAGCGAATGTGCTGTTCAGATGAACCGTCTTGATCCAAATCTTGACCAAACTCAGGGTAGTAAGGAATTTTGCCGTTCGGTGCTTTGGCATCAGATTCTAGGAAAACTCGATTCTCTGCATTTTGTTTTG
>NZ_JAWOVT010000747.1:0-516 GCF_033340055.1 Vibrio sp. 1580
TCTTTCAATTTTTTCTCTAGGGGTTTCTTTTGGCACTACGGATTCCTTAATTGCTTGATTTGATGGCATTAGCGAACCTGTCGGAGCGAAGTTTCTCGCTTCAGCTCGCCTTAATGCCAATCTAGAAGCCTCCGCTTCTCTAGCCATCTTACAAGTAGAACATGGGCACACTGACGGATTCGAGTGCCCAATAGGGCAACGATGAGATTTTGAAGGGTCAAAAATATCGGGCAGCCCCCCATTCAAGCTATGCATTCGCACACCCATAAGAAAAAATTGAACAGTGACAATAGCTTACACGAATGCATTTAAAACGGGAGTCAATCAACGGCAAAAACCTTTAAAACTCATTTCACGCTCTCTGTCTATGTCTAATCTCGCTTCGTGCTGTAATGCTTTTCCAACCGCTGAAGCTGAACGTTCAAGCCGTTCACTTGCTCGCTCAATCTGCTCACTTGCTGACACAACGTGGCGTTCTCTTTCAAAGTAGTGTTGAACATTTTCTCTAAATCCTTG
>NZ_JAWOVT010000748.1:0-516 GCF_033340055.1 Vibrio sp. 1580
CACACGTCTTCGACGTCGGCGACGATGTGTAACATGTGTTTGTAAGGCATCAGAGCCGGAAATGGCGTGCTAATAACGGGCGTACCCGTTGCTAAATACTCCAAAAGTTTGAGCGGGTTACACGCTTTGATTTGTGCGTTGTCGACAAACGGTAGCCAACTTGCGTCCCAGTGTTGGGAATAGCTTGGCAATAAATGATGCGCGCGAGGCCCCAAGTAATGAACGTTATCTCGCTGTGGTAATGGATTGTGGGCAAACTCATTCGGTCCAATAAAAACCAAATCCCAATCCGGTGCGTGTTGGGCGACTTGGTCGATCAAACGATAGTCCAGCCAGTCAGACAAACTGCCATAAAAACCCAAGATTTTACGGCCATTGTTCGGCAAGTCGCTTGCCTTTTCTGCAGGCGTTGAAAATAGACTGAAATCGACCCCGTGTGGCAGTGTTGTGGTTTTATTATCCGGAAATCGAGCGGCCAGCTTGTCGCTTGCAGCAAGAATAAAATCGGCGCTATCA
>NZ_JAWOVT010000749.1:0-516 GCF_033340055.1 Vibrio sp. 1580
TTCATCGTATTGCGGTATTTCTGAATCGATGTAACTGACATCCACTCCGACGATCGCCATGCGTTCAACAAGGGTTGATTTGTTTTCTATCGGATCACCGACGCGCAACAGACCTTTTTGCTCATAGAAAGGATATTGATATTGCGAGAATTCAGAAAGCGAAGCAAATACCGTATTAAACGAGGCATCCATCTGCAAAGGCGAGCGCAAGCTGGCTAAAAACTGGTCCAACTTCCCTACCGTGATCTCATTGCTCAGTACCGATAGCGTATCCACACTAGGCGCAGGAAAGCTCACATGGGCTTTATTTGCAAACAACCAGTTAACGCCTTCTTGAGGAACCTGCTCAAGATAGCTGAGGTACATAAGGAGGGAATCGGTCATCACCAAATCGAAGTCAAGGTTGTCTCCTTTCCATCTTACTTGGTTAATACGAGGCAGTTGGTTGTCAAACTCTTTAGAAACGTCAGCAAGCGCGACCAGCTTCATCTGAAAAATGAACTGTTCAACATCGCT
>NZ_JAWOVT010000750.1:0-516 GCF_033340055.1 Vibrio sp. 1580
GCTTTGTAGTTGTCTATCCAACCATTGCGGTCACGAACGACTTGCCACTCGTCTGTGTTGTACATCTTAGTGAATGCGGCATTCCATTCGTCGACTTTCTTTTGGCTAACGCCCGGTGCAGCAAAGAATCCACGCCAGTTCGCAAATACCGTTTCGTTGCCGAATTCCGTTAATGTTGGAATGTTTGGCGCGGCTTCTAAGCGTTTTGGCGCAGTGATAGCAAGTACTTTCACTTGGCCAGATTTGGACATTTCCAGTACTTCACCTAAACCTGTTGAAAGCAATTGGGTTTCGCCAGAAAGCAGGGCTGCCATTGCTTTGCCGCCCGCATCATAGCCAATGTAACGGACTTTACGCGCATCAAAGCCTTCGCCTTTAAATGCCGCCGCAATGACAAGGTGATCCATAGAGCCGCGCGCTGAGCCCCCAGCAATCTTCACTTTGCGAGGATCGACTTCAAACGCTTTTACTGCATCTTCCCATGTGTTGTATGGCGAGTCTGCAGAAGCAACAATC
>NZ_JAWOVT010000751.1:0-515 GCF_033340055.1 Vibrio sp. 1580
AGGCAAAGTCTAAGCACACCCAAGAGGAGTGGGAGGCTAAGTTTGATAGCTTTGATCAGGAAGTTAGTGATAAGACGATGGGTAGACTAATAGGACATCTAAAATCTTTAAACGTACTTCAAGCGACTACAGAATCGTTGCTAGCTAAGGCACTCAAGGAACGTAACTTCTTGGGGTTCTAGGGATTTTCCCCTCTAAAAAGACTTAATCCTCTGTAGACCACACCAATAAATGGCTGCGGAGGTGGGTTACTACTTATAAGTGTGGCAAATTAGGTAAATATCGTACATTTAATACGGAACAGCCCTGATATGGCCATCAAAAACGAAATTACTATTCTCACGAGAGCAGAACAGGCAGATCTTTATTCCCCACCCATTTTTTCAATCGAAGAACAATGTCTGTACTTTTCTCTGAACGATGCGGAATTGGCAGTTTTTCGGTCAATTCGTCTCAGAGCTCATAGATGTTACTTTGTCGCGATTTTGGGATACTTCAAATCAAAGCCCGTCATC
>NZ_JAWOVT010000752.1:0-514 GCF_033340055.1 Vibrio sp. 1580
TTGAGCACGATTAGCTTTACCTGCAATTAACGCATCAATCCAGTTAAACGTCGTAAAGTGGTTGTGTCGACTTAAGGCTTCCTCTAAGCGTACAACAGTCAGTTCGCCATCAGGATAGAGCAAAGCCAGTTTCTCTAGACTCTGAGAAAGTGCAAATAAGTTGCCTTCATGCCACTGTGCCAACATCTGTAAGGATTGCTGATCGGGCTTTAAACCCAATGCGCGGCAGCGCGTTTGCACAAACATAGGCAAACGCTGAAGATCCGGCGTTAAGCAGCTGACCCAGTCGCCTTTGGCATTCAGTGCTTTAAACCATTTGGCATTTTCTTGCGCTTTAGTCAGCTTCGTTCCGATGATCACTAGCATGATGTCATCATGCAGCATGTCACACAGGGTCTGTAGCTCTTTGCTGATAGCTGTGTTGACACCACTTTCTGGGATCTCAAGCTCAATGAGTTGTCGACTAGAAAATAAGCTCAGAGCTTGAAAGCAGTCATACACTTGGTTCCAATCT
>NZ_JAWOVT010000753.1:0-514 GCF_033340055.1 Vibrio sp. 1580
TCGACAACACCCTTTTCTCTGCCCATGAACACGCATTGGAACACGAGCCGTGTCCTAAATGTGGCAGCGACTTGACCCTCAAACATGGCAAACACGGTCCCTTTCTTGGCTGTAGCCACTACCCAAGTTGTGATTACATCAAAGCCCTGCACAACAATGATGGACACATCGTCAAAGAGCTTGGCGTTCCTTGTCCAGATTGTGGTAACGAGTTGGTATTACGCCAAGGGCGTTATGGCATGTTTGTTGGTTGCAGTAACTATCCGGCGTGCCATCATATTGAGTCGATTAATCAACCTGAGCCAGAAAAGCAGCCGCAAGAGCAACACGCGTGTCCTGAATGTGGTAAAGGTCATTTAGTTGAGCGTAAAACGCGCTTTGGTAAAACTTTCTACGCATGTGATAACTACCCTAAATGCAAATTTGCAGTTAATCTCCCTCCGGTTAAAGGGAGATGCGAAGAATGTGGTTTTACGTTGTTGGTGGAGAAGAAACTCGCCAGTGGTGTGAAATT
>NZ_JAWOVT010000754.1:0-514 GCF_033340055.1 Vibrio sp. 1580
CGCGCACGATATGAGTGAAATGGTCTACTGGTTGATCGTCAGTGACCGTGACTTGTTCATTGCCTTCTACGATTTCAGGTTGAACCGTTTCTTGTTGTTGGTTTGATTTACGTGCCATTGGACACCTCCTTTAAGATGGAATTGTTCAGGTTTAATTTGGTTTTAAGATTCAGTTTGGTCTGCTAACATCACGACAGGGAACGTGGGACTGTTCATAGGAGCACAGCAGTACACGCCAGAGCCTTCCATGGTCACTATGGCGACCGCCAGCAACCAAGGACAGTCATCATCGTTTAACAACAGCACCCATTCAGGGTAGTTAGTAACAAAGCGAAGGAAGTGCAGATCTTCCTCAGATTCTTCACTCAAGGTTTCGTTGGTATCCCCTTCCTCAATCAAGTACAAGGTCGTACCGACCTCATCCCAAAACGTTTTTGTGCTTTCTTCATCACCGAATGGTTCTATCAGGTGCTCTAGCAGTTTTGCTTTCACGCCATCAGGCATTGTCAATGAT
>NZ_JAWOVT010000755.1:0-514 GCF_033340055.1 Vibrio sp. 1580
TGCTTGTGGTTTTTTGTCAATAAAAAAGCTCTACATGTTGTAGAGCTTTTAATGACATATTAGTGAGTTTTATACGTTAACAAAACTGACGGGAATATCTGGGTTTAGCGCTTCTAACGTAGACTGTGTGTCTGCTAGGTGACTGATTTTACCCTCAGAGTTTTCAACTAGAGCGGCAGCCTTAATGCTGTCGAAGGTTTCGCCTGCCAACAACACTTGAATCAGTGCTACTTGCAGCGGTGGAAGGCTTGGGTTAAATGCGGCGTTTTCTGCATAAGCACCTTTAAACACACGACCGTTCGCGAGCTCTAATGCCAAACCACTGAGGTTATTGGTATACGGCGCATGGCTCATGTTCATCGCTTCGACGGCTTGTTGAATCAATGCGTCTTCATCATCACATACAAATTGGTGTTTCACTTCTGCCATCAAACCAGACTCAATACCAAGGTCTGCTGGACCAAAAGCTTCTGGTAAGTATTCATGTAATGACTTTTCATCGCGCTCAGGTAGC
>NZ_JAWOVT010000756.1:0-513 GCF_033340055.1 Vibrio sp. 1580
GCTTGCGAACTCAAAACCAAGAAGCAGAAAGTGAATACAACCGCTTCATCAAAGGCTTATCCGATAGTATGGCAATGATTGAGTTTGATACGAGAGGTATCATTCTCAATGCGAATGATTTATTTCTTTCTTGTGTCGGATACACACGAGAAGCGATTGTTGGAAAACATCATTCGATTTTCTGTGACCGAGGCTATGTTCAATCCCCTCGATACCAACAATTTTGGGATGACTTAAAAGTGGGTAAGCATAAGCGCGGTACGTTTGAGCGTCTAACCTCACAACGTGAAAGACTGGTACTTGAAGCCAGTTACTTTCCCATTGAATCTGAACACGGACAAATTGAAAAAGTAGTCAAGATCGCGTCAGACGTGACACAACAGAGGCTAGAATCAGAGCAAAAAGAAGCCATTTTGAATGCGTTAGATCTGTCTCTAGCCACGATTGAGTTCGCCCGTGAAGGTTACATTCTGACCGCCAACCAAAACTTCTAAAAAACCTTTGGATACGAGT
>NZ_JAWOVT010000757.1:0-513 GCF_033340055.1 Vibrio sp. 1580
TGAGCGGTGAAAAGCGAGTTTGCCATTCCATGATTACAATGCCTTTTGAAGATATTTTTCAGCTATGTTAAATGCAGATTCACCATTTGTCAGCTTTCAATATGCCCAAGTCACCTTAAGGTGTTCGGTTTAGCGAGAACCGCTCAGTTTTCAGATGTAGCGGTAATTTGGAAATCTAATCAACCTTGAGTAAGAAACGTCAACAACGTATGCCAATCAAGGATAGGTGACGTTTTCTATCGTGATTTCATGGCAGAATAATTAGGAAAGAGCTCGCTGTTGCTAAACGTGAGGTTCAGTGGTGTTGAATCAGTGACCAGCTTTGAATCTGACACCTTGAAGTTACTTAACGTATTGTGACCCGCACACTAGTGACGTAGCACATCCCTTGTTACACTCCGCATTAATAACAAGACATCTATGAAGGAATAATGAATGTACACTCCTGAAGAAAAGGCGCGTATTAAATGGGCTTGTCGTCGTGGCATGCTTGAGCTGGATGTGGTGATTATG
>NZ_JAWOVT010000758.1:0-513 GCF_033340055.1 Vibrio sp. 1580
CGTCGGTAAATACGTGCCCTAGGTGAGAATCACCAAACTTACTGCGAACTTCTGTTCTAGGATAAATCAACTTGTAATCGGTTTTTTCGACGATGTAACCTGGGTTGATTGGCTTAGTGAAACTTGGCCACCCCGTCCCCGATTTGTACTTGTCGGTAGAAGAAAACAACGGCTCACCAGTTACGATGTCGACGTAAATACCGGCTTCTTTATTGTCCCAATATTCGTTGGCAAACGGGCGCTCGGTACCTTCGTCTTGCGTTACATAGTATTGCAACTCAGTCAACGTAGACTTGATCTTCGATTGAGACGGCTTGTTGTATGCTTTTACCTTCGACAGCAGCTTTTTCTCATCGATAAGCTGACGCAGTGTTTTCGGATGTTCTTTGCGATCGTCACCAAACACTTCATCCAAGTATTTGTCTCGACCGGATGCGTAACGATAGTACTTGTACTTTAGGCTGCTCTTTTTGTAGTAATCCTGATGGTACTCTTCCGCTGGATAAACTGTCT
>NZ_JAWOVT010000759.1:0-513 GCF_033340055.1 Vibrio sp. 1580
TGAGCATTTGTTGCTTGGAAATAGGTTTCGCGACCTTTCAAGCTTTCAGGAGTGGGAAATTCAACTTCGACGAGATCGTGCAGCCACGCATTTTTGCGTTCGATGCTGGCTAACTGCTGTTCATTCATTTGAGTACCTTAAATATCTCAGGCTACAGAGTAGTAGCGAGTCAAAAACGAGGGCTGTATATGAGCCATCACGCCAATATTCCGAAAACCTAACAGGGTTTTCTATATCGCATTGACTCAACTCTTAAACATGAACTCGCTTTGAAGCGGTACATTAGCATGAAGCCCTTAACAAACCTAGCTAAAGTCCTGAGGTTGCGCCAAATTTTGTTTTAGATGCCAACGTCTGATAGATTGAATCTATATATTTTTCTAATTAAGGACGGAATAATGAAAAAACGTTTGCTTGCTTTAGGTTTGGTTACCATTCTTGCTGGCTGTGGCAACGATGAGGTTGGTGATGTCTCTTTGGGTATGTTTACTATGAAAGACATAAAACTGAATA
>NZ_JAWOVT010000760.1:0-513 GCF_033340055.1 Vibrio sp. 1580
CGAAACCTTACGCAACAAGGGGTTCTGCCTGTCGCCAAAGGGCGAAATGGTATCGATCCTCTTGCGTGTATCCATGCTTACATTACCTATAAATCGCAATCAAAAGCCTCTGATTCAAAACCGGAAACCGAGCAAGAAGATGAGGAAGCGTTTGCGAAATTAGAACGCGATCTCAAGTTAGAGGAACGGCGCGAAAAGTTGGCGATGCTAAAAGCCAAGCGCGTACTGTTTGAAAAAAGTTACGCACCAATAGACATCATCGTCGACACCTTAGAGCAGGTATGCGCCAGAGTAGGTACACGCCTCGACACCCTCCTTCCGAAACTAAAGAACGCATGGCCCGACATGCCACCCGAAGCGGTGGAAGTTTTAGAGGCCGTGATTGCTGCTGTATTAAATGAGTGTGCCGATGTTCAACCAAACCTCTCCGATTACATTGACAGCGATCCAGACGAAAGTCCGTCGTGGCTTGATGGGGATGAGGAGAACAATCGCCATCAAGGGAGCGGAGGG
>NZ_JAWOVT010000761.1:0-513 GCF_033340055.1 Vibrio sp. 1580
TCTGGTGAAAACATCTCTCTGGGCGAACTGCAAATGGAAAACGGCACGCCACATAAAGATGAATTTTTCGGTGATGTGCACATCTACACCACGCCTTTATTTGTGAATGTACCGCTTGAGGAGTGGCAAGAAGGCGCGCGCGTGATCGTGCAATATCAAGGCTGTGCGAAGGCTGGATTCTGCTATCCGCCAGCAACTCGCATCATTCCCATTGACGCTTTTACGGCTTCCATTGCTGATTCCGCAATAGCGAAAAAGCCAACGCAATCAACAGCGAACAATAACCAAACAAGCACGACATCACCAACGGCGAGCACGTCAGTGTCATCAAACAACGCTCCAGCACCAGTCACTGAGCAAGACAGCCTCGCGGCGAACCTTGCTGACAATTGGTGGACTCCGCTGCTGTTTTTAGCTCTTGGTGTAGGCTTAGCGTTTACGCCATGCGTTCTGCCAATGTACCCAATTTTGACCAGCATCGTACTTGGTAGTGGGAAGCTAAGCCAACGCCGT
>NZ_JAWOVT010000762.1:0-512 GCF_033340055.1 Vibrio sp. 1580
ACTACTGCAAACGCCAGAAAGCTTTTTAGCACGCTTTAACGTTGATGTTCGCGTGATGAATGAAGTAGTTTCTATTAACCGACAGGACAAAACCGTTACGATCAAAAACCTGTTGGATGAGTCTGAATACGTAGAATCATACGACTTCCTACTGCTTAGCCCAGGTGCTGGTCCTATTGTTCCACCAATCCCAGGCCTCGATAACCCGCTCACCCACTCGCTACGTAACATTCCAGATATGGATCGCATCATCGAAACGATCCAAATGAACAAGCCAGAGCATGCGACAGTTGTTGGCGGCGGTTTCATCGGTTTAGAAATGATGGAAGCCTTCCACCAACTTGGCATTAAAACCTCTCTGATCGAAATGGCAGACCAAGTCATGACGCCAGTAGACCGTGAAATGGCAGGTTTTGCTCATACAGAAATTCGTGACAAAGGTGTCGACCTAAAACTTGGCGTCGCGCTTGAATCTGTGAAATTCGTACCTAACGAGCACGTTGCAAGTTTCG
>NZ_JAWOVT010000763.1:0-512 GCF_033340055.1 Vibrio sp. 1580
AAAGATGCAGTAGAGCGCGCTGGCGCACTGTGTAAAGAAGCTGGCGCGAAACGTGCTCTTCCTCTTCCTGTGTCAGTGCCTTCACACTGCGCGTTAATGAAACCAGCAGCTGATAAACTAGCAGTAGCGCTAGAGTCTATCGAATTCAACACACCACAACTTCCAGTTATCAATAACGTTGATGTGGCAGCTGAAACTGACCCTGCAAAAATCAAAGACGCGCTTGTTCGTCAGCTATACAGCCCAGTTCGTTGGACTGAAAGCGTACAGCTAATGAGTGAACAAGGTGTAGAAAACCTTCTTGAACTTGGCCCGGGCAAAGTTCTGACAGGTCTAACAAAACGTATCGTGAAAACACTAAGTGCAGCAGCAGTTAACGATGTGGCGTCGTTAGAAGCAGCTAAATAATTCTTTCACGATAAGAAAAGGAAAACACAACATGATGAATCTAGAAGGTAAAATCGCTCTAGTGACTGGCGCAAGCCGTGGCATTGGTCGTGCGATTGCTGAGC
>NZ_JAWOVT010000764.1:0-512 GCF_033340055.1 Vibrio sp. 1580
ATCGTCGACTACTGCGTTGCCAAAACGGAAAACTTCAGACTGTTGGTATGGCACGCGGGACTCTAGCCAAGCTTGCTTAACGTCTTCAAGCTTTGCCTCAGATGGTGCTTTTAAAAATTCATCGATTTTCACTTCCAACGTTTTTGCCGTCGTCAGTGAGTCAGCAAATACGGCGTGAGCCACATCTGCATAATGTTCAACAACTTGTTGTTTTGTTACTTGAGCAGCAACGGTAGTACCACTGGCAATGAGGAGTGAAGCAGCAATAGATTGGACTAATACTGTTTTTGCATTCATCTGAAGCATCCTTGTTGAGCAATTCATTTGTTACATTCGTAGTGCTAATTATTCTTATTTGCACTTTTAGTCACGAGATAATACAAATTTACAATTTATTTGCAACTCCAGATACAAAAAAAGCCTCATCACTGTGAGGCTTTTAACATTCATAATTGACAGTTTTCTCTTTAGGATTAAACCTTTAGGTTATGTTTGCCGTGAGAAACTTTCGC
>NZ_JAWOVT010000765.1:0-512 GCF_033340055.1 Vibrio sp. 1580
ACATCCTCACTCATCAAATCAGCCTGCGTGCTCAAGTTCAGTCGCAGCAGCTCTCGCAATTGTCCAGCCTTATTACCGCTGTTGGGGCTGGTAGCGCAAGCAAAACGTCAGAAATAATCAATGCGGTTCAGGCAGTGAGTGATGCGGACTTTATCACCGTGAGTGATCGCGCAGGAATTCGCCTAGCACATCCTGTCGCTGAACGCGTTGGTTTGCCTGTATTGGGAGGTGACATTGAAAGAGCGCTGGAAAACGGTGAGTCCTACCTTTCTTATGGCGTGGGATCTTTAGGGCCATCGGTTCGTTACATATCTCCCATTTTGTCCAATGACGGTGATGTGATTGGCATGATCAAAGTTGGCTATTTGATTGATACTTTGGATCTCTGGACAAGCGAACGGTTATTGCCCTTGATATCGTTCGGAATCATTGCCGTCGCTATTTGTATTTGGTTGTCTTGGAAGTTTTCTCGCTATGTTCGTACTCAAATGCAAGAGTTAGAACCTTGGCAG
>NZ_JAWOVT010000766.1:0-512 GCF_033340055.1 Vibrio sp. 1580
CGTTTTAAAGTCCAACGCAACAACACAGGGATACATTCCATGCCTTTCTCTTCGCAGTGAGACACAATGGCTAGAGCCAAATCTGGCTTCGCATGTTTTTTCAAAACGCGGTTAACCACTTTCTTCGCCGGAATTGGATGGTCATGAGGGACTTTGATCATGTCCTTAAAGAACAGCTCGAAACCATGATTGTAAAGAAAATGCTCGATGTCCCGATCGGGCAGTTCAGTGAGCCTATGGCGCTCTTGATCATGCCCAAGCTGCGCTCTTACTGTGTGGGCGTATTTTTTACCCGCAGGGTCACCATCGGTAACCACATGCCAATCGATACCGAACTCTTTGGCTACTTTTATTAATGAACGTAAGCCAGATTGTGCAAATTCGACAATCTGAACCCCTTCAGCGGCGAGATCGTATCCACATTGTCTTGCCAATTCATTAAACAACCAAACCTCAGTTTCGCCTTCCACTAATAGCCAGCAACGCGCAAACAAAGCGCCAGCGCGATGAAA
>NZ_JAWOVT010000767.1:0-512 GCF_033340055.1 Vibrio sp. 1580
CACTAAAGAATCTCGTGGTACCGACATTATTCTTCACATGCGTGACGAAGGTAAAGAGTTCTTAAATGAATGGCGCTTGCGCGATGTCATCAGCAAGTACTCGGATCACATCGGCATTCCTGTTTCTATCCAAACTGTAGTGCGTGATGAAGACGGTAAAGAGACAGACGAGAAGAAGTGGGAGCAAATCAACAAAGCTCAAGCGTTGTGGACGCGTAATAAAGCAGATATCTCAGATGAAGAATACCAAGAATTCTACAAACACGTTTCACACGATTTCGCTGATCCGTTGGTGTGGAGCCACAACCGCGTAGAAGGTAAAAACGACTACACTAGCCTACTTTACATCCCATCGAAAGCGCCATGGGATATGATGAATCGTGATCATAAGTCAGGTCTGAAACTGTACGTGCAACGTGTGTTCATTATGGATGATGCTGAACAGTTTATGCCGTCTTATCTACGTTTCGTACGTGGTTTGATTGATTCAAACGACCTGCCGCTCAACGTAT
>NZ_JAWOVT010000768.1:0-511 GCF_033340055.1 Vibrio sp. 1580
GACGTGTTTGGACCAGACCATTGAAGTTGTAAAAGCGTCAAATCGTCGTCTAGCTCTTCCTTCACTTGCCAACGTTTAATGCTTTCGACGACAGAAGAAACCTGTGCTTCAAATGGAAGTCCAGAAACGCTCTGTACGTTCGCGATTAAACGATTTACAGAGAAAAGCTCATTGTCGTACCGCGCTTCAACCACGCCATCAGAAAAGCACCAAATCGAGTCGTTTGGTTCTAACGTAATTTCCCCGCCCTTGTATTGCATTGGTGCTAACGCGCCTACTATAAAATTCTCATCACCAACCATATCAATGGTTGCTTCTGATTGATGTCGCCATAAGAACTTAGGGTGACCGGCGGTACAGTACCTCAGTTTGCCTGTTTGAGTATTCAAAACTGCGTAAACGATTGTGAAGTACAATTGGCTGTCAGGTGTTTGTTGATATCGAAGGTTGAGCCTCTCCACCACCACATTCGGCTCCGAAACAACATAGTCGCCCTGGCCAAAATCTGGCC
>NZ_JAWOVT010000769.1:0-511 GCF_033340055.1 Vibrio sp. 1580
ATCTGCTTGATGATAAACCGTTCGAACCGGCAGATTGGCAAGGTGAGTTAGTTGTCGCGTCTAGTGACTATGTTGCTCAGTACGTTCTTCCAGATATCGCTTCCCATTTAAGCCAACTCGCGCCGCAACTGGATATGGCTTATCGCTTATGGCAACCAGATTTTCTCGATAAGTTGCATGAACTGGGTATCCACATCGCATCGTCCATGTACCCTTCAAAACCAGAAGGCGTTTCAAGCGTGAACATTGGTTCTGATACCTCGGTGTGTTTGATGAAAGCGTCACACCCGCTAGCGAGTTATAAAGAGCTGACGGTGGATGCTTTACTCAGTTATTCGCACATAAAAGTTACGGGTGGCGGCGATAAAGATTCAAGCACCGACACGGTTTTAAAAGAGATGGGGTTGGCGCGACATATCACATTTAAAGTCCCATTTTTCTCGGCGGCGGTTAATCGCCTAGTCTCAAGTGAACATTTGATGGTCGTCCCTGAGCATATCGCGTTGAACCT
>NZ_JAWOVT010000770.1:0-511 GCF_033340055.1 Vibrio sp. 1580
TGAACAACAATTTGATTCATTTTTTCAAAGAAGTGAACCAACTCAACCTGGCGACTTATGATTTAATCATCAACGACTTTGAACCCGTCACGGCTTGGGCAGCTCGTCAACAAAATAAGCCGTGTATCGGTATCAGTCACCAAAATGCGTTTCGCTATCCAGTGCCTCTGAAGGGGGCGAGCTGGCTGGATAAATCAGTACTTGAGTATTTTGCACCATCTCAACATCAGCTTGGATTGCACTGGTATCACTTTGACCAGCCGTTGCTACCGCCCATCGTCCACACTTTGGATAACCAAGCGGATAACGATGATTTCGTGTTGGTGTATTTACCGTTTGAGTCGATTGAGGACATCTGCGACTTGTTGTTCCACTTTAATCAGCAGACGTTTATTTGTTATCACCCCGACGTGATAGAAGTAGAGAAAGTGGAGAACATAGAATTGCGTCCGCTGTGCCATACCAACTTTCAGCACCATCTACATCGTTGTTGTGGGGTCATCGCCAATGG
>NZ_JAWOVT010000771.1:0-511 GCF_033340055.1 Vibrio sp. 1580
GCACCTGTCGCAATCTCTGCGGTGTACGCTAAGCGTAATTTTTGCTGATCGGCTTGGGCTTCGTAAGAGAGTGGCTCGAGTTGCGCACGTTGAAGAGACTTTAAAACATCACTTTGGGTTTTGTTGAAGTCATGACCATGTCTAAAGGACAATTGAATCAACAATACCTCATCCAAAGAAGTGATGATTTTCGCTCCACGCCCAGAAGCAAGTACACGCTCAATACGCGTTGAACCCGATTCAGGTTGATAACTGCACTTGAGGCTTAAGTCCATCGTGCTTTGCGCGACAGGTTGTAACGTACGGCTATGCAAGACCGGCGCTGCAAGGCGGGCCAGTTCACTCGCTTCGTCTAAGCGCAGTAAAGGCAACAGACATGCGTCCGACACTAAACGAGGATCCGCACTGTAAACACCAGCAACATCACTCCAAATGGTTACGGTTGTCACTTCCGCCAAAGCACCGATTACGGTTGCGGAATAATCCGAGCCATTCCGCCCCAACAGCACGG
>NZ_JAWOVT010000772.1:0-511 GCF_033340055.1 Vibrio sp. 1580
GCGTCACCATTATCAACACTGGTATTGGTTGGCATGAAGCACGTATTCCGACCATTGCAACGCAAGTACCTCGCGGTGCATTTACATGGGTAACCGAGAAGGTGAAACCGCACGTTTCTGTGCCAATCGTCACCTGTAATCGAATTAACACTCCTGATGAAGCAGAGCGAATCCTTGCTTCTGGTCAGGCGGATATGGTGTCAATGGCTCGCCCGTTCTTGGCGGATCCATACTTTGTCGCGAAGGCAGAACAAGAGAAAGCGCAGTTTATTAATACGTGTATCGGCTGCAACCAAGCGTGTCTGGACAACGTATTTAAAGGTAAGCGCGCTAGTTGTCTCGTCAATCCACTTGCCTGTTACGAAACAGAAATTGTGGTTGAACCAACGTTCAAGAAGAAAAATATTGCCGTTGTAGGCGCAGGCCCTGCTGGTTTAGCTTGTGCGACGACTTTAGCTGAACGTGGTCATAAAGTTGATCTGTTTGAAAAGAACGACCGAATTGGTGGGCA
>NZ_JAWOVT010000773.1:0-511 GCF_033340055.1 Vibrio sp. 1580
ACGATGACAATCGATTCTCTCAGCCGCTTACAACCAAACTCGCGGCTGAGGGTGGAATTTGAAGGTAAAGAATCGATAATGTTTACTTTGACGAACTCATAAAAAAGCAGCACTTAATGTGCTGCTTTTCGTATTCTCACCCTATTGCATGCGCTTAAGCATGTTGAGCGTAATGGTTACTGAGTTATCTGCCGTCGCTTTTTTCAGCTCAGAATAAACCACATCAGCAGAACCATCCGCTTTGTCGGAAATCGTGCGGATGACAACATACGGAACCTTAAAGGCGGTTGCAACTTGTCCCAATGCTGCACCTTCCATTTCGACGGCCATCGCGTTGAACTCTTGGTAGATGCCCGTGACCTTTACTTTACTGGCGCTAAAGTGATCACCAGAAGCAATGATGCCTCGGAACACACTCTCTTTGCCTAACGTCTCCACCGCTGCTTCATACGCGTAATTTTGTAGCGCTTTGTCAGCATAAAAGTAACGCTCTTGATAGTCCGGTAATAAC
>NZ_JAWOVT010000774.1:0-511 GCF_033340055.1 Vibrio sp. 1580
TCGACTTCGACACGAGCACCATTCAAGTTCAGCTCTTCAATGCCTTGGAATTGAGTTTGCGCATCGATAACCACTAATTTGTTATTTAGCCGTTGATCAGCATCATTCTCACAACGTTCGATTTCAAATGTTCTTGCATTCGCATCATAATTTGACACATAACCTTCGCATTCAAACTCTTTGCCTTGCCATTGATGGTTGTCATCAAAATCTGGCGCTTCAAACTCAACGACGGTGGCAATGCGTTTGCCATTTCTCAAGACAGAAGAAACGTCGACTTCTTGGCCTTGTTTTAAACTCATTTTGCTACCGTCTTCGAATCGAGTTGCGTTATCAACAAAGAACGCACCGCGGTAGTTTAGTGAAAACTCGCTGTAATCGTTCGCAACCCAAGTGACGATGCCTTCTACATCGCTGTCGTTTTCTAGGTTGTCATAGCCTTCTATTTCGACGTCAGAGGCGACAAAAATATCCCCTTCCATTTTGCCTTCCACTTCTACCCATTGACCTA
>NZ_JAWOVT010000775.1:0-511 GCF_033340055.1 Vibrio sp. 1580
ACCCTTGTTGTGGGTTACGTACTTCGTATGGCAGCGGTTCGATTTAAGTGGCGTTTGCCTTCTTTCCAGTTGGAAACCGAAAGCTCGCTCCACTAAGTTAAGAAAAAGAACAAAAAAGAAAAGGCTGCTCCATGAGCAACCTTTTTTGTATTTGGAGTACCAAACTAAATCTTTGGTGTTTCTGTCGTTACGCCGTGGTTTTGCCCACGATGACGCAATAAGTGATCCATCACAACAATCGCCAGCATGGCTTCAGCAATAGGCACAGCACGAATTCCGACACATGGGTCGTGACGACCTTTCGTGATGAGCTGAGTGGGTTCACCTTCTTTAGTGATCGTGTCACCCGGAACCGTGATGCTTGATGTTGGCTTAAGTGCAATATTCGCAACGATGTCTTGACCTGTTGAGATACCACCAAGGATGCCACCAGCATGGTTGCTACCAAAACCTTGCGGAGAAAGTGGGTCACGGTGCTGACTGCCTTTTTGGTTTACGACATCGAAACCAT
>NZ_JAWOVT010000776.1:0-511 GCF_033340055.1 Vibrio sp. 1580
AACTGCTTAAGAGGGATTCGCAACGCGTGGCATTTTTAGCATGCGGTGGGTTTGGTGATTAAGGCGGTGTGCGGTAGCTTTTGTAGTGCATTGCTCACCCCTTAGCAGGGCGTTATGTTTAGTCACGTAAAATCAGTTGGTTGCATCTTTTCTTTGCTCCCTCGGCTTGTTGATTTTGTGCTCGTCGGCAAAGTGGCTTCACTTGGCGCTGTTTTCCGGACAATTGTTCTTTGGCGCTGGAAATTCAGAGAATTGCCTCAATCAATTTTTGGGCAAGCGCGAGGTTAGGGCGGTTGGCTCAATCAGAAATCCATTTCTAGGTTTTCAAACTTCAAACCAGATTTGCCAAAATTCCAAGTCTGATTCTCAAAACCATGATTCATTTCGGTTTTCTAATCTTTGCCTTTTGTGTGTAAATCAAAGTCGAGTTAATCTTGGTTCTGGTCAAACGTAAGCCATTGAAGCTTAAGCATAACAAGGCGTTTAAGCGGGATTCATGCCGCGTGGCATT
>NZ_JAWOVT010000777.1:0-510 GCF_033340055.1 Vibrio sp. 1580
ATCCCCCAGCAGATAACGAACGACGGATTGCTCAAAACCATTATCCCAGCAATCGCTGTAATAACTGTGAGTACCTTTAATAGGGATGTTGGCGTTTTGCACCACTTGGTGCAGATACTGAACTTTAGACCAATGTTTAGTCATGGCATTTGCCTCTTCAATAGAGAGTAAAATTTTGCCACGGAACGATTTCTCGTGGCGCTGTTGCTGCGTTCTCAGTCAACAACGCCTATTGGATTCGGGGTTGTAACAACAGTGGATTAGGCATAGTGATCTCCTTTAGGCGAACTATAAAACGAATTGGCGCAGAGTGACAAACGCCAATCCCGATTATTCATTCGCCAAAAACATGTATAATTTTTATGCAAGCCATTCAAATAACAAGAGCTCAACATGAAAATTCAATCGCTTCTCCCTGTGCTATTACTCTGCGCCGCTTCTGCCAACGCGGCGAACAATATTCGTATCGAGTACATGCCCGCAGAAACAACTCATGACAAACTTGCCGAG
>NZ_JAWOVT010000778.1:0-510 GCF_033340055.1 Vibrio sp. 1580
TGCGTTAGGTGTATCCACTTCTTTCGTATTCTTGTTTGTACTGTTTGGCGCGATGCTAGAGCGTGCGGGTGCGGGAGCTTACTTCATTAAAGTCGCATTTTCTCTACTTGGTCATATGAAAGGCGGCCCAGCTAAAGCCGCCGTTGTCGCATCTGGTCTATCGGGTCTGGTTTCAGGCTCATCGATCGCAAACGTCGTAACCACGGGTACTTTTACCATTCCATTGATGAAACGAGTCGGCTTCCCGGGCACAAAAGCGGGTGCAGTTGAAGTGGCAGCGTCAACCAATGGTCAGCTCACCCCGCCAATCATGGGCGCGGCAGCGTTTTTGATGGTGGAATACGTTGGGATTTCTTACGTAGAGGTTATCAAAGCGGCATTACTTCCAGCGCTGATTTCCTACATCGCGTTGATTTACATCGTTCACCTTGAGGCGTGTAAAGCGGGTATGACAGGTCTTCCTCGTCGCCACAACCCAACGTTAGTACAAAGTTTACTTTCCTTTACTAG
>NZ_JAWOVT010000779.1:0-510 GCF_033340055.1 Vibrio sp. 1580
CATTCGTCCATTGGGATTTGTGGGCAATGTCGGTTTAGGTGTGTGTCCTCCAGTAGGCACCGAAATGGAGCTGATCATCGCGGCGTTCCCATGGGGCTCGTACCTTGGTGAAGAAGCACTAGAAAAAGGCGTAGATGCGATGATTTCAAGCTGGAATCGCGCGGCACCTAACACCATCCCTACCGCTGCAAAAGCGGGTGGTAACTACCTTTCTTCACTACTCGTTGGTGGTGAAGCACGTCGTCATGGTTACGACGAAGGTATCGCACTGAGTGTTGACGGTTACTTGTCAGAAGGCGCGGGCGAGAACATCTTTGTCATCAAAAATCGCGTGATCACCACACCACCAACAACCAGCGCTATCCTACCGGGCATCACTCGTGACTCGATCATGACCATTGCTCGCGATAAAGGTTACGAAGTCCGTGAAGCTAACATTGCCCGCGAAGCGCTATACCTTGCGGATGAAGTATTCATGACCGGTACCGCAGCAGAAGTTGTGCCTGTGGC
>NZ_JAWOVT010000780.1:0-510 GCF_033340055.1 Vibrio sp. 1580
ATCTGTGATTGAAAACTTAAAACCGGCTTTGCCAAAAGAAGCACGCTTTGAAAAAGTGCACGTGGCGTTTATGGGCGCAGACATGGCAGTGCCAATGGCAAAATCTTACGCAGCCATGGTATCGCTAGGTGTTGAAGACAAAATGGTGCCTGCGATGTTCGCGCAAATTCATCAAAAGCGCCAAGCACCGAAAAACGAAGATGAGTTAAAGAAAGTCTTCACGGACAACGGTGTCGATGGCAACAAATTTGACGCGGCGTACAACAGCTTTGCGGTTAGTTCGATGCAAAAGCGTTTCGATAAGCAGTTCAAAGAGAGCACTCTGACCGGCGTTCCTGGCGTCGTTGTGAATAACAAGTACATCGTTATTCCTAATGAAGTCCGTAGCTATGCCGAGTACAGCGAATTGGTGAACTATCTGCTAACGCTATAAATTAAAAGAAATGAAAAATGGCGGCCAAGTGGTCGCCATTTTTTTGAATTCGTTATCTCAGTACGGTTGTACAAGCT
>NZ_JAWOVT010000781.1:0-510 GCF_033340055.1 Vibrio sp. 1580
TGTTGTACCGCAACAACGCCCAGTCTCGTGTACTGGAAGAAGCGTTGATTCAAGCTGGTCTGCCATACCGTATTTATGGCGGTATGCGATTCTTCGAGCGTCAGGAAATCAAAGACGCACTGGCCTACATGCGTTTGATGGCCAACCGTAATGACGATGCTGCATTTGAACGTGTGGTGAATACGCCAACTCGTGGTTTAGGTGACAAGACACTAGAAACCATTCGCCGTGCGGCGCGTGATCGTGGTTGCACGATGTGGGAAGCCAGCGTTGCGATGTTGGATGAACAAGTGCTCGCGGGTCGAGCGGCTGGGGCATTAGGTCGCTTTATCGAACTTATTACCGCACTCGAAGACGACACGTTAGAGATGCCGTTGCACGAGCAAACAGACCATGTGATCAAGTACTCTGGCTTGTTTGCCATGTATGAGCAAGAGAAGGGCGAAAAATCTAAGGCTCGTATTGAGAACTTGGAGGAATTGGTGACCGCAACTCGCCAATTCGAGAAGC
>NZ_JAWOVT010000782.1:0-510 GCF_033340055.1 Vibrio sp. 1580
TACCCAATCTTTACCAAGTCCAGATGATCGAAACTGAATAGCTTGTCGCGGCCATCGTACACATCGATGTATATCTTGTAGAACGTCAGTTCACGGTCGAGTTCGGCAGCATACTTCAGCCGTTTAGCGTAGGCGATTTGCTTTGCGTATCCGGTGATATAGAAGTCATAATCTTCCAAAGGCCCGAACCCTGATGCTTTCTTTTTCTTCTTCGCTTTGGTTTCTGCCGTATCTACCGTAGGCGTTCCATCAGGCAGTTGCGTTTGTACTGGTTGTGGCGGTTTAACGGGGGCGGGCGGTTGCTCTGGCTCCGGCCACCAAGCCCAGATATTGAAAACCAATCCAAGCGATAATAGCACCACTGTTCCGACGACAGGCCAACGCTTCCAGAACGGGCGAATGTCTTTTGCTTCGGCTTCCTGCACTTGCTTGTTGGATTGCGAATGACTCTTATAGAACGGGAAGTATTCCGACTTATAAAATCGGGTAGAGGTGTTCACCACTTCACCG
>NZ_JAWOVT010000783.1:0-509 GCF_033340055.1 Vibrio sp. 1580
GTATTGAAGCACTTCGTCTAGCAGAAAACCAGCTCGAATGGTTCCGGACGCGTGGTGCTTCTGCGGCGATGTCTACCATCACACCTGCAAATTTTGCTTCTATTGCAACAGGCTCTTCTGTTACTGGATCTTATTTCGTCGAATGGGAAGTTCCAGCTGCCACGGTTTCAAGAACACTGAAAACTATCACCACTACCTCTAGCTGGAAGGATAGAATCGGCGAGACACGATCAGTTCAGCTTAAAACGATGATCTCACAATACAGTGAATTCGAAAACTAAGTTCAATTGCATACATGGCTTGAGACAAAGTCGTGGATAATTTCTTTTTGATGCCGGGTTTGTCTCAGTTAATGAATGGTTTTCGAACTGTTAATGCGGTTGATGTGCTACTGTTTTTATTATGTTTAATTGGAGTGGCGTTTTTGCAAAATATGTCTCCAATTATGGAAAAAATCATAGAACCTTGTGCTTTCCCTATCCTTATTTACTAGAATGCTGTGTTGATAA
>NZ_JAWOVT010000784.1:0-509 GCF_033340055.1 Vibrio sp. 1580
ACCAAACTAGGGTAAGAGTTAACACCCAAACTTTTCGCTAAACTCAGTTGGTCTTGGAATACACCTTCCAATAACGTGCCATCCATATCATTTTTGAACTGCTGCACATTCAAGCCAATCTCTTTCGCTAATTGAAGATGCGTTGCTTCTTCATGAGGCGGCATTGCGCGTAGATAATAGGCGTGCTGAATCGCTTCAAGCATTTGCTCATACGAATCTTGGAATCCCGCGGCGATAACAGCGCGGCATGATTGATACGTACTTCTCACTGGTGTGCACAGTTTCCAGAAATCGTAGTTAAACTTGGTGCCTAGCTGAGTTTCGATTTGCTTCCAAATCCCCTCAAGCTTTTGTTGCATTTCTGGCGGCATTGGCAAATTAGTATCTGGTGCAAGCCCACCCACCACATACTCAAACTGAATCACACCTGGCAGTTGTTGTTTTAGTTTTTCGATGGTTGGTTTGTATCCCCAGCACCAACTGCACATAGGGTCATGTACGTAGTAAAG
>NZ_JAWOVT010000785.1:0-509 GCF_033340055.1 Vibrio sp. 1580
TCACCTAATGTCCAACTTGGACAGATAACAAAAGTATTTGCCGCTTGCAGTTCATTGATCATCAATCGAGAGGAAGAAGTGGTAAGCCAATGTTTTACCTTAGAAATATCCACCCCAGAAGAATCAAGCAATACCTCAGCATCTCGTCTAGTCAAAGTATTACAAAAGACGATTCGCTCAGGGTAGCACTCCTCAGGTTTGACGGCACAGTCGCAAGCTAAAATGTATTGCTCTCTATTTAGGGGGAAAACGCGACCTTCCACGGAAGTGGTGTCACCAATAGCGAAGACTAAATCGTGGTTATCTTTATCAACACAATTCATGTCGCTATAACTTGTAATAGCCAACTCGACGTCGTTATACACTCTAAAAGAGCTAATTACCTTCGCGACCAATTCAGGGGCAAATGAATCAGATATCGCAATAGAGTACCGATCAAACATATCTACTTGAGCCAATTCGTCAAATAATTGGTCATATAAAAACACAGTTCTGTCTGTATAACTAAG
>NZ_JAWOVT010000786.1:0-509 GCF_033340055.1 Vibrio sp. 1580
GACGCATGTGCCGATATTTTTGTTTATTTATGTGTTTGGCAACATGTTCTATTTCCGAAATCAGGTCGAGCATGAAGCAAAAGTATCGCTCGCTAAGTCGTTTGGCGCTGGTATTGCTCATGAAATGCGTAATCCACTCAGTGGCTTATGTACGTCGATAGATGTTATTCAGTCTGTCTTACCTAACAAAAAGGCGATGGGCGAAAAAGATCAGTATGTGATGAGTGGTGAAGACGTAACCTTGCTCCGTGAAGTGAGCGAAGATGCGATGAACATTATTCATTCAGGCAACGAGACAATCGATTTATTGCTCACATCGATTGATGAAAACCGCGTATCTCGCTCTTCCTTCAAAAGATATTCTGCTCAATCGGTGGTTGAAAAAGCCATTGAGAGTTTCAGTTATAAACGTTCGACAGACAGGTTCGCGATCTCATTCGATGCAAGAAGTGAGTTTGACTTTTTGGGTAGCGATACATTGTTAAAGTACGTCATGTATAACTTGTTTA
>NZ_JAWOVT010000787.1:0-508 GCF_033340055.1 Vibrio sp. 1580
TTATTGATGAGTTAGGCGTTTGTAGAAAGCACCTGACGCAAACGATCTTGTGCTACTTCAACTAACAAATCTGGCTGGAATTTTGAGATAAAACGATCACAGCCTACCTTTTGCACCATCGCCTCGTTAAAGCTACCACTGAGTGACGTGTTCAACGTGATGAACAACTTCGACATACGAGGATCGCTACGTACTTCGTGAGTCAATTTGTAACCATCCATCTCTGGCATTTCAGCGTCCGTGATCATCATTAACAGCTCTTTTTCAACGTCACGACCTTCATCACACCAACGTTTGAGCACCGTTAATGCCTCTAAACCATCTCGGCACTCGATGATGTTCATACCCAATTGAGAAAGGGTGTCACGTACTTGGTTTCTTGCTGTCGAAGAGTCGTCTACGATAAGAACGTTACGTCCAACCATCGACTGCGATAAGTCGTGATCTAAGATATCTTCTGAGATAGTGACATCATAATGAACGATTTCCGCCAACACTTTCTCAACGT
>NZ_JAWOVT010000788.1:0-508 GCF_033340055.1 Vibrio sp. 1580
CACTAATTCTTGTGGAAGACGATAGATGTGCTTGAGCTCTTTGCCCGTAAAGCTGACTTCTACGTAAGAACCAAATTTGATTGGCGGTTGCTGGTTATCGATGCCATAAGGGTCTTCAACCTGAATCACCATATTGATCATGCGTGTGGCGCTATCAATCATTCCCAAATCGCGAACGACTTTACCTTCACGTGTGGTCGAGAGAATGCCTTGCTGAGTTACGGTTGCTGTCAGCTCTTTGATTGACTCCGGCAAAAACGCACTATCAAAACCAGCAATTGGAACATGCACTTCCGCCACTTCGATGTTATTCAAAGTGGCGACACGAGATCCCGACGTCACAAACTGACCCACACCGACATCACGCTCGACCACTAAAGCATCGTATGGCGCAACCACTCGGCAGTTTTCCAAGTCGCGATTTGCACGTTTGAGAGCGGCTTGAGCAGACTTCACTTGCGCTTGCGCGCTAAGCACCTGAGGTTTACGCAAGTACAGATCGGTGACT
>NZ_JAWOVT010000789.1:0-508 GCF_033340055.1 Vibrio sp. 1580
GATAGTTACGCGATCCCCCTCATCTCTAGCCGCGCAATAAACATCTATCAGGGAAAAAATATCGCTTAGGCGCTACGGGCTTGTTACGCCCGATCTCTCCTTTAATATCTCAGGAAACCAACGAACATTCTGAATTAAGAGAGACCACCATGAGCAAGAAATTAAACAGAATTCGAGAGCTGATTGCAGAGGCCCAAACAAGCCTTGAGCAGCTAAAACCTAAGTCATTAACCAAAGCCGAATTGGACAAAGTGACCCGTGATCGCGCCATGCTGAGAGACAAGCTGGAACTATTGCATGAACAGGAAGAACTCGAACTGGCCCTTATTCATGAAGAAGAAGCAGCAAATAAGGCCGAACGCCGTAAAGCCTTGCTTATTGGATTGGCTGAATCTGCCCGTGACCATAAAAAAGCGCACGATCACCTAAATACACAAATTGGTGATGCGCTGGGTTCGCTTTTCAAACTGCTTAAAGAGCGCGATCAAGTGGTCAGTAACTTCTCATT
>NZ_JAWOVT010000790.1:0-508 GCF_033340055.1 Vibrio sp. 1580
ATACCCCAATAGTATCGATTTCACGCGCTAGCCGTGCGTTAAAGGATATGGTTGAAATGGGGGTGATCAGAGCGGATAAAGAGTGGCAGGTTTGGGATAAAGAAGCTGGATGTTGGATTGATAAATACTTTGAAGCCACTCCTTTGTTCTTCCAAATGGTAGGGGTCACGCCAGAACGCCTTGAAAAAGAGCGCAACAAGCGTCTTGGTTACTTGAAGCATCAAGCTATTGAGAGCGGCATGACTCCTGAGCAGGTTGGGCGCATGTCCATCACTCAACTGAAAGCACAAAATCAACTCCAGTGGCGTAAGAGAGCTTTTGAGCGTAGAGCCAAGGAGCAGGCACGCAAGAAGATGCAACGCCAACTTGAAGGTAAAACTCGAGAGCAACAACGTAACATCGCTCAAGCATCATTACTTAATACACTGTCTCATGATGAACTTAGAAACATGAGCCTTGAGCAATACAAAGACCTGGTAAACCAAAACATTGCAATGCAAAGGAAATT
>NZ_JAWOVT010000791.1:0-507 GCF_033340055.1 Vibrio sp. 1580
GATTACATGCAAGACGCGCACAAAATTGGTATCGACGGGTGTATGGTGATGCCTGCGATGGTCTACCGCACGTCTGAAAGCGAAACATATGATTACTACCGCACGCTGGCAGAAGCGACACCAGAGATGCCTATCATGATTTACAACAACCCTGTTGCGTACGGCGTCGATGTAAATCTCGATATCATGGCGAAGCTGGCTGAGTTTGACAGCATTGTTGCAATCAAAGAGTCGACTACCGACACGCGTCGTATCACTGAGCTTTACAACAAGTTCGATGATCGTTTTACCGTGTTCAGCGGTGTTGATGATATTGCGCTTGAGTCGCTGATGTTAGGAGCGACAGGCTGGATTTCTGGCTTAACCAATGCGTTCCCAGAAGAATCAGTTGCAATTTACAAACTGGCGAGCCAAGGCCGTTATGCAGAAGCGTTAGAAATTTACCGTTGGTTCTTACCGCTGCTGCGTCTCGACACCATTCCTACGCTGGTTCAATGCATTAAGCTT
>NZ_JAWOVT010000792.1:0-507 GCF_033340055.1 Vibrio sp. 1580
TTTATTGTTGATGAATATGGTGACGTGCAAGGCTTAGTCACCTTATACGATTTGCTCAAGTCCATCGCTGGCGAATTAGGAATGGCACCAGAACAAATCTGGGCGAAGCAGCAAAAAGACGGCAGTTGGCTGATGGATGCGCTGATTCCTCTCAACGAACTCAAATACAAACTGGGATTGACCACAATTGAAGGCGAAGATAGTGAAGGTTTTCAAACCCTCAATGGCTTTTTAACTTGGTGGCTAGGACGCCTTCCACATGCAGGAGAGTTGGTCGACTATGAGGGCTGGCAGTTTGAGGTGTTAAACGTCAAGCATCACCGGATTGTGCAAGTTAAAGTGAGCCGAGAGACAGAGTCGGAAACAACCACCGACGCCAACGATGGCGACGCTAACCCATAAAGTTAGGCTGCAAACCTTTCGCCAGCTTCTGCCTAACTTTGTAAGAGACGTCACTCAACGTAATGCTCCCTTTGCTGTGACGATCGATGCCTGCATTTTGTCGGT
>NZ_JAWOVT010000793.1:0-507 GCF_033340055.1 Vibrio sp. 1580
TCCATCCTGTACGCAGAGGTATGTTCGCAAACCAAGGAATCAGCGCTGATTTCGCTGATTTTGGTAGAATATAAGCGTGGTCGTATTGCTTTTCACGTAATGATTTACCAATCTCTCTACGGCCTAATAAATTAAACTCACCATGGCCTATCGGCATCTCGATTGCTTGGTGAATTTCTGGCATACGCTCAAGAATAGGCTTACACCAGCCGGGTGCAATAACATCAATTTGGCTTTCCGGGTGCAGTTGCTTTAGTGTGATGTAAAGAGATTGGGACATCACCATATCACCAACCCATGCTGGGCCAATAATTAGAATTTTTTTCATTTTTCAACTTGCCAGTCAGTGTTGTATCTCGGCTTAAAGAGATTGTAATAATTGTTGCCGTCTTCTTGTGAATGCAATAGCTGTAGCACCCACATATATTGTTCCGGTTTATCACCGACGAAGTATTCAATAGCTTCGTTACAGGTGCGGGCGTCTTGTTCTTCACCTTTGTCTAAGTC
>NZ_JAWOVT010000794.1:0-507 GCF_033340055.1 Vibrio sp. 1580
AGAAAACATTCACAGGACGGGATATTTCATCCCTTTTACCATGCTACATACTCACCAAAGCGGCATCTATCAACAAAAGAGAATCAACCAACACACGAAAAACAGCGTCAGAAAAGCCCTTCGTATTTGCTTGCGGAATAAAAGGATATATACAGACATCGCTTGGGTGCTGCTGGTTACTACAGCTATCTTTTTCTCGGTCTGCTATTACGCCATCAACAGTATTGTGAAACACAACTATTTAGATAGCGCATTGGACATTGCCGACAGCCTGTCTCAGATGAGTTGCTATGCTGATGAAGACCAACTAAAAGGGTTGTTTGATAACGTAAAGCTCGTTGAATCCAGCATGATGTTGGATCGCTTTAATATTCGCTGCTTGGTCACGCCAGAGGCGGTGGTTCCCGTCAGCCAAAAAGCGTTCAACGAGTGGAGCGATAACAGCAATTACACGACTCAAGCCTTCGACATCAACAACGCCACCATTTTAGTTCGTGTGAAAAACAT
>NZ_JAWOVT010000795.1:0-506 GCF_033340055.1 Vibrio sp. 1580
ACCTGCGATCGCGCGTTCTTTCGAGGTGTTACTGCCTGTTCTAGCTGTGTTTGTCACGCTTTACCCATTAAGCATCTTCGTTCAAACCCAATACGACATGTTGATTCCTGATGCAGTTATGGCGATGTTCAAGCCATTAATCAGCGCATCAAATACTTTGCCTGCCATCATTGGTGCACTACTAATGTGTCAATTACTTTGGTTTGCAGGGATTCATGGTGCCGCGATTGTGGTTGGCCTTCTATCGCCAATCTTTCTAACAAACATCAGTGGAAACATCGACGCATTTGTTGCTGGGCAACCTGTTCCGAATATCTTCACTCAGCCGTTCTGGGACTTCTATATCTTCATTGGTGGTTCTGGTGCGACGTTAGCGTTGGTTCTACTGATGTCATTTAGCCGCTCTGTTCACCTAAAGAGTATCGGCCGAATGAGTGCGGTTCCTGGCTTCTTCCAAATTAATGAACCAGTGATTTTTGGTAGCCCAATCGTAATGAACCCAACAT
>NZ_JAWOVT010000796.1:0-506 GCF_033340055.1 Vibrio sp. 1580
GACATCGATCACTTCAAATCCATCAATGACGAATTGAGCCATTTGGTGGGTGACAAAGCGATCAAAAGTGTGTCACAGGAACTGGCGTCCTACTTCAAATTTAAAGGTGCATCGTGCGTGCGATTTGGTGGTGAAGAGTTCCTTGTAATTCTTGAGAACAGCCAATTAGACCGCGCAGAAATGCACGCTGAAAACTACCGCGAGCGTATTTTTAAATATGCATGGAGAGACATTCTTGGCGAACGCGGCCTAACCGTTTCCATCGGTATTACACTCCATCGCGAAGGGGAAAACACTCAGCGCACCTTCTACCGCGCCGATAAAGCCTTGTATCGTGCCAAAGCCAATGGCCGAAACCAAGTCTGTACCGAACTTTAAGCCACGCCCCAGTTGAAATCTGGGGCTTTATCATGCTTTTTATCAGCCCTCCCCGAATCTATTCACTTTTTGTTTAAATCTGTACTCAATCTCGCCAAACTTGCCTACAACTATCAGTACGCACTGAT
>NZ_JAWOVT010000797.1:0-506 GCF_033340055.1 Vibrio sp. 1580
TTAAGAGTGCGACCATCGTTGGCGCAAGCTTGCTCCTGACGATTTTGCTCACGCTTGTATACATGAACATCGCCAGCATCGATTTACACCGTGTCTCGCTAGGTACGTTTATTCTCGCACTGGGCATGTTGGTGGATAACGCCATTGTGATCACCGATATGATGATCGCTAAGCTCAACAAAGGTATCGAGCGAACTCGCGCCGCGATTGATTCCGTCAAAGAAACCGCTGTGCCACTTTTAGGCGCAACTGTCATCGCGATTATGGGCGCAAGCCCAGTGTTGTTCTCCAAAACCGACTCCGCCGAGTTTGCGAGCTCTGTGTTCTACATTGTGGCATCGTCACTGTTGCTTTCATGGATCGTCGCGATGACGTTTACGGTATTAATGGCGTGGATGTTCATCAAGCCAAAAGCTAACAACGAAGAGACTAAACCGAGCCGTTATAAACAGTTGGTATTCTGGACGGTGGACAACCCGCGTAAAGCATTAGCCGCTTTGGTTCCG
>NZ_JAWOVT010000798.1:0-506 GCF_033340055.1 Vibrio sp. 1580
ACTATCGAGACCGTTTCTCCGACCGAACCACAAAAACACTTGAAGAACGCGATCATCACCACATTGCTAACGCCAGATGATCCAGCAAACGTCGACTTGTTCTCATCGAAAGAGATAAAACTCGAAGGCCAACCCTTTTTGTACAAACAGGTGCTCGATCAAGATAAAAAGCCCATTCAATGGTCATGGCGCGCGAATCGCTTCGCTGACTATCTGATTGCCAATAACATCAAAACCAAAGATGTAGACTTTAAAAAAGCGTATTACGTTGAAATTCCAATGGTAGAGGATCACTTCTCTCAGCGTAGTTACCAATACGCGGATATCGTGCGTCGCGCGTCAAAAAAATACGACATTCCTGAAGATCTGATTTACGCCATCATCAAAACCGAGAGCAGTTTTAACCCTTACGCAGTAAGTTGGGCCAATGCTTATGGATTGATGCAAGTAGTGCCCAAAACCGCTGGTCGTGATGTATTTAAGCTCGTAAAGAACAAATCAGGACA
>NZ_JAWOVT010000799.1:0-506 GCF_033340055.1 Vibrio sp. 1580
TTGTTCCTCGACGAGGCGGAACGTCTGGATGCGAAGTCGATTTCAACGCTATTCGAACTGTGTGACCGTCTGGATATGCAGCTGTTGATTGCTGCGCCAGAGAACATTAGCCCAGAGAAAGGTACAACCTACAAGCTGGTACGTAAGGTGTTTAAAGATCACGAACACGTACACGTTGTTGGTCTACGTGGCTTTGGTCAAACAGATAAACCGAAGAGTGAAGTTCAAGAAATGATTGAAGAGTTTGAATCATAAGCTTGGAAGCATAAAAAACGCCCGCAATTAAAGCGGGCGTTTTTGTATCTGACTAACAGGGAGATGCAGGTAACGGGCATAAAATAAGCCGAGGCTGTAGGACGACAGTCTCGGCTTTTTCGTGAGCACTTAGACCAATAGCAGGGAGTATTGGAAACAATCTAAGCGCTATTCCTCTGAAATATCGGTTCCAGCTTCGATAATTTCAGCAAGCTCTTCAAGTGCTTGAACCGAAAGCTCAGACAAACGCT
>NZ_JAWOVT010000800.1:0-505 GCF_033340055.1 Vibrio sp. 1580
TCCGGAAGATTTGTACATCATTGAAGGTGACATCGATGCCTTTGATGACAGCTCGTTTGACGCAGAAGAACTTGAAGGTGCGGTATGCGTTCGTATGAACGACCGCCAAATGCGTTACTCTCGTTTCCCTGAAATTCCATTGTTTGGACGCGCGGCGCGTGAACAGCGTTTAGAGCTACTGCGCAATGAACGTGAGGAAGTGGTTGAGAAGCACGCAAAAGCGGCTTTCGATTCACAAAAGATGCAGCGTCTATACCAAGCATTCAACCAGTTTGTGGCTAACCACATTCAAGTCGCGTTTGAAGCTGACCCAGAACAAGCATTGGCAAATGTTCGCGAAAAACGCGGTCAAATCGCCCGTGTATTGGCTGATTTGGAAGCGAAAGAACAACAACATCGTTCTCAGCTTCAGACTAGCAAGCAAGCTCTGTCTTCGTTAGACAAGCTCGCACCAAACATGGCTCTGATTGAAGACGATACGCTGCAAGCGCGTTTCGACGAGCTG
>NZ_JAWOVT010000801.1:0-505 GCF_033340055.1 Vibrio sp. 1580
CATTTCTCTTCTTGGATGGGGGGTGACCGTGATGGCAACCCGTTCGTTACTCATAGCGTAACGCGTGAAGTACTGCTTCTGTCTCGTTGGAAAGCCGCTGACCTTTATCTCAATGACATCAATGAATTGATCAGCGAACTCTCGATGACCGTTTCTAACGATCAAGTTCGTGAACTTGCTGGTGAAGATCAACACGAACCATACCGCGCAATCCTGAAACAACTACGTGCTCTGCTCAATGAAACCAAAGATATTCTTGATGCGAAGATACACGGTCAAAAACTGGCAGTCAAAGCACCGCTACAAAAAGTTGAACAGCTTTGGGATCCTCTGTACGCGTGTTACCACTCACTGCATGAGTGCGGCATGGGCGTCATCGCTGACGGCTCGTTGCTAGATACGCTGCGTCGTGTGAAAGCGTTTGGCGTTCACCTAGTTCGTCTTGATATCCGCCAGGAAAGTACGCGCCACGCAGATGTACTCTCTGAGCTGACTCGATACCTCG
>NZ_JAWOVT010000802.1:0-505 GCF_033340055.1 Vibrio sp. 1580
GAATCGCTGGCCATTTTTCTTTGTGGGCTTGGGTCCTTTTATTCATCGCGATTTGTCCAATTGCGCTGACTTTTGCCCAACTTGGTAAGCGTTACCCGAATGCTGGCGGCACGGCATTTTTTGTGCGTCAAGCTTTTAACTCGAGATTGGAAAGCAGCGTCGCTTGGCTATTTGTCAGTGTAATTCCCGTTGGCGTGCCTGCCGCGATTGCTCTTGCAGCAGGTTTTCTTCAACAACTGCTTCCTACTCCAATTAACAACCACTTATTTGCGCAAGTATTGACGGTTTTTCTGCTCATTTTGGTCAACCTATTGGGCACCAAATCATCAGGGCGCTTGCAAACCATCATCGCATTGAGTGTTTTTGCTTTGGTTGGTGCATTTTTGTTTAAAGGCGAAATCAATAGCGCAGATCTTTCAATGCCGACTCTCACAACAGAGTCCATTTGGTCTATCACCGCGGCACTTGGTGTGATGTTCTGGTGCTTTGTTGGCATCGAAGCCTT
>NZ_JAWOVT010000803.1:0-505 GCF_033340055.1 Vibrio sp. 1580
TTCCAATTACAATGCATGGAACCGTGCTTGGGTAGGGATTGTTGATATGTTTGGTGTGATCTGGTTACAAAAGCGCACGAAAAATCCGATGATCAAAGCTGTCAGCATTGCCAATGAAAATGCAAAACAATGAAATGGTTAAAGCTTGCACTTCTTATACTTGCTGGGGTTTTGTTAGCAAATCAGCTCGATAATCCCGTTTTATCTCACCTCACAGATAAGAACTGGCTGGTTGGCTACATTCAAAAAAACGGGGCTTTAGGGCATGTGGTCATCTTCACATTCAGTGTGGTGTTTTTGTCGTTGAGTGGGCCAAAGCAAGCCATCGCATTGGTATTCGGCTATTTATACCACGTCCAATTAGGCGTGCTTATCACCTTATTTGCTTGTGTTTTTGGGGCGACATTTAACTACGCCTGCGCTCGCTTTCTCATCGGAAATTGGCTTTATCGACGGTTCCCGAAAAAAATGACGCGTTTTAATTCATTTGCGAGTCGTAAGCCGT
>NZ_JAWOVT010000804.1:0-504 GCF_033340055.1 Vibrio sp. 1580
CGCATCGACGATCACTTTATTCTTCGACTCAACAACAAAGCCGCCTTTGATTGACGCTTGCTCACCGTTTAGCTTGTACTCCGCAAACGCCACCGATTGAGGCCAGTTTTCTGCAATTTGCGTAAACTCGTTATGACAAACTGGTGTGCGCATTTCCGTAATGTTTGGATCGACGTTAAGACGAGTTAATTGACGAGCAAACATGTTGCCATCAACAGTGGTTAAACCTTTGATGATTTCACGATGGTCGATGTAGCCAAAAGAGTTGTTGTTTTTACCATACTGAGTTTGGATGGCTTCAGCACGACCGCTATCCGCTAATGATTGGGTTGGAGACTCAAGACCCAGCGCCATTTTCAACGGGTTAAGATCACCCAACTCCGCGATATCCACCGTCACGGTTAGCACGTTGTCGATAACCGCCACAACTAAGCCAATGCCATCTTGCGGATCTACTGCATCCGTCATTTCATAACGACGGTACTCCACCATACCCAGCTTCAT
>NZ_JAWOVT010000805.1:0-504 GCF_033340055.1 Vibrio sp. 1580
ATGCCACTGTCCACTTTTAAGAGACATTTAACCAGTACCAACCTCGCGTTAGATAAACTGCTTGAATACTGTCGTGCGATTGACTGTACATTGGATGAATTGCAAAAGTTAGCCAATCAGTTGCAAGGTGAAGATGAAGATTATTTTAGTCGAACACAAGATGAAGTGTTTTTTCAGTTCCCACATCTTTACGATTTTTATCGTGAACTGAGGATGTTGCGCGGAAAAGATGGATACACAATTTTAAAGAAAAAATACGACTTATCAGAGCAAAGCATGTCTGATTATCTGGGTGCACTAGAGTTGCTAGACCTTGTTTACGTAGATGAAAACAAAAGTATTACGTTGCACGGCCCGCTGTACTACAGCTACGCAGAAAACTCGAAGTTAAACGATAAGTACACCGAGATAATCAAAGAGCAAACAACGACACATGATAAATGCGTTCGTGTTGCTTTGGCGCCAATGAAAATTACGGACGAACAGTTGCTGGAGCTTGAAGAT
>NZ_JAWOVT010000806.1:0-504 GCF_033340055.1 Vibrio sp. 1580
CGTTCAAGCTCACTGAGCCGTAGCCCGTTACCGCAACCGGTTTGTTACTCAAATCAATCAGAGATTTAAGAACATTCGCGTTACCCGGCGTACCATCGCTTGAAAACGCCAATTCTTCCGCGCTCAAATCTGTGATGGTTAAACTTGCCGCTGGGTTATCAGGGTCGTAGTTAAACAGTGGTTTGCCAGCATTGCCTTTCAAGTCTTTACCTGTAGCAAGTACCGCGTTGTACTCATCTGCCAGAGCTTTTGCCATGTCATCAAGCGCCACTTGGTTTGGCTTTAGAACGTCGGTTTGGTAATCGTTGATGGCACCCAACTTACCCCCGACCGAATCGCCAATAGCGAAGCTTTGATTAGCAAAATTCACGTGCAGATCCGCAAGATACGGATCGCTTGGATCAGGAATCGCAGACAGTTGACCAAAGTCCGAGCCCATGACTAACGGCTGACCAGAAACCAACGTCACCTGCATGCTGCCATCCGGTTGATCGGTTGTTTTCA
>NZ_JAWOVT010000807.1:0-504 GCF_033340055.1 Vibrio sp. 1580
AAATATTCCCCACAGAATATCAAAACTTCCAATAACGCAGTAAAAAAGGCAATTAAAATCGACTGTTGCCACAATGCCATGTTACGAATTAGCAAGAAATTCAGTGCCACCAAGTAGATGACAATGGACATCATCATGCCCCGAATTCCTAGCGCTGAACCAATGAGAATGTCCCACAATAAGCCCAACACTAACGCCGTGCCAACGTTCACTCGATGCGGCAATGCCAGCACCCAATAACACGTCACCAAAAATAGCCATGAAGGACGAAGTAGGTCCAATACACCTGGCCAAGGAATGGTTTGCAGTACTAGCGCAACGAAGAAACTAACACCAATCACCATTCTGCTACGCAATACATTACTGGCCATTAGTTACCTCTTGTTCTTGCTCTAACCCGTCATTCGCGTTGGATTGCAGTACTTTGTGCTGACGATCTTCGTTTGGCCAGATCAACAGCAAGTATCGTAGACGATCAAACTCCACCACAGGTTCGGCTTTGAT
>NZ_JAWOVT010000808.1:0-504 GCF_033340055.1 Vibrio sp. 1580
GGCTACATTGAGTATGAAATATCGCTCGTTAACCTTAACAACGTGCACATGCAAAACATGCCGATTAAGGATGAACTTAGCGCAATCAAAACCCAATACTTAGATGGATCGATGGGTGCAGCGTTTGACTCTTGGACCATCACGACTCAAACCGATACCAGTGATATCAGTGAGACGGGGTCGGTCACGGATAACCGCGATATTGACACCCAGTTTAACCTTGCAGCAAATAGTTTCGCTGTTGGCGGCACTTTCATCAAATATACGGTGAAAGCAAAGATCAGCGAGAAAGCGGTTGGCCAAATCTTAAACGTGGCGGTTATTGATAACAGTCATAACCTAGTCGCTGAGCCAGCCAACATGCTGCCTTCTGAGGTAAGCAAATCCCATAAAGCGTACACGGATACGTCTTTATCGAGCGAAAAGCTGACGTACAATCACACGTCTAGTGGTGAAAATATCGTGTACCGTCTGCGCCTCCAAAACAATGGTAAAGGACTGGAG
>NZ_JAWOVT010000809.1:0-504 GCF_033340055.1 Vibrio sp. 1580
CAAATGGCTTTGGTAGTGACAACAGCGTTGTTTGCACCGTTGAATAAGTTGTAACTTTGATGGGTTGATTAGTGCGGATTTCACCGTAGTAACAGCGCATTCTTCTCACTTAAGGCGCACGAGTTGCGCCTTTTTCCTACCAATAAGACAAACTCAAGCAGTAATTATTGTTGCTATTTAACAACAGTGTTTTACCTAAAGTGATATATATCAACAAAAGTTATTTCCTTAGTATGAGTTCATCGCAGCAGACCGCTGCTTTTAACGAAAACTGAGGAAGTAACAAATGAAAAAACTGGTCGTTATTACTGGTGCAAGTTCAGGTATTGGTGAAGCTATCGCACGTCGTTTTAGTGAAGAAGGCCACCCTCTCCTTCTTGTGGCTCGTCGCGTAGAACGTTTAGAAGCACTCAATTTACCAAACACCTTATGTGAAAAAGTCGATGTCACTGACCAAGCGAGTTTGATAACAGCGATTGAAAAAGCAGAAGCTCAATTTGGTCC
>NZ_JAWOVT010000810.1:0-504 GCF_033340055.1 Vibrio sp. 1580
GCTGAGTACGACCCATCTTCAATACGTCTTTGAATTCAGTTGCTTTAAGATCGAATGCGCCTTTTAGGTATTCAATCGCTTCCATTAGTTTGTGTACGCTGTTGTAAACCGCGATACGGAAACCAGTTGGGTACGCACAGTTAGTAGATTGGCTCTTGTTAACGTGGTCGTTCGGGTTGATGAACTCGTATTGGCCTTTTTCTTTGCCCATCAGTTCAAGTGCAACGTTCGCGATAACTTCGTTAGTGTTCATATTAACGGAAGTACCCGCGCCGCCTTGGAATACGTCTGAAGGGAACTGATCCATACACTTGCCTGTTTCTAGGATCAAATCACACGCTTCTAGGATGTAGTTAGCAACTTCTTTAGGAATGGCGCCAAGTTCTTTGTTCGCCAACGCTGCTGCTTTCTTCGTCATCACCATGCCGCGTACGAACTCAGGTACGTCAGAAATAGTTACGTTAGAGATGTTGAAGTTTTCGATCGCACGTAGGGTATGAATGC
>NZ_JAWOVT010000811.1:0-504 GCF_033340055.1 Vibrio sp. 1580
GAAGATCAAGAAGGCGTAAATATACCAGTTCGCTGTGCTGGCGTTACAGATCTAGACCCTCCAAAGAAACAAACTATCCAAGTCGCTAGCGAAGAAAATGAAGATGAAACTATTGATAAAGAAATCGACTTTATTCCACACGATTCACATCTACTTGAAGGCATGAACCATGCTATTAAATTAGTTGATTCAATCAACTCATCTGAACACGCTCGCTTGTTTGTCAGTAAGTATAAGACGCTAGAATACGATTTGGCTATGGAAGGTAATAACGTAGCTCTAATGGCTGAGGTTGTCGCTTCACTTTGGCCAAAACCTAAAACAGGGAATAGCACTGTAATAGATACACTCAATCAGATTGCTGGCCAAGAATGGACAACGAAAACGTCTGAGGAAAAATCCGTATCTGCCCACGAAATTCTGAAGCGCATTGATGACGTTAAAGTTGGCAAAGGTATTTTTGCTCAAGTTTTCACCGATAAAATTGAAAAAGAAAAACTAAAC
>NZ_JAWOVT010000812.1:0-504 GCF_033340055.1 Vibrio sp. 1580
CTCTTTAACGTGATCGAATGAGCAAGCCAGGAATCCGCCCGTACCGCAGGCGGGATCCATAATCTGCTCACCTAGTTTAGGGTCAAGACGATTGACGATAAAGCGAGTCACTGCGCGAGGGGTGTAGAACTCACCCGCATTACCTGCACTTTGTAGGTCACGGAGGATTTGCTCGTAGATGTCACCGAACAGGTGGCGTTCTTTAGAGTCAGTAAAGTCGATTTCGTTGAGCTTGTTAATCACTTGGCGCAGCAGTGTGCCATTTTTCATGTAGTTGAAGGCATCACTAAAGGCTTCTTTCACTACAAAACCACGTGGGTTGGTGTCTTTCGGTGCAGTAAGGTTTTTTAACGTCGGGAATAGGTCATCATTGATGAATTCCAGCAGCTCATCACCTGTAATGCCTTGGTTATCTGCCGCCCAGTTACGCCATAGGTACTTGGCTGGGATGGGTTCGCGGTAATCATCTAACTCGAACTCTAGCTCTTCCTCTTGAGCATCAAA
>NZ_JAWOVT010000813.1:0-503 GCF_033340055.1 Vibrio sp. 1580
CAGTTAGTTCCGCGTATAGCTTCTCTGCTGCTTCTTTTACGCGCTCAGATTTGTGCATGTTCATTGGCACGATTGCTACTTGGAAAGGTGCAATTGCGTCTGGCCAAATGATGCCGTATTTGTCGTGGTTCTGTTCAATCGCAGAAGCAACAACACGCGATACACCGATGCCGTAACAACCCATCTCTAGGATTACGTTTTTACCGTCAGGGCCAAGAACGCTACAGTTCATTGCTTCTGAGTAAACGTTACCAAGTTGGAAGATATGACCAACTTCGATACCACGTTTCAGCATTAGCGTACCTTTACCACATGGGCTTGGATCACCTTCCACTACGTTACGCAGATCTTCTACTTGACCCAGTTCAACGTCACGACCCCAGTTAATACCGAAGTAGTGTTTACCGTCGATGTTTGCTCCAGCGCCAAAGTCGCTCATGACTGCTACGCTGCGGTCAACGATGAATGGCAGTTCTAGGCCTACAGGGCCAAGAGAACCAGGG
>NZ_JAWOVT010000814.1:0-503 GCF_033340055.1 Vibrio sp. 1580
TTTTTTCATTACCCACTCCCTGAAAGTGTCGAGAAATCGATTTGCAAGAAACCCGGAGCGAGGATAAAAATAACGATTGGAAACATGATCAGCAAAATAAGAGGCACACTCATTTTGGCTGATAGTTTCCCCATTCGCTCTTCTACTTCGAGTAAGTGAATTCGGCGCATGTCTTCTGCCAAGTCACTTAATACACCAGCAACAGAGGCGCCATAATGTAAGTTTTGGATAATGGTAAGCACAAAACTATTGATCTCTGGTGCAGGCAAGCGCAGCGACAGATCATGCAAGGCTTTTTCAATCCCGTGTACTTTCCCTGACTCGGACGTCTTATTGATTTGATAGCACAGATCTTTATCGAAGATTTTTAGCTCTTTGGCCAAATAAGCAAAAGATGCCTCAATGGTCATACCCGTTTGCACACACACCGACATAATATCGAGCACGTAGGGAAGGTTTTTTGAAATTTTACGCACAAGCCAACGTCGGCGTAACTCGAGTAA
>NZ_JAWOVT010000815.1:0-503 GCF_033340055.1 Vibrio sp. 1580
CAGTCATTTCAATGTTTTTGAAGCTTTGCAAGGTTATCAGGAACAAGGGTTGGCTTGCGGAGATTCTAAAATCTTTCGTCTGTGATCGATTTTCAATCTTATAGAGTAAAATCAATGAGTAATCGCTATTGGAGTTAAAAATGAAATCTATAAAAGCATGGATGTTGTTATGTTTGATCGCGATGTTTGGTTGTACGTCAAAACCAGATGATGTTGAGCCTGTAAACAACTTTGCACTCCAACCCTACCTCGGTAAATGGTATGAAATCGCTCGACTGGATCATTCCTTTGAGCGCGGCCTCTCTAACGTTACGGCTGAATACGAATTGCGTGAAGACGGTGGTGTCACGGTTATCAACCGTGGTTATTCGCAAGAAGATAAAAAGTGGACACAAGCCGAAGGCAAAGCGTATTTCGTTGGAGATGAAAACATCGGCCATCTTAAAGTTTCATTTTTTGGCCCGTTCTATTCTTCGTACATTGTGTTCGAGCTAGGAGAAAAC
>NZ_JAWOVT010000816.1:0-503 GCF_033340055.1 Vibrio sp. 1580
AAGGTCTTGAACCTGAAACTGGCCGACTACTCAAAGACGTCGCATACGACATCATCGGTGAGAACTACTCGCTGGCCGTTCTATCTGGCCCAACGTTCGCGAAAGAGCTCGCGATGGGTCTACCAACTGCGATTTCCGTTGCCTCTCCAGATGCAGAGTTCGTGGCGGATCTGCAAGAGAAAATCCACTGTAGCAAAACCTTCCGCGTGTACGCGAACAACGACTTCATCGGCATGCAACTTGGCGGTGCAGTGAAAAACGTTATCGCAATTGGCGCAGGTATGTCAGACGGCATCGGTTTTGGTGCAAACGCACGTACTGCGTTGATTACCCGTGGCTTGGCTGAAATGAGCCGCCTTGGCGCTGCACTTGGTGCCAAACCAGAAACCTTCATGGGTATGGCTGGTTTGGGCGACCTTGTCCTAACGTGTACCGACAACCAATCACGTAACCGCCGCTTTGGTTTAGCGCTAGGTCAAGGTAAAGACGTCGACACGGCACAA
>NZ_JAWOVT010000817.1:0-503 GCF_033340055.1 Vibrio sp. 1580
TTGGCAGGTCATTGCGGACGCATCTGGTCTCGCGTTTGCTGATCGCGGTAAGTACATGGCCGATCAAGACTATGTACCCATGCCAACCGAAGGTTTGTTGGACAAAGACTATCTCAAACAACGTGCCGAGCTTATTCAGGTCGGCAAAGCACTGACGAAAGTGGAAGCTGGTAACCCACCCTGGTCACATGCAATGAATCTCAGTATGGATGAATCGATAGAACTGCCTTCCACCAGCCATTTCAACATCGTCGACAAGCAAGGCAATGTGGTTTCCATGACCACCACCATCGAGAACGCTTTTGGCTCGCGCTTAATGGTTCGCGGCTTCCTGCTCAATAACGAGCTGACGGACTTTTCTTTCCGCACTCATCAAAATGGCGCGCCAATCGCCAACCGATTAGAACCGGGCAAACGCCCGCGATCCTCCATGGCACCGACCATCATCATGAAAAATGATCAACCATACATGGCAATTGGTTCTCCGGGCGGCAGTCGCATTA
>NZ_JAWOVT010000818.1:0-502 GCF_033340055.1 Vibrio sp. 1580
TTGTTCTTGGAGTGGAAAACAACAAACTGGTAACGTTAGCTGATGTGTTGCCAGCGGATTACAAAACTGGTGATGTTGTAACTTACGACAATAAGACGGTGATAGATAGTAACTCACTCGTTTATTCGCTTTCGACAGGTGAGTTGTTAGGGAAGATGACAAGTAATCATAGTTATTACGATTATGAAACGTATGTACTTCATCAAGCAAATAACGCATATCAGGCATTGGAAGAACTTAGTGAGGTTCGATCGATCGGTCTTGGTCATGACTTAGATGAAGATTCGTTGAAACACTTTGACTCTGATGGTGTTGTAAGAACTAACATCGATGTTAATCAACTTGCAGAAGTGATTCTTGGCAAAGAAGTGTCATTAATGCAAGGCAAGGATGAGATTAGTAGCCTTGATGGAAACGACATCATTTTTGGTGATGCGATTCGTTTTGATATCAATGGAGAGCAAGGTGTTTCTGCGCTACAAAACTATGTAGCTTCTCAACT
>NZ_JAWOVT010000819.1:0-501 GCF_033340055.1 Vibrio sp. 1580
AGGGCTGAATATTTCCAACCAGTTAGAGCCAGTGTTGGCGAACCTAAAGCAAGCGCGTTCAATTATCGAATTAAGCGCAGAGACGACCGCAACGCCAGACATTATTGTTAAACAGTTTATTGCGTCGCTAGAAGCTCAGAACAAAGCTGTGTTTGCTGGTTACATGGTATGGGAAAAGCCATCGTGGGTTGAGCCAACGATTCAAGACAAAAGCCTTGGCTTTAATAGCGAAGGCTACTTAGCGCCATTCTTTTCGCCAAATTCGCACAACAGTTTTGATGTCGTGGCGATGGATAGCTTTAGCAATACTGAATTAAACAACAACGGTGAGCGTAAAGACGATTGGCACTTGATGCCTTTCGAAACGGGCAAAACGTTCGTGATGGAACCGTACATGTATCCGGTTCGCGGCAAACAAGAACTGATCACGACCATCAGCCAACCAATCAAGTTACGTGGCGAGATCATCGGCTCTCTCGGTTTTGATTTGTCATTGAACGA
>NZ_JAWOVT010000820.1:0-501 GCF_033340055.1 Vibrio sp. 1580
GGTCAGTTACTGTTGGATATGTTCAGTATTTCACTGGATTCATTCCGAGTGGCGGGTGGCTTGCTGCTGTTAAGCATCGCCTTTTCGATGATGAGCGGTAAGCTCGGTGAGGATAAGCAGAACAAACAAGAAAAATCTGAGTACGTTAGCCGCGAACAGATCGGCGTTGTACCACTAGCGATGCCTCTAATGGCTGGTCCTGGTGCAATCAGCTCAACAATCGTTTATGGCGCGCGTTACCCAAGTATGTTCGATACCGTGGGCATCGTTATCACGATTGGTCTGTTTTGCCTTTGTTCTTGGTTGCTATTTCGTTCGGCACCTTTGATCGTTCGTTTCTTGGGTCAAACAGGCATCAACGTGATCACACGTATCATGGGTTTGATTCTTGGAGCGCTAGGCATCGAGTTTATTGCAAACGGCTTACGTAACTTGTTTCCTGGATTAGCCTGATTTTATTAATGACGTTATGATAGAGCGATTCAACAATGGATCGCTTTG
>NZ_JAWOVT010000821.1:0-501 GCF_033340055.1 Vibrio sp. 1580
TGTCACTTTCTGCCACATTGGAAGACGAACTAAGTGCCACTTACCACACGCTAAAACAAGCCGAATACACCATCGACCATGCAGCAATCGGCAAACGTGCGTTGCGTAATCAATGTCTTCAGTTCTTAGCTCATACAGACAAAGGTAACACGTTAGTTAAAGCGCAGTATGAAGCTGCCAATAACATGACCGATACCATTGCAGCTATGAGTGCAGCGAATAGTGCTCAACTGGAATGTCGTGAAGAGCTGATGGCTGATTACAGCGATAAGTGGAAACATGACGGTTTGGTTATGGACAAATGGTTTGCACTGCAGGGGACTAACCCAGCAGAAGATGCACTTGAAAAAGTGAAAGCAACCATGAATCACGAGGCGTTCAGCTTGAAGAACCCGAACCGTACGCGCAGCTTAATTGGCTCGTTCTTGGCTGCAAACCCAGTTCGTTTCCACGACAAATCGGGTTCTGGTTACCAATTTGCCGGTGAAATTCTTCGTCAGT
>NZ_JAWOVT010000822.1:0-500 GCF_033340055.1 Vibrio sp. 1580
ATACAAATCATTCGTAAGGTGATTGAAGTCTTTACCCTGCATTTCCGTCACTTCATTAGGACGAAGACTCTTAATGCCTTGTTGGCTCTTCCATTGGAACTTCACATAGTTCACATCACCTTGTTGGTTGATCCACTTGTAAGCGTGAACGCCAAAGCCATCCATTGTGCGATAGCTCGCTGGCGTACCAAGATTGCTGTACACCCAAGTCAGCATGTGAGTCGCACTTGGTTCATGGCTAAAAAAGTCAAAGAATCGGTTTGGATCCTGAACGTTGTTCACTGGTGACGGTTTCAGAGAGTGCACCATATCCGGAAACTTGATCGAATCACGGATGAAGAACACAGGCAGGTTATTCCCTACCAGATCCCAGTTGCCCTGTTCAGTATAAAATTTGGTTGCAAAACCTCGTGGATCACGCAGCGTCTCTGGCGATCCTTTTGAGTGTATAACGGTCGAAAAACGAACGAAAACAGGAGTCACCTTTCCCTTTTCAGTGA
>NZ_JAWOVT010000823.1:0-500 GCF_033340055.1 Vibrio sp. 1580
GCTTTTTGCTTTGTTGGCTATAGCAACAAATTATTGAGCTTGTTCAGTCGTTTGGTATTCAAACGCAGGAACAACTACTTCCACACGACGGTTCGCTTCGCGACCTTGACGAGTTTCGTTGCTAGCAACTGGGTTTGCTTCACCCATGCCTTTAACTGTCATACGGTCAGCAGCGATACCTTTCGCTTCGAATTCATTAGCAACCGCTTTAGCACGTTTTTCAGTTAGCTGTTGGTTGTACTGAGCAGAACCCGTTGTGTCACTGTAACCAGTGATCTCAACTTTAGCTTGTGGGTAAGTGTTCATTAGATCAACTGTACCAGAAAGTGCTGATGCATCTTTCACTTCTGCGCTTTCTAGGCCGAATTGTACTGTTGCTGTTTGAGCTGGGTACACGTGCTCAACGATACGAGTAGATGGACGTGTTTCTACCACTTCTTCAACTGCTTCTTCTTGAACTACTGTCTCAGAACCAAACTTGTAGTTGAAGCCTATACCGA
>NZ_JAWOVT010000824.1:0-500 GCF_033340055.1 Vibrio sp. 1580
TCATGGTGAGCAGAGTCATACCTTCTGGCACTACAGGAGATGCTTCTTGAACCTCTTCTGCTGCTTCAATCACAGCAACTGGCTCTTTAGTTGCTTCTGTTGTCGACTCTTCTGTTTCTGCAGGTACCACGTCATCAGTTTGCGCTGCATTGATGGATGATTCTGATGCTGTATTGTTTGATGCCGCTAGCTCTGCTGGAGTACTTGCGATCAGCTCTTCTTCGGTCATTAGATCAATATCAGCAATTTCATCGGCACTTGGTTGGCTTGTTTCAACATTAGCCTCTGCTACAACTTGAGCGAGACTATTTTCTTGCTGATTTTGCCACCACCAAGCTGCTGAGATACCGATGATGACAATGGCTATTACCCAAGTCAGCAACATAATTCGGCTGTTGTGTTTCTCGTGTTTGGTTTTACGAGAAAAGCTTTGCATTTCGATTTCTTGCTCTTTTGGCTTTACATCTGCCGTTTGTTCTTGAGCAACCAGCACCACTTTC
>NZ_JAWOVT010000825.1:0-500 GCF_033340055.1 Vibrio sp. 1580
AATAATTGACGCGCGGTATGGCTGTAATCGTTGCTGATGCTCACTGGGCCAAACAAGTGCGTGTATTCGGGATGTTGATGGACAAAAGTCGCTATGCCTTTCCAGAGTAAGAGTAGGGCACTCATGCTTTTTTGATATTGCTCGGCAATCACAGAACGACCCATTTCAATCGACTTGCCCATTTGATCGAGAAAGCGTTGGTCATAGTTGAACAAGGTGCGCGAATACAATCCTTCTACGCCATATTTCGCCAATAATTGATCAACTAATCCAAGACGGTAAGCACCTACCATGCATTGGTTCTCACGATCCCACACAAACAGGTGCAGGTAATCATGATCGAAATGATCGATGTCTATCGCTTGTCCGGTCCCTTCGCCAACTTGACGGAAATTATGTTCTCGCAAGCGGCCAATTTCATGTAGGAGAGATGGAATCTGCTGCGCACTGGCGCAGTACACGTCGAACTCGCCATTTTGAAGCAATTGGGTTTCTGCCGG
>NZ_JAWOVT010000826.1:0-500 GCF_033340055.1 Vibrio sp. 1580
TGAAGAAAGGTATGTTCGCGATGATGAACTACTTCCTTCCTCTGAAAGACATCGCTTCGATGCACTGTAGTGCCAACATGGGCAAAGATGGCGACGTAGCAGTATTCTTCGGCCTATCTGGTACAGGTAAAACAACACTCTCTACCGACCCTAAACGCGCTCTAATTGGTGATGATGAGCACGGCTGGGATGACGATGGTGTCTTCAACTTCGAAGGCGGTTGTTACGCGAAAACCATCAAGCTATCGAAAGAAGCGGAGCCAGACATCTACAACGCGATCCGCCGTGATGCGCTGCTAGAAAACGTAACGGTTCGTAGCGACGGCTCTATCGATTTTGATGACGGCTCTAAGACAGAAAACACACGTGTTTCTTACCCTATCTACCACATCGAAAACATCGTTAAGCCAGTATCAAAAGGCGGTCACGCAAACAAAGTGATCTTCCTATCGGCAGACGCATTTGGCGTGCTACCTCCAGTGTCTAAGTTGACTCCAGAG
>NZ_JAWOVT010000827.1:0-500 GCF_033340055.1 Vibrio sp. 1580
AACTGGTCCCCCCCGGCTTCAATCATCTCGATAGAAACCACTTTATCGTACGTCCCAGTAAGGTTGCGGTAGTCTTCTTTAAGTAAAGTAATTCGATCGGTTAAACCTCGTTGTACGATTTGCTGTCGAGCATACTCATGCTGCTCTTCCGAAATGGTCGTTGTTGTCACGCGGCAACCGTATTGCTCAGCCATGTATATAGCCATCGCACCCCACCCTGTGCCAATCTCAATCACATGGTCGGTAGATTGAAGATCCAACTGCTGGCACAAGCGTTCCATTTTATTGATTTGAGCTTGCTCTAAGGAGTCGGCACTTGTGTGGTAAAGCGCTGATGAGTACAGCATATTGGTATCTAAAAAAGCTTCATACAAATCATTGCCTAAATCGTAATGAGCATGGATGTTCTTCCGAGAGTTTTCTTGCGAGTTTCGATTCGTCCAATGGCTAAACTTGTAAAGTAACTTGGTAAGCCAACTACCCTGCTCCTCAAGCTTATC
>NZ_JAWOVT010000828.1:0-500 GCF_033340055.1 Vibrio sp. 1580
GCTTGTGCCATCTTTTTCCCACAACACCATCATTACCAAGTACTGCGAGTAGGTGAGATCAAGTGCGTCCAACAACGGTCGGTACGCGCGAATCACAGCGTTAGCAGCGCTGTATAGCGGAAAGCAGACTTGATTCTCTAGTAACAATTTTTCTTCTGCATTCAATGTACTTGGGGAGTAACACTGGCTCATGGGCTTAATCTCGATAAAGGCGATAAAAATAAATTGTGCACAATATAGTTGCAAACTATCGTTGTTTCGATGTAAGGTTGCAAGCAATTAAATTGTGTGCAACTTAAATCAAAGAGGATATTTGCATGACAACATTATACAAAACTCAAGCTACTGCTCTGGCTGGCCGTAATGGTCAAGTAAAAACCAACGATGGTCTGCTGGATCTTGAACTTGCTTACCCAAAAGAGATGGGTGGTACAGGCGCAGCAACGAACCCAGAACAACTGTTTGCAGCGGGTTACTCGGCTTGTTTCTCTAACGCGATT
>NZ_JAWOVT010000829.1:0-500 GCF_033340055.1 Vibrio sp. 1580
TGAGAACTTTGTTCGTGCAGTGAGCGGGCGATAAGCTCTTTACCTGTACCTGTTTCGCCAAACAGCAGAATATCGGCATCAGTATCAGCAATGTGGGTGATGGTTTCTCGCAGCGTTTGGATGCTGGTAGTTTCACCGATTATTCGGGGGCCAAGCGTTTGGCTTGCTTTGAGTGATTGACGAAGTTTCTCATTTTCGTTCGTCAGTTGGCGTCTTTCAATGGCGCGTTTTACGGTTTCAACCAAGTGTTCTGGCGCAAAAGGTTTCTCTATAAAATCGTAGGCCCCTTGGTGTACCGCATTTACGGCCATTGAGATGTCACCATGGCCTGTAATCATGATAACTGGCAGGTTTGGGTCGCGTTGAACTAACGTGGTTAACAAGTCCATGCCTGAAATACCGGGTAAGCAGATGTCGGTCACAATCACACCAGCTTCGTCGCTTTGTTTCATGGCTAACAAGGCGGATTCCGCATCGGAAAAAAATGTCGCTTCGATATC
>NZ_JAWOVT010000830.1:0-500 GCF_033340055.1 Vibrio sp. 1580
TGGCAATAAAACACCGCTTGCAGCGCGAGTAAGGTGAACCCACCAAGCAGATGAAGCATGACAATGACAGGCATCAGTTTTAGAGTCACCGTCCACATACCTAACATCGCCTGCCCCACAACCAAAAAGCTGAGCAGAATAGGAATGGATGGGTTCACGCGTTCAGTTCGAATAGCAATAACGGTAATAGCAAAAATCACCATGCCGAGTGTTCCAGCAAAATAGCGATGAATCATCTCTAGCCACGCTTTTTCATGCTCAATCTCGCGTTCTGGAAAATTGATGTTGGCGCGCAGAACATCGTCTTCATGGTGTGGTACAGAAAAGTGACCATAACACCCCGGCCAGTCAGGACACCCCAAACCCGCATCCGACAAACGGGTATAGGCCCCCAACATGATGACGACTAACGTCAGGCACAAACTTAATCTAACCAACTTTGTTAACGTCATGATGCGCTCCCTATCCCACTCGCGACAATTTGAGCAACTTACGCAAAT
>NZ_JAWOVT010000831.1:0-500 GCF_033340055.1 Vibrio sp. 1580
ACTGTCCAAACTTTATCGGCTTTAGTCAGCGCCGACATTTTACGCCCGGTGGTATTTTTTTTATCGGGCCAGAATTGTACGTTCCAGCTTTGCTCCAGCGCGGTCGCGGGGCCACGTTCCTGTCCTTGAAGCGCCATCCAAGCCAGCATGGTGCTGTGCCACTGTTGTTGTACTGGTTCCACGTCATTTTTCGGCGCAGAACAAAAATCAGCAAAGCTCTGCTCTAACTGCGAAGCTTGGCTTAAAAATGACTGTGCGGCATGAAACTCCACTTCGTAAACAGCTTGAGAAATATGGCTAGTTTGTTCTGGTTGTTCATCCGACGAGCCCGTTGTCGATTGGCAACCAACTAAGCTTAGCGTTGCAACAACAGCGCTCATTAATGTTGTTTTCTTCATGGTTGCATCCTTACAGAGAGTTCAGAAACGCGATCAATGCGTCACGTTCTTTTTGGTTCAGCGATAACACGTTTTGTTTCGCTTGTTCCGCTTCACCACCAT
>NZ_JAWOVT010000832.1:0-500 GCF_033340055.1 Vibrio sp. 1580
GAGCGAGGCGACGAATACGATTACATCGACACTCCTATTGCAGATCAATGGGCCGACCACCAAGATGACGACAGCGACGGTGTCATTAACCAGCGCGATTTATGTCCAGGCACACCATTAGGTGCAGAAATTGATAATGATGGCTGCGGATCTTACGCAAACTCATCACAACAAATGCAAATTCGAGTGTTATTTGCAAATGATTCAGATGAAATTAACCCGGTTTTCGCGAAGCAGATTCGAGAACTCTCAGATTTCTTGAAAGAATACCCAAGCACATCCATTGAGTTGCAAGGTTACGCGAGCCGCACAGGAGGGTCTGAGCACAATTTGGATCTCTCCAAACGCCGAGCAGAGAACGTAAGAAAGGCACTGCTTCAAAACGGTATTACTCCTGATCGAGTTACTATTGTTGGCTACGGCGATACGGTTTTAGCAACAACCGGAACAGACGAAGTAAGCCATGCTTTGAACCGACGTGTGACCGCAACAGTAGTAGG